>JAPOUU010000023.1 GCA_026708505.1 Hyphomicrobiales bacterium | reverse complement strand
GTCCTCGCGCATCTCGGGCAGCCCGAGTCCATGCATCGCAGGGCGCAGAACCGCAATTTCCAACCGGGCACGGGCGTATGGGGCAAGGTCCAAACCGGAAGCCTCTCGGTCGAAACGACCGCGGCGCCCTTTGAAACCAACATCCGTAATGTCAGTTTCGGCATTCAATCCCCGATTCGCGCGGCTAGCAGGAAACTCTCGGGGAACGTTACGCTGGATGCGAACGTTACCGTCCAAACCGCTACAACCGAGGCCACCATCATGGTGGAGGACGTGGAGGAGAAGCAGGACATCCAGACCAACGCGCTCATCGCCGGAGTCGGCGCAACCTGGAAGCGCGGCGGTTTCTACACGGACGGCCAGTTCCAGTATGCCCGCTTCGACAACGACTTGGATGACGAGGACGACACGCGGCTTGCATCGCACACCGCCGATTCGTTCACGGCGGGCCTTGAGGTCGGCTGTGCTATGGGCGGCGGAGACCTCAACCTTGGCGACTGGCTCGGCGGAGGCGCCGTGCAAAACATCTTCGTGACGCCTTCGGCGCAAGTCTCGTGGAGCCAGGTCGGTTTCTCGGACTTTGTTGCCACCGACGGCAGGAGCATCTCCCTCGACGACGGCACCGTTGTCAACGGACGCGTGGGCGCGATGGTCGAAGCCACTGTGGAGGGCGTTGTTATTCACAAAGCCTTTGCGCCCGCCGTGGTGCGCCTGCAGAGCAGCGCCGATGTCATCGTTCCTCTGGACGGCGAGGTTGTCACGCAGGTGGATGGTGCGGACCAGTCTTCCAAGCGCGAAGATCCCGTTTTCGATCTGGGTGTCGGCGTTGCCTACACATGGGAAAAGGAAAACCATGCGTACACTCTCTCCGCGGACGTCTCTTCCCTGCAAGGCAGCGAAGTGGACGGCTATGAAGCGAACGTTGGGTTCAAGTATCAGTTCTAACAGGGAAGGAATTCACATGGGTACGATAGAAAAAGGCGGGCATCTCCGCAAGACGGCAAGCGGAATTGTAAGTTTCGCGCCTTTCATGGCAACGGCGTCGACGCTTGCGCTCGGCGCGTTGCTCGCAGCGGCCTCGCCAGCCGGAGCGGGAACTTGCACCGATGTTACGAACGGGGTGGTGGATTGCACGGGCGCGGCGGATTCTTCATCGGATATGACCATAATGCGGGTGGCTCCGGCGGGCGGCTCCTTGACCGTGAGGGACGACGGCACTTTCGGCTTGAATGTTTCCAGCGGCAACGGCATCGCAATCACCTCGGACGCCACTAGCACCGGCATCAACGTTGAGCTGGGCAGCGAGTCGGGCGGCGGTATCAGCGCCGCAGAGCACGGCATATCGGTCGATATGGACGGCACCGCCGGCACGGTCGCTATCACAACGAACGGAAGCGTTGCCTCCAGCGGTTCCGGCGGGGGGGACGGCATCAACCTTAACCATGCCGGAAGCGGAGCCTTCACCCTCACAACGAACGGAGACGTCACATCGGCCAGCGGAAACGGCATTGAAGTTATCGCCTCGGCAGGCGGCGGGACCATCGACCTCAACAGTGATGTCACCACTGATGCCGCTAACGTGGCCGCCATTCTCATCCAAAATACCAGCCACGAACTTGTGACTGTCAACCTCAACGACGGCGTTACGGTTTCAGGCGGCGGACCGACAACTTTCAGCCTCAGCAGCGCCTTTAACGATAGCCACATAAAAGTCTCCATGGGCGACGGAACCAGCCTTGGTGATGGCTTAATTGCGGGGGGCGGCGTCAACGGCGACCTGATTCTTGAGCTCAGGGGAACGGCAACGGGAACGGGAGACGACGATGACGCGAACAGTTTCAGCCTCGGCAGCATTGAGGGCGCTGATGTTGTCGAGAAAACCGGAAGCGGCACCTGGACGATCACGGGAGCGCCCGGCGCCAACTCCTCCTTCGGAACAGATTCCAATAATAACAATGCCATTACGGCCACGATTAGAATCGAGGAAGGCAGGCTCATTTGGGATGCCACCTCGGAGTTCGACGGCGTAAGTGTTTCCGTCAACGAACTCGGAACCCTTGAAATCGACTCCGCTCGAACGTGGAGCACGGATATCGCGCTTTCCGGCCGGCTTGCGCTCACCGGCGCTTCTTCCTCTTTGAGCCTCGACACGCTCACCTCGAGCGGCGGCGAAATCGATGTGGACGTCGACTTTTCCAACGGCGACGAAACTCTGTCCACCGCACGCCTCAACGCCTCGGCATTCGACGGAGACCCCGTCACCGTCAATGTCCGGGCCATAGACGGATTCCCCGGAGTTCCCCAGGACGATGAAGACGGCGCGATATCCATCGAGAACTTCATCGCGGCCGCAGGCGCGGAAGCCGGCGATTTCAGGGCGGGCCGGACTCTTGGCCGCGGCTTCACTTTCCAGCTTGTCAATGTGGATGGCGCAAACCAGTGGACGCTTGTCGCCGAAGAGGTGACGGGAAGCACCGTGTATGAAACCTTTGCGGCCGTGCTCACGCAACTTTCCCAGACCAAAACGCTTCACGAAAGACTTCGGAACCGCCAGGCCAAGCACAACACCAATGTTTACGCAAAGCCCTTCACTTCCACCGCGGAATACGAACCCGTGGGAGCGGCCGTCTTTGAAAGCAAAACCCACGGGCTGCAATTCGGGGTTCACGCTCCGCTCATCAAACTCTTCAGGGAGTCGTGGGCGGAAAACGTGAATTTCGATGCAAGCGTGGAATACGCGCAGGACGAAACTGAAGCCCGGGTCGAAGTCGGCAGCATCGAGATAAAAACCGAATCCATCGCGGCGGCCTTCGGCGCGACCTGGGAGCGCAACAACACTTTCATTGACGGACAGTTCCGGTTCGCCAATTTCGAAAGCGATTTCGAATACGGCGGAGGAACGCCCGCGGATCCGAACGCGACCTCTTTTAGCACAAGCATCGAAATCGGATACGCCTTCGAAGAAGGGGCGGTCAGCTTCGACCAAGTCTTCGGCGCCGACTTCGTCGAGGATGTCTTCCCCGGCCGGGGCGACATGTCGCTGGGGTTTGACGCCGTCAGCCTCATCCCCTCGCTGCAGGTTTCGTGGAGCGGGGTTGATTACAACAGCTACACCTCAACCGAAGGCACGACCGTCAATCTTGAAGACGGCGATACCTTCTCCGGGCGTGCAGGCCTGACCGCGCTGGGCGACTGGGACAACATCGCGATGCAGGGACGCCTCGGCGTCGTCATGCCTTTCGAGGGTGAAGTTATTACGAAGGTGGATGATGTCAACATGTCGTCCGAGCGCCAAAAAGCCGTTCTCGACATCGGTCTCGGCCTGACGTACTCCTGGGGCGATTATGCGATTGCACTGGACGCCTCAACGCAACAGGGCGAAGAGGTGGAAGGCTACGCCGGAAGCGTCGGACTAAAGTACAATTTCTAAAGGGAGAGTAACCTTAATGGGCAATGTGCTTATACAAGGCGGACGCCTTCGTAAAACCAATCGCGGAATTATAAGTTTCGCGCCGTTTCTCGCCGGCGCGTCCATGCTTGCGCTGGGCGCGTTGCTGGCAACGACTTCGCCGGTAAAGGCGGGGACATGTGACACGGTCGATAGAACCACTTCGGAGCGGCTTTGTCAGAACCCGGCTAGTAGCGCGGACGATGCCGTATACATAGATCTCGGCACGGACACCGATACGCAGAGAGCGAAGACTATACGGTTTAACGATCGAAACGGGGCTTTCGGTTTGAGTGTCGCCGACGATGCCGGTTTTATTGTTAATGGCGAGCAGACTTCGGGAGGTGTAACCATCTCGCTCAGCGGTCCCGGCGATAGCAACGGCAACAAGATCGTAGCCGAGGGAACCGACGATAACACAAGAACATTATTAACCAATAACGGCGATGCTATTCGTATTGACAATGCCGGCGACGAAAAGGTGGAAATCAATATAATTGGCCACCTGTTATCGGAGCATGGCAGCGGCGTGCAGATTAGCAGTATTCACGCCGCCCATACAGCGAATGCGAATACAAACGTCACTATCACCGGCAACATAGGCGCATCGGGGGCCGGCAATGCGGTCGGAAAGGACGGGGTTTATATCTTTCAGAACAAGCCTGGGTCGGCTACCGTTCAAGTGACGGGAAACATCTGGGCAGGCGATAAGGCCACGTTCAATGTAGACAGAGACGGCGTTTCCACGGGCCAGAGAGCAAGAAACGGCGGGAGGGGCGTCTATGTCGTGCAAACGCACGCCTCGGGCGAGAACGCCGGGGTATCTGTCACAGGCGACATTATGTCCCGCGGTACCGGTATTCATGTGGAAAACGCCGGTATCGGTGCAACATCGGTGCAAGCGACAGGTGATGTTAACTCCAGTCAGTCCAATGGCACCATAGGTAACAAAGGTATTTTTGTAACAACGCATTCGAACTCGACAGCCTATAAAGCAAGAATTTCGGCCAAGACCGTAATTGCGAGGAACGAGGGCATTGAATTGATTCATCGGGGAGGCGTTGAGGGAAGGGTTGAAGTTACGGGAACCGTAATTTCCTTAATGGAAGAGGGTATTATAGTCAGCGCTCCACAGTCGAGCAGCGGCGAGGGCATCATGGAGGATGCAATGGCAACCCACTTGAGCGTAAAAGTCGGCACCAAAGAGGTGCGCGACAGCGGTGCCGCGAGCGCGGACAAGGTCGAATCGGCGAAAGACGGCATCACCGTCACCCACATGGGCGGGACCATGGCAACTGCGGATGTCAGGTCTTACTCCTATATCACCGCGACCAACAGTACAACAGGCACGGATGCCACGGGCATTAAAATTACCATGGGAAAGAACACGGGAAGCGCGATCATAATGCAGGAGGACAACATATTCGCCGGTTCACCCGCAACTACGGAAATCACAGGCGTCACGGTCAGGGTTATCGCGGATGAGGAAATCAACGCGAAAACGCACGGCATTCATATCAGTCACGGCGGAACGGGTAACGTCCGGATTGTTTCAAGTTGCACCACCGACACCACAACCATGGCCGACAGTTGCATTACCACGGCCAATGGAGATGGTATCCGTATCGACGATGGCGCGATTACCGGTATGAGTGGCACAACAGGCGATACCAGCGGAACAACGGGTCATATTGATATCACAGTCAACGGAGAAGCGGACAGGGCAGGAAATACAGGAACGAACCGGGCAATTAAATCACAGGCAAATGGAATCTATCTCCACCAGGTCGGAGACGGCCATGCAATGGTCACCGTCAACGGAAGCATCGAGACGACGATGGGGCACGGCGTTCTAATCAACCGGGATGGCGGAGCCGGCAACGCGACCGTCATGGTCAACGCCGACATCACCGCAGGTGGTTCTAGCGGCACCAACAATGGCAGGTCCGCCATTGATATTCATTTCATACATGACGCAAACCCATCCACTCCCAGGACCACGACGGGTAACATCTTCGTAGAAATAGCGGAGGGCGTCACCGTCACCGGAGACCATTCTCCCGCCCTTGACATCGGCAATTTCGGCGGCGGGGACGTCACCATTACCGTCAACGGCACCGTCAGGAGGGAGACTACGGGAGATGCGGGCATCGTCATGTCTCTCGGGACCGGTTCGAGCGGCAGCCTCAGGCTTATTTTGGGAGACGGTGCCATCGTGGAAGACGGTCGTGCAATCAGCAACAGGGATATCGAGGCGCAGGCTTCTTCGCCGGCAGTCGCAACTATCGAACTCACCGGAACGAGGGAACTCGCCGGAACGGACAGGGACAAAGTCCTCGATCTCGGCGACATTAGCGGCTTCGACAATCTCGAAAAAACCGGATCCGGAACCTGGAAACTCACGGGAGCGCAGGACTCGGGAAATACCGGACACAACAATTTTGCCTTGAACGAATTGATCGTCAGCGAAGGAACCCTTGTTCTTGACCTCGATCCCCCGGACGGAAGCGAGATGCCGGTCCTTAATTTCGTTTGCCACAAGTTAAATATGGATAACACATGTCCTTCCGAGAACCTTCCGGTGATCACTATCGCGCAAGGGGCAGTTCTTCAGGCCGACGAAGACATCTCCATGGGCGGGGACCCCGCTTTCAACCTGGGCGGCAATCTCTTTCTCTCGGGAGCGGACAGTGAGATTGATATCGGCGGACTTGTTGCCACCGGCACCGATGCAAGCGTGACCATTGATGTTGAATTTCCGGAAGCAATGGAAGAAACGGATGAGGCCGACGAGACGGAAGAAGAAGAAAGGCCGAGATTCGAGCGCGCACGACTTAACACGGGAACAGACGGCGACGTGACCGCCGAGGAAGCCATCGTTGTAGACATCATGCCCCTCTCCACCGGCGGTCCGCCCGTCAGCATGGACAATCTCATCCGGGTCGGAGGAACGGCATCGCTGGGCGAAGAGACTTTCGTTGCGGGCAATATCGTGGACTCTCCCGTCCGCCTCTTTCTCGAGCATGAAGAGGTTGAGGGGGTCAATGTCTGGAATATCATCGCCACGCAGGTCGGCGTCAACGGTGGCATGGGCACGATTCACGACACCTTCGCGGCCACGCTTTCGGAACTCTCGCAGCCTGAAATGCTTTACGAAAGACTCCGTGACAGGAAGGCCAAATACGGCACGAACAGCTGGGTCAAGGCATACTCGGCCAACACGCAGTTCACTCCGGAAGGCTCCAGTTTCGACATTGAGAACGCGGGCTTCCAAATCGGCCTGCGCGCGCCCATGGAAAACATCTTGTATCAAAACTGGGCGAGGAATGCTTCCTTTGATGCAAGCCTTGAATTCGGGAGAGCCTTTAGCGATGCGCTCGTGGCATCGGGGACGGCCGAAATCCACACCGAGACCTTCGCGATGGGTTTGGGCACGACCTACAACCTCGACAAGTTCTACATTGACGGGCAACTCAAATACTCGTATTTCGAAAACAGCCTGAACGCCGGAACCACGCGTCTCGCTTCACCGAGCGCCGACTCGCTCGCGGCGAGCATTGAGTTCGGAAGCGTGCTGGGCGGCAAGGGCGTATCCCTCGGTGATATTATCGGAGGCGTCGACGCTCCGGGCGATCCCGGCATCCCCAACATTGAACTGGTGCCCTCGTTGCAGGTCTCGTGGAGCAGTGTTGATTTCGGTCCGTACACCTCGACAACGGGAATTCCCGTCCGGCTGGATGACGGCGATGTGTTCTTCGGCCGCGTCGGCATGCTTGCGCAGGGCGAGTGGGACAATGTCCACTTTCTCTACGACGACTTCTCGGTTGCCGATGTCCGTTTGCGCGGACACGTGAACTTCGTGGCGCCCCTGGACGCGGAAGTCGCCACCGAGGTTATGGGCATGCTGATAACTTCCAAGCGCGTGAAGCCCTCTCTTGATGCGGGCATCGGCATTGCCTACGAGTGGGACGACGCCTACATCCTGCACGCGGATATCACCACGCAGCAGGGCGATGAAGTCGAGGGATATTCCGGAACCATCGGGTTCAAGCACGAATTCTAAACGGACGGCCGCGAAACTCTCGATCCGCAAGCGCGCTTGCAGGCATGGATCGGCGTTGCTGTTGATGTTGCGGGTCTGTTAATCAAATCCTCTCGGGCTTCGACTCTTAACGACATTATCGGTATCGCTCCATTGCCTCGGCCTTGCCCCAAGCTGCCCGAGCCATCGCCCCAATCTGCCCGAGCCATTGCTTTTGTCGGTGACAAGCCAATCATTCAATAAGCCGTTGGGCTTGCGGCCCGCTTTCGGGCAACGGTCCGTCCTGTTCAATAAGGCGCTGTATGGCACTGTATGACGCTGTATAATGCGGTTTAGCGGGGTTTTATGCTCTGTTGATTTAATGGTGAATTAGGCGGAAAATCATACGGAAACGGGTGCGATTCGGCTGTTGTAGAATGAAAAAGGGAAAGGTGCTAGTATGGACGGCGAGGCTGAAAGGAAATCAGCCGAACGGCAGCATCAAGCCGAATTTGGGAATCAGGACGGAGGCGAGTGTGAAAAAGACGAAATCCGAAAGTGAATCCGCCGTCAACGGACTTCAGCCGGGCAACGGGAAGGCTGTCGGAGGGTTTCGCACGGATTGCATGAGGCTTCAAACGGATATAGGGTGGGGAGCCGACAATCTAATGGTAGTTTGGACAGCCGTTGGCGGCGCTGGTGTTGCCGGCACGGGCTTGTCGCTTTAACAGAAAAGAGTAATCTTAATGGACAATACAGTTATACAAGGGGAACGCATTCGCAAGACCAATCGCGGACTTATAAGTTTCGCGCCGTTTCTCGCCGGCGCGTCCATGCTTGCACTGGGCGCCCTGCTGGCAACGACTTCGCCGACGGAGGCGGGGACATGTGGCACGGACGATAAAACCACTGATAAAACCGCTGTGGAGCGGATCTGTACGGACCCTGCAAATTCAAGCGCGGACAGAGCCGTCTCCCCCTCGAGGGACGACCGGACCATCGAAAATCTTGTCCGGGTCGGAGGAACGGCATCGCCGGGCGAAGAGACTTTCGTTGCGGGCAACACCGTGGACTCTCCCGTCCTGTTCTCTCTCGAGCAGGAAGAGGTTGGCGGGGCCAATGTCCGGAATCTCGTCGCCACGCAGGCCGGCACCGGCGGCACGGGCACGATTCACGACATCTTCGCGGCTACGCTTTCGGAACTCTCGCAGCCTGAAATGCTTTACGAAAGGCTCCGGCACAGGCAGGCCAAACGCGACACGAACAGCTGGGTCAAGGCATACTCGGCCAACACGCAGTTCACTCCGGAAGGCTCCAGTTTCGACATTGAGAACGCGGGCTTCCAAATCGGCCTGCGCGCGCCCATGGAAAACATCTTGTATCAAAACTGGGCGAGGAATGCTTCCTTTGATGCAAGCCTCGAATTCGGGAGAGCCTTTAGCGATGCGCTCGTGGAAGCGGGGACGGTCGAAATCCAGACCGAGGCCTTCGTGTTGGGCCTGGGCACGACCTACAACATCAACAAGTTCTACATGGACGGACAACTCAAATACTCGTATTTCGAAAACAATCTGAATGCCGGAGCCGTGCGTCTCGCTTCGCCGAGGGGCGACTCGCTTTCGGCGAGCATTGAGTTCGGACGCGTGCTGGGCGGCAGGGGCGTGTCCCTTGGCGATATTATCGGAGGCGACAACGCTCCGGGCGATCCCGGCATCCCCAACGTTGAACTGGTCCCCTCGGTGCAGGTCTCGTGGAGCAGTGTTGATTTCGGTCCGTACGCCTCAACGGCGGGAATTCCCGTCCGGCTGGATGACGGCGATGTGTTCTTCGGCCGCGTCGGCATGTTTGCGCAGGGCGGGTGGGACAATGTCCACTTTCTCTACGACGGCTTCTCGGCCGCCGATGTCCGCTTACGCGGATACGTGAACATCGTAGCGCCCCTGGACGCGGAAGTTGCTACCGAGGTTATGGGCATGCTGGTCACATCCAGGCGCGTGAAGCCCTCTCTTGATGCGGGCATCGGCATTGCCTACGAATGGGACGATGCCTACATCCTGCACGCGGACCTTTCCATGCAGCAGGGCGATGAAGTCGAGGGATATTCCGGAACCATCGGATTTAAGCACGAATTCTAAACGGACGTCCGCGAAACTCTCGATCTACAAGAAATGTCGAAAACGGACATGGGGGCGAACATGAAAACTATGAGAGCTGAAAACGAAGGAACCCTTGCCAAACAGGAATCCGCTATCGATAGGTTTCGGTTGAGCAATGAGAAAGCCATCGGGGAGCTTCGTACGGAAAGCGTGAAGGCTATCGGGGAGCTTCGTACGGAAAGCGTGAAGGCTATCGGAGGGCTCCGAACGGATAATAAAAAAGCTGTTGGAGAACTTCGTACGGACATAGAAAAAAGCATCAATTCCATTACCATGAGGGTGATAGGTGTGGTTGCTCTTGGCGTTGCTCTTATGGCCGTGTTCATTGCGTATTTGCAATTTTTCAAATAAGCACGAGAACTTTTTCCGTCCTTGCTAACGAACGAAATTTTAGAGTCGGCGTTAGACACAGAGTTCGATAGAGACGTTGGCGGACACGGCAAATCATACTGTTTTTCATGATTGTCGTGGAAATTACCGGCCATGTTGCCGGGTATCAAGGCTTGGGTAATTGTTTTTCCCGATTGCCGGATCAACACCGCATTCCCGTCCATATCGTTATCGCTCCATTGCCCCAAACACTGCCCCAAGCACTGATCGAGCCATTACCGGTGGCAAGCCAATCATTCAATGATTCGTTGGGCTTGCGGACCGCTTTCGGGCAATGGTTTCGTTCCGCTCAACAAACTGCTGTACAATTCGGTTTAGCGGGGGCCATGCTCTGTTGATTTGACGGTGAACCGTGCGGAAAATCATACGAAACGAGGTATGATTCGGTTGTAGAATGAAAAAGGGAAAGGTGCTATCATGAGCGGCGGGATAGAAAGAAAACCAACCGAATGGCAACATCAAGCCGAATGTTGAAAATCAAGACGGATGCGGATGTGAAGACAATGAAAGCCGAAAGAGAATCCGTCATCGATGGGTTTCAACCGGGCGGCGGAGAGGTGGCCGGAGGGTTTGGAACGGATTGCAGAAACCTTCAAACGGATATAGGGTGGGAAGCTGGTAATCCGGTAGTAGTTTGGACGGCCGTTGGCGGTGCCGGCGCTGCCGTTACGGGCTTGTCGCTTTAGTAGAAAGAGTTATTACAATGGAGAATACGCTTGTACAAGGGGGGCGCCTTCGCAAGACCAATCGCGGAATTATAAGTTTCGCGCCGTTTCTCGCCGGCGCGTCCATGCTCGCGCTGGGCGCCCTGCTGGCAACGGCTTCGCCGGCAAAGGCGGGGAGTTGCGATACTGAAACTAAACCCGATGTGGAGCGGGTTTGTGCGGGTGTGCCAGGCACCGACCGCCGCGGCAGGCAAATGGCCGATGGTGCCGTCGTCCTCTCGATGGACGGCCAGCAGAACAAAGCGACCAGCATAAGCTTCAAGGACAACGGCATGCCTTTCGGTTTGAATGTCCTCAGGGATGCCGGGTTTCTTATCACCGGAAACGCCAATTCGGGAACTGTGACCATCGAGCTTACCGGCACGGGCGATATTACAGCCGGAGGAGACGACAACGCACCGGCATCAGGCTTGGCCACTCTTAACGGCGATGCCATTTTTATTGACCATAAAGGCAATGGGGACATAGACATTGATGCAATCGCCAATCTGCAATCGGCGAAGGGTAGCGGTGTGCAGGTTAGGAGTGAACACGCTTCCCATACAGCGGATACAACCGTCACCATCACCGGCAACATAGGTGCGTCGGGAGCCAACGAAGCGAATGCGGTGGGGAAGGACGGGATTTATATCTTTCAGAACAAGGCCGGGTCGGCTGTCGTTGAGGTGACGGGGGATATTTGGGCAGGCAGGGAAAGCTCGTTCAGGCTAGACAGAGCAGGCAGCACCACTGTAATGAAAGCAGGCAGAGGCATCTATATCCGCCAAGAACACAGCTCCGGCCAGGACGCACGGGTAACCATCCGGGGTGACGGCTCGTCGAACGGTGCCATCCGCTCGCGCGGCACCGGTATCAGCGTTTACAATAAGGGCGCCGGCACAACATCGGTGTTAGCGGGAGGGGACATTCAGTCTTTTGGCGACGGTGCAGGTATTGACGTAACAACGCATTCGAACTCGACGGAGCATAGCGCAAAAATTTCGGCCAAGACCGTAATTACGAAAGAGGGCGTGGGGATTAACTTGAAACATTTTGGCGGCAGGGCAGGAAGGGTTGAGGTTTCGGGAAGCGTGACTTCCGGCATGTCGGAGGGCATTATAGTCAAAGCGGACGGGCAGGGGGGCACGGGCGGAATGACGCCGGATGCGCTGGCAACCCATTTGAGCGTGAAAGTCGGCACCGCGGAAACCGAGGCGCAACGCAGCCAAGCCGCGAGAGCAGATAGTGTTAGATCGGGAAAAGACGGTATTTCCATCACCCACAACGGCGGGAACGCGGACGAGGCAATGGCGGTGGCAACGGCGGATGTCAGGTCGTATGCCTACATCAACGCGACCAACAGCATGTCGGGCACGGAAGCCACGGGCATTAAGATTGCCATGGGAGAGAACACGGGAAGCGCGAGCATAATGCAGGAGGACGACATATTCGCCGATTCACCTGCAACTACGGAAATCACGGGCGTCACAGTCAGGGTTCTCGCACAGGAGGAAATCAACGCGAAAACCCGCGGCATTGATATTAACCAACAAGGAACGGGCGCCATCCGCATTCAAACAAGCTGCACCGCCGACAGCACAACCACGGCCGACAGTTGCATCACCACCGCCGGTGAAGAAGGCATCCGCGTCCAAACGGCGACGAAGACAACGGGCACTATTGATATCACCGTTGCCGGAGAAGCGGACAGGGCAGACATGACAGGAACGAACCGGGCAATCAAATCGGAGGGAACGGGAATCCTCCTCCACCAGTTCGGAGACGACGATGCGACGGTCACCGTCAACGGAATCATCGAGACGGCGGCCGGGCACGGCGTCCAAATCAACCGGGATGACGGAGGCGGCGATGCGACTATTGCAGTCAACGCCGACATCACCGCAACCGGAGGCTCCGGCATTGATGTTCATTTTATACATGACACATCGACGACCACGACGGGCAACGTCTCCGTCACGATAGCCGAGGGTGTCACCGTCACCGCAGACTCCAATCCCGCTATTAATGTCGGCAATTTCGGCAGCGGGGATGCCACCGTGACCGTCAACGGCACCGTCAGGAGGACAACTACGGGATCTTCGGGCACCGTCATTTCTCTTCGAGGCGGTTCGAGCGGAAACGTCAGGCTTGTTTTGGGAGACGGTGCCGATGTGGGAGAAGGCCGTTCATCCGACAACAGGGATATCGAGGTGGAGGCTGCTTCGTCCACTATCGAGCTCACCGGAACGAGGGAGGGCAAAACCCTCGACCTCGGCAGGATTGGCGGCAACCCCGGCACCGGCGGCACCGGCTTCGGTACTCTGGAGAAAACCGGAACCGGAACCTGGACGCTCACGGGAGCGCAGGGCGATGAGCAAGTCTTCAATCGATTGATGGTGAGCAATGGAACTCTTGTCCTTGACCTTGACCCCCCGGACGGAGGCGGGGTGCCGGGTCTTCAATTCACCGGAGACGAGCCTATGCTCTTCATCGCGCAGGGCGCAAACCTTGAAGTCAGGGGAGACATGTTGAGTGCCCAAAGCGTTACCCTCGACTTGAACGACGACCTCTTCCTCTCGGGAGCGAACGGCAGAATTGACGTCGGCGGGCTTGATGCCGGCCCCGATGCAAGCCTGACCATCGAGGTTGAATTCCCGGAAGCAATGGAACCAATGGAACCAATGGAGCCAATGGATGGAACCGACGGAACCGACGGAACCGACGGAACCGACGGGATGGAAGAAGAAGGAGTGGTGCTCGCCCAAGCACGGCTTAGCACGGGAAGCGGCGGCGTGAACGCCGCGGAAGACATTTCCGTCAACATCGTGCCCGTCGCCACCGGCGGCCCGCCCGTCCGCATCGGAAATTTCATCCGGGTCGGAGGAACGGCATCGCAGGGCGCAAGTACTTTCGTTGCGCACAACACCGTGGACTCTCCCGTCCAGTTCTTTCTCGAGCATGAAGAAGTTGAAGGGGCCAATGTCTGGAATCTCGTCCCCCGGCAGGCAGGCCCCGGCGGCGGCACGGGCACGATTCACGACGCCCTGGCGGCCGTGCTTTCGGAACTCTCGCAGCCTGAAATGCTTTACCAAAGACTCCGGGACAGGAAGGCCAAACGCGGCACGAACAGCTGGGTCAAGGCATACTCGGACAGCAAGCAGTTCACTCCGTCCGGCCCCGGCTTCGACATTGAGAGCACGGGATTTCAAATCGGCTTGCGCGGGCCCCTGAAAAAACTCTTCCATCAAGAATGGGTGAGGGACGCTTCCTTCGATGCAAGCATTGAATTCGGGAGCGCTTCCACCGATGCGTCCGTGGGAGCGGGGACGGTCCAAATCGAGACCGAGACTTTCGAGGTGGGCCTGGGCACGACTTACAATCTCAACAGGTTCTACGTGGACGGACAGATCGGATACTCGTATTTCGGAAACACCCTGGACGCCGGAGGCACGCGTCTTGCTTCACCGGACGCCACCTCGCTCTCGGCGAGCATTGAGTTCGGAAGCGTGCTGGGCGGCAAGGGCGTGCCCTTCGTTCCTGTAGACGAGAACGCTCCGGACGGTCCCGTCCTCCCCGACGTTGAACTGGTTCCCTCGCTGCAGATCTCGTGGAGCAGTGTTGATTTCGACCCGTACACCTCGACAACGGGAATTCCGGTCCGGCTGGATGACGGCGGTGTGCTCTTCGCTCGCATCGGCATGCTTGCGCTGGGCAAGTGGGGCGACATCCGCCTTTTCCACGAGGATTTCCCGGTTGCCGATGTCCGTTTGCGCGGGCACACGAACATTGTGATGCCCCTGGCCGCGGAAGTCGCGACCGAGGTTATGGGCATGTCGATGACCTCCGAGCGCGCCGATCTCTCCCTTGATGCGGGTATCGGCATTGATTACGAGTGGGACGATGCCTACGTCTTGTACGCGGATCTCTCCACGCAGTATGGCGGGGAAGTCGAGGGATATTCCGGAAGCATCGGGTTCAAATACGAATTCTAAACGGCCGTCCGCGAAATTCCCGAACCGCAAGCGTGCTTGCAGGGCGTGGTGCTTTTCTTGTATCTGTTCGGTGTGTTGTGCGTAATGGGGCTTGGTGACAATCAGCCCGTGCCCGTTGCGATTCCAGGCCCCCTCCATAAGACGGTATGAATTAGATTGGATAGCTACTTGAGTAAACAAAACCCCTAAAATCCTACGCTATACGACAGGTTTTTGGATATGGGAATTCTCACATCCAAAGAAAGCATTTCCAGCGTATATCGTAAGGTTTTTTATGATTCGTGTTTACTCAAGTAGCTATCCAATCTATAATGGGGGACAAGGAGAATGCTATGAAAAATATGGGAATTGTATTAGTTGGGTTGTTTGCTCTGGCTGCTTGTGGTGGAGGTAGTGGGTTTTCAGGTGCTATTCCTGAACCTATTGCATTTACGGAGGCAAGTGATATTAGATCAACTGGAGAAAATGTTTCAACACCGCCAACTCGTGAAGAAACGAGGGAAAGAGCAGAGAGAAGAGTTCAAGAAGAAATAGAAAAAAGAAAAAACGTTCCGACACCTTGGAATGAAACATATTACAAAACAGAATTAGAAAATGCTATTAAAGATCTTCAAGATGCAATTAATTATGGTTATGAAGAGGATTCGGCTCATGTCCAGAATCCAAAAAATAGAATTGCCAAATATACTAAAATAAAGGAACTTTACCAAGAATGGCTTATCACTAAAAATCAAGATTTGAGAGATCAGATTAATGAAATTAGAGATAGTCGATGGAAAGAATGGCAAAAGGAATTTGGATATGTTGATTCTCCAGAACAAACGGAAGATTTAAGAAAATATAATAAACAATATCAACATCTGGCGTTTAATGAATGGCTTGGAACGCAACCTGATTTAGAAAGAGATTACTACCTTAAAGAAAATGGAAGTAGAATTGGATATTATGAAGGTAGAACTAAATATCTTCCTACTTCAAATTTAACTTATACAGGAAAATATCTTGGATTTTCTGAAAAAGAGAATTTGGAAGTAAAAGGTGATTTAACGGCTAATATAAAAGGCGAATCTTTTAATCTTATTGACTTTACTTTTAAAGGGTTAAATGAAATTCTTAAAATTGATAACTTATTAGAACATGAACATTACGACTTTGGAACAGTAGTTTATGATGAAAACGGTAAAAATCCCGTTTTACAATCTCCAACTATAACAGGTGGTAGTTTTACTGATTCTGATATTATTATAGAGGGTAAAATATTTACAGGACCTGTTGTAAATGGAAAAACTCAAAGCAGTGGTTCTATTTCAGGTCGTATAAAAAGTGAGGATAGGAATTTAAGATTATTAGCGGTAATATTAGGAAATAATCACGAAGGTATTGTAGGACATATTAATCGTGGGGACGCGACTAATGGTAATCTTGAACTCCGATTTGGAGCAGAAAAGAATTAATATGAAAACAAAACACAAAATTCGGCATATATTCGAAGCACCTTATGATTATATTGTTCTTAATATCCCTGCCACAATACTTATATTGGATAGCTACTTGAGTAAACAAAACCCCTAAAATCCTACGCTATACGACAGGTTTTTGGATATGGGAATTCTCACATCCAAAGAAAGCATTTCCAGCGTATATCGTAAGGTTTTTTATGATTCGTGTTTACTCAAGCAGCTATCCAATTGAATTAGTTTCTGACGCCTGTCGCTTCGGAGAGAATGTTCTTCGGGGCGGATAGGTGGAATTGAGCAGCTGTTGTCACAAGCCTTGAAAACTTCGCGATATACTCCGACTTTCAACGGTTTTGAGTCATTTTGCGACTCAACTCCCTTGTTCAACATGCTTCCGCCGCATGGACTTAAGATGAAAGCCTGCCGTATAGCGCAGAATTTTAGAGTTTTCGAATCAACGGCCGCTCAATTCCCTTTGCCAACTGTATGGACAAAGGCGCCATTTCGACATATAAATAGTGTGCCTCATTCAACAAGAGAAACCGATAGGACTACCGCCCGCATGAAAAAGGAACGTATCAATTTGCGACTGCAAGCTGATGCCAAGCACAAGATTGAGCGTGCGGCGAGCTTCGAGGGTAAAAAAGTCAGCCAATTCGTACTTGTAAGCGCCTTGGAGCGTGCAGAGAGAACCATTCACGAGCATGAGGTCATGACGCTGAATGCCCGGGATTCGAAGGCTTTTTTTGATGCATTGGAGAAGCCGATTCGGTTCAATAAAGCCCTGACCAAAGCACTTAAATCCCACGAGAAAGTCGTAAGTAAATGATCTCCGGCCAACCGCTGATCATTGAGCCGCTTGCGTCCCGTCACAACCGACAATCCTTTTTTCTCCGGTAACGATGCCCCTGATAATCCCGCCAAACAATCCAGGGCATTTCAAATTCCTCGCAGGCCGGAGCGCGAAATTGCACGGAAAATGGCGAAAAATTACACCAGAAGGATTGATGTGATACAATCAAGTTGGCGGCAGGATGGATTTTCGGTTCATTGGGTCCATTCTGTCGCCGCCTTTTTTTCCGGCGGCCGGACGGCCAACTTCGCCGTTTCCGTTGCAAGCGATTGTACGGCAGGGCAATCCTGCCGCGACCCCTCGCGTTTCCCCGAAAAATCTCGTCAAAATCACGCTTGATTCTCTCCCGAAAGCGTCTTAATATCGGTGAACACCGTATTTTATCACCTACAGGGTAGAGTAAGGAGGCAACAAAATGGACGAGGGCGCACTCATAAAAGGCGGACGTCTCCGCAAAACCGCGCGCGGAATTATAAGTTTCGCGCCGTTTCTGAGCGGCGCATCCGCGCTTGCGCTTGGCGCGTTGATGGCAACGAGTTCACCGGTTCAAGCGGGAACTTGCACCCAAGCCGGGACGACGGGGATGTGGACCTGCACCGGGGCGGCGGAAAGCGACGGCTCGCAAACCATTACAGGCAATGCAAATCAAAACATACATGTTACCGGGGAGGCCGGATTCGGTTTGAATGTTAGCGGAGCGGGGGACGCCATTGATGTCAATTCTGTAGCGACCACCGGCGCAATTGACGTCAATCTGACAAATAACAACAATATCACTTCCCGATTCAATTCCATCAATATCCAGCAGATGGGCACGGGCGCGATTACCCTCACAACAAATGGAACTCTCACTTCGACCGGCCAGTATTCGGCCGTCGTTATTAACCAAAGAAATATCGGAGGGATTGATCTCACGATGGACGGAGCCGTGACAGGAGGCAGTTATGGCATCTCTATGGTAACGGTTGCGGAAACAACGGGCGAGGTAAATGTCACGGCAAGAGATATCACGGGTGTTAAAGAAGCTATCTCCATCGGCCACAACGGAAACAGTGCGGTCACTTTCACATCGACCGGAACGGTTACCTCCAATACAGAAGAGGCCATCTTGGTCAACCATACAGGCACGGGAGATGTGCACATAACCACCGGAGTCGCTGTGACCACCGGCGACGCCGGTAAACATGCTATCAGGGTCAGCCAATCGGGCTCCGGCAGTGTTTTCATTACCGTCAACGGCAGGATCGTTGGCGGTTCGAGCGCAAGCGCTATTAGCATCTCGACGGGATCGGCATCGGATAATGCCACAATCACTTTGGGAACGGATGCAGACCTTGAAGGAAATGTCGATACCTCGGATGTCATGGGAACGACAGGCATCGTGCTTACAGGCGCCGGCGACGCCGATTTCAACCTGGACGATGATTTGGACAAATTCACGGATTTCAACACCCTCGAGAAAACCGGAAGCGGAACCTGGAGACTTACGAACAGGGAAGGTGACATAAAAACTTTCGATCGAATCGATGTCACCGAAGGAAAACTCGTGTCGACAACCTTGACCGAACTCGTGGGCACAAACTTGAACATTGCCGAAGGTGCGATATTTGAAGTCGAGCAAGAAGGCACGGCTCTCATCAACACCGCCGTAACACTCAGCGGCACCATTGAACTCTCCGGCGCCGACACCACCCTCAGCGTTCACAACAATCCCCTCACCAACAACGGCGGCAATGTGGTCATTCCCGTTGATTTCTCTGCGGGTTTCGAAGACGGCGAGCACAGTTCTCTCGTCACCCGGTTTTCCGCACAGTCCGTTGATGGCGAGGCTATCGTTATCAACATCCGCGCTGTGGGCGAGCTTCCCGGAGAGACTGAAGAGCCCGTCCGCCTTGGAAATCTCGTTGCCGTGGAAACGGCCAACCCCGACGCGTTCACCGCAGGCGAGGTTCTTGGCGGCAGGATGAGTTTTGGGTTCGAAGTCACGGACCAGGGCGAATGGATTGCCCTCGTTACGAAGGTGGCTACGGGCGGCATCGAGGAAGCGCTTTACGAGTCGCTTCCCGCCGCTCTCACGCAGTTTGCGTCCCTCGAATCCTACCAGCAACGGCTTCAAGGCAGGCAGCACGGTGAAAACGGAGGCGTCTGGGCGAAAGTCTCGAGCGCTTCCGCCGAGTTTGAGCCGGTTGCCACATCGCTTGCAACATACGAGATTGAGGATGCCGTTGCGGAGTTCGGCATTGATGCTCCGCTTGCCATCGCGCATCCCTCCATTCCCGGCAACTTCGCCGTGGGCGCAACCGCGGCCCTCGGAGACGCTACGACCGATGTCGCCGTATCCGACCGCGCGGGCAAGATCGAAACCACCTCCCTCAAGGCGGCCATCTCGGTGCATTGGGAATATGAGGGCGCCTATGTGGACGGGCAGTTGCAATACGCAACGTTCGATAACGATATCGAGACGGAGGAGATGAAGCTCGGCTCCACGAACGCGACCGCATATTCGGGCGGCCTGGAAGTCGGTTACGGCGGGGCCGTCGGAGACCTGCTCGTGATTCCGTCCGCACAGTTGCTGTGGACGAGCGTGGATTTTGAAGACTTCACGGACTCCGAGGACATGGAGATTGTGCTGGACGACGGAGTTGTCGTTACGGGGCGTGCGGGCGTCGGATTGGAATATGGCTGGAAGGGCGCGCTGTACGGGGACGTTCCTTCGGGTTATGTTTTCCTGCGCGGACACGCCGATGTTCTCCTGCCTGTGGACGGCGATGTCAACACCCGGGTCAACGAGACGGAATTCGTTTCCAAGCGTGAAGATCCGGTCTTTGATGCCGGCATCGGCGCGACCTACACATGGTACGGTGCTTATGCGCTCTCGGTGGATGTTTCCACCCAACAAGGCGAAGAGGTCGAAGGATACGCCGGAGGCGTAGGGTTCAAGTACAAGTTCTAAGCCGACAGGCGCCGAATTCCCGAACCGCAACCGCGCCCGCGAAGTGCAAGTTACTGCTTCTGTTCAATGCGGCACGCTCTTGTTTTGCGCTTTCGGATGGAGAGGCGGGAAGGGAAGGAAACGCGGGGTTGTCCTGGTTTCCGTCTGGTTCCCATAGGTGCCTCGCGTTCGGGAAGTCCGGTTTTAATCTTCCCTATCGAACGGCACAGGACTTCCCGTCTTTGAACGATTTCCCAAAATGGTTTCATTCCTTTCATCTTCAAGCGTTATCCGGTAATTACAACGACACATAAACTTACCAAAGACTGCACCGCCAGAGTTTTCTCGATTGAGGATTTGAAACAAATCATGGAGCGGCAATTTTTGAGCCAATTTGCCGCCTAACGAACTTTTATCCGAAGGGTTTTATAAGGATGTTTGCTGGCCGGGCATTGATTCTCCGCCGAAATGCCACAGGAAAGCCCTGCCTTTCATAATTGTGGGCTCTACGAGAAATGCCGCAAAATCGAGGGAATCAGTTTTGCTTGACTAAAGGGTTTTTGCTGGATGGATACCCGCCACACTTGATTTCCGCAGCCTTGTTTATCATCTTGTATTCTCGTAATGATTGCTTGTTCTTTGATTATGAATCTTAACTTTAAAAAGAGTTTTTGTTGGTTTTTTTATTTAATTCAAGCATTTGAAATAATTCTTGGGTGTTGTAGAAGCAACCTTAAGATGTAACACTCTACTGATAAGTCTTCTATCTGTTGGGTTGCATTTTTTAAAAGGTTGACATTTCCAAAATTTTTCTCTACTCTTGACCGTATCAGAGAGGAAGAATTTGATTCTAGTGATATAGGAGGAAAGTGCCGTGGCTCAACCTGTCAAAGTTAGAGACGAAGATAGCACGATGGATGCTGGTAAGGATATTAGTTCCGATATCAAGCGTCTTGATGATAGACTTACTAGCGATATTCGTGAGGTGAGGGTTGATATCAAAAAACTCGATGAGAAATTTGACGGCAGAATTCGTGAGGTGAAGGTTGATATCAAAAAACTCGATGAGAAATTTGACGGCAGAATTCGTGAGGTGAAGGTTGATATCAAAAAACTCGATGAGAAATTTGACGGCAGAATTCTTGAGGTGAAGGTTGATATCAAAAAACTCGATGAGAAATTTGACGGCAGAACCGATGCCCTCAGGGAGGACATAAAAGACCTCGACAAAAATTTAAGAGGTGAAATCAAAGACCTCGATAAAAACTTAAGGGGTGAAATCAGATACCTTGACGTCAAGATTGGCAAAAACCTAACTTGGGCGGTTAGCATTCTTGTGGTTGGTATTGCCATCTTGGGGCTTTTAATTAAGGTGCCCTCCTTTCCCTTCGTTAACTGATTTAACGGCTCATTTGATTGAGCCCCTTATTTACGGCGTGCGGGTTTATAGTTCCGTTATCTTTGGCTTGAGACATAAGGAATTTGCTGATTGCAGGGCGCTTTCGGATTTCTCGGAAGCGGGACGCGGGCATATTTCGGAACACAGGGGGACATGGAACGGAGATGGGTTGTTTTCTAAACGAGAATAGAAGGCGCGGGTGGCGGAGACCGCAGGGTCAGGTCGGGCTAGGCGTTTTCGAATCGATAGGGTTTTGAACGGAAAATTGTGGAAAATGTTAACGAGAACGTTCGAGCGTTTGGTGCGGCGTATGGCCTTTTTCTCGGTCTGTTTGTTGATTTTTGCAGCCGTCGGCATCGTCAACGGAATCTTCCCCGGTATTTATCTTGAAGGCGATAAGGTTGTCACCGACAACGCGCCTGAAGTAGATACATACGTTCCATCCCACGAGGAAATTAGCAGCAGTGCGCCTAAAACAAACGTAAACTTCTCTTCCCGGAGTAAGGCAGAAGTAAGAGTTAGTGAAATTATCGACGGTGATACATTCAAGGCCGAAATCGAAATCAGCCCGGGCGTGTTTGAAGAACAATCCGTGCGTCTGCGTGGAATCGATGCGCCGGAACGAAAGGATCGCGATAATTGCTCCTACGCCAGGGACCTGTATGTCCGAAGCGAGCATCGACTCGGACAACTTGCCGGCGACAGGGTTATCCTTCGCAACACCGAAATAGGCTACTACGGGCGCATCATCGCGGACGTTTACACGATGGAGGGTCTCAACATCGGGGAAACCCTCCTGAGCGAGGGGCTCGTGCGCGTCTATCAAAGACCCAAATACCGCCCTCCTTGGTGCTGACAACTCGGCCCTCTTTTCTCGTGAAATTATCCCAATCATGTGCTAGCCTCGGCAATCATGAACTACGAACAAAAACTTCAAAACGCCCTCGATCAGCTGCATAAAGAAGGGCGGTACAGGGTCTTTACCGATATCGTCCGGCATAAGGGCGATTTCCCTGCCGCAACTTTCCACGACAGCGATGCGACGCATCCCGTCACCGTGTGGTGTTCCAACGATTATCTCGGAATGGGGCAGGACCCCGTTGTCTTGGACGCTATGCATGATGCCCTTGAGACTGCGGGTGCGGGTGCGGGCGGCACGCGCAATATTTCCGGAACGACGCACTATCATGTCGAGCTCGAGCGCGAACTCGCCGACTTGCATGACAAGCAGGCGGCGTTGCTCTTTACCTCCGGTTATGTCGCCAACCAAGCCGTGTTGAGCGTTTTGCCGAAGACGGGAATCCTGGGGCGTTGCGAAATCTTTTCCGATGAAAACAATCATGCATCCATGATCGAAGGCATACGACACAGTTCCGCTCTCAAGCATATTTGGCGGCACAACGATTTGGACCATCTCGAAAGTCTGCTCAAGGCTTCCGATCCCGATGCGGCAAAAATCGTTGCATTTGAATCTGTTTATTCCATGGACGGCGACATTGCCCCCGTCGGTGATATATGCCGGCTTGCGCGTCGCTACGGAGCGTTAACGTACCTTGATGAAGTTCATGCCGTCGGACTCTACGGTCAAAGGGGAGGGGGTATTGCCGAACGTGACGGGGTTCTTGAACAGGTTGATATTATTGAAGGAACGCTTGCCAAGGCCTATGGAGTCATGGGTGGATACATCGCCGCATCCGAGCGGCTTGTTGATGTGATTAGATCTTATGCTCCCGGGTTCATCTTTACCACATCCCTCGCGCCCGTGCTTGTTGCAGGCGCTCTTGCAAGCGTGCGGCACCTGAAACAATCCTCACGCAAACGCGAGCAGCATGCTGAACGGGTTCAACGACTCAAGCATCTTCTTGAAATCGAAAACCTTCCACTTATGGACACGCCAAGCCACATCGTGCCCTTGTGGGTCGGCAATCCCGTAGCATGCAAGCAGGCCTCCGATGATCTTTTGCACGAGCATTCCGTCTACGTGCAACCCATCAACTATCCGACCGTTCCTCGGGGAACCGAACGGCTCCGCCTGACTCCAAACCCGAACCATACCGACCAGCATATGAATCAACTTATTCACGCCCTTAAATCCGTTTGGCAGCATCGGCGACTCGACCGTCGCCGCGTGGCGTGATAAACAAACTATAAGGAGAGGTGCCGGAGTGGTCGAACGGGGCGGTCTCGAAAACCGTTGTGCGCTTTGCGTACCGTGGGTTCGAATCCCACCCTCTCCGCCATTGTCAACAAAATTTTCTCGATACCTTGTAAATCGGGACTTGTTGTCCCGATTTACAAGGTATAAATTGTGGCAGAATTTCCTAAATTGCGCCAATATCGAGGTTAAATGACCGTATGGGACGGCGGCAAAGAACTTCTCCTGTTGCAGCGGATATTACCCACATTTATCTCATATATTGCGGGGAACAAGGCCGTAATCACCTCAAATAATACATGCACGATATGCGGTTTGGCGAATGGACGGGGTAGGGGCGCCCAATCTCTCGCGCCGCAATCTACTCCTCAAAAGATTTTACGCGCTCGCGCAATTCCGTCTTTCGAACCTTGCCTGTTGATGTTTTAGGCAATTCACAGAAGACAATCTTTTTCGGCCGTTGGAATCCGGCAAGGCATTCGCGTGCATGCTCAAGCAATTCTTCCTCTGTAACCTTCGCGTCGCCCGCCAATTCCACAAACGCACAGGGAACCTCGCCCCATTTTGCATCCGGCATCGCGACAACCGCCGCCAGACTTACGCCCGGATGCGTATACAATGCTTTCTCAACCTCAATCGAGGAAATATTCTCGCCGCCCGAAATAATAATATCCTTCGCACGGTCGCGTATCTCGACATAGCCGTCCGGATGCTGCACCGCGATATCGCCGGTCCAAAACCATCCGTCCTTGAAGGATTCGGCCGTTTCCTCGGGGCGCTTTAAATAACCTTTCATCACAATGTTGCCGCGGAAGACGATCTCGCCCAAGGTCTCTCCGTCCCATGGAACCGGTTTGCCGGTTTTGCGGTCAAGCACCAGCACATCCTCCTCCAGTTCATACGCGACGCCTTGGCGTGCCTTAAGTTTCGCTTGCTCCTCCAGGGGCAGTTTGCTCCAATTCGGCTTTTCCGCACACACGGCCGCAGGACCGTAAACTTCCGTCAATCCGTATGTATGCGTGACCGAAATCTTCAGCGCTTCCATCTCCGCTATCACCGGGGCGGGCGGTGGAGCCGCGGCCGTCATCATTTTGATGTTTTGCGAAAACGCGCGACGCTCCTCCGCAGGCGCCCCCGCTATCAGCGACATGATGATGGGCGCGCCGCATAAGTGTGTCACACCATGCTCCGCAAACGCCTCGTATATCGCATCCGCACGCGGAGCGCGTAAGAACACATGTGTTCCGGCAAGCATCGTTATCGTCCACGGGAAACACCAGCCGTTGCAGTGGAACAGCGGCAGCGTCCAAAGATAGACCGGATAGTGAGGCATCTCCCAGGTCACAACATTGCTCACCGCGTTCATCCATGCGCCTCGATGCGAATACACAACGCCCTTCGGGCGTCCGGTCGTTCCCGAAGTGTAATTCAGCGCCAGCGCGTCCCATTCATCATCCGGCAGACGGTATGGAAAATCCGCATCGCCCTCCTGCAGCAATTCTTCATATGTCAGCTCGCCGATACGCTCGCCTCCGCACCCTTGCGTATCCTCAATATCCACTATCAGCGGCTTGGAACCGGACAGTTTCATCGCTTCTCGGGCAAGACCCGAAAACTCCGTATCCACCAGCAGCACTTTCGCTTCGCCATGATCGAGAATATACGCAATCGTCTCTGCATTCAGGCGCACGTTGTTCGCGTTTAATATCGCTCCCAGCATCGGCACGGCCAGCGTGCATTCCAATGCTTCGGGAATGTTGGGTGCAAGCATTGCAACCGTGTCGCCGCGGCCGACTCCCCGCTTGGACAATGCCGAGGCCAAACGCTTGCAGCGTTCGGCGACCTCGCCCCAGTTTCTGCGTATCGATCCATGTATCTGCGCGGGCAATTCCGGATGAACGCGCTCAACGCGCTTCAACATTGAGACGGGCGATATTGCCGTATGGTTTGCGCCGCAACGCGCAAGCTCGGGCCCCTCGTAAATCGTCACTCGCCGCTCCACGCAGGCATCGGCTCTTTGCGCGTGAATGCCCCTATGCCCGCCTCTGCATCGCGGGCCATCATGTTTTCCGCCATCACGCGCCCCGCATACGCGTATGCATCCTCCAGCGACATCTCGGCCTGCTCGTAGAATGCACGCTTGCCGATCTTGATTGCAGCAGGTGATTTATCGGCAATCACTCGGGCAAGTTTCATGGTCTCTTCGCCAAGCGATTCGAGCGGCACGACACGGTTTACAAGTCCCGTTTCCGCGACACGAGCCGCCGGCAAAAACTCTCCCAAGAGCAGCATCTCCATCGCAAGCTTGCGTGGCACATTCCGGCTCAATGCGACCATCGGCGTCGAGCAAAACAATCCGATATTCACTCCCGATGTCGCAAACTTGGAGCATTCCGAGGCAACGGCCAAATCGCAGGACGCCACCAGCTGGCATCCTGCCGCCGTCGCAACGCCTTGAACCTCTGCTATCACCGGTTGGGGTGAACGGACTATCCGCAGCATCATCGCCGAGCATCTTGCAAAAAGATCCTGAAAATACTGGAAGCCCCCGTCCGCATCTTCTCGACGTGCCGTCATCTCTTTGAGATTATGCCCGGCACAAAAATGATTTCCCGCTCCGCGCAGGATTATGGTTTTCACCGAACGGTCCTCGGCTATCCGGTCAAGCGTTTCCGATAATGCTGACAGCATCGCCTCCGATAAGGCGTTCATGGATTTCGGCGCATTCAAAGTCAAGACGGCAACGCCGTCGTCGTCGGTGCGCAGGAGTAGGTCGTTGGGCTGCATCGTCATATTATACAAACCAAAACAGGTATCGGCAAACGCATCTTCGCCCCCGGCAAATATGACATCGGCCATAGCCTCTTTTCGTCAGCACCCCTGTTTCGAAGGGGCGGCTCAGCGCACCCCGCCGCGCGAATCGCCGGTATCTCCGTAACGCCGCGGGATAAGATGGACATGTGCATGAAAAACCGTCTGGCCGGCATCGTTGCCGGCGCTGATGTCAACTTTGAAACCCGTCACCATCTTGTCTTGTCGCGGAATATCGATATGCTGCTTTTCGAGCAGGCCATGGACGGCATCCAATTCGGACTGGTAAAGATTGAAGTAATTCGCGACATGACGTTTCGGGACGACAAGCGTATGCAGCGGTGTTTCCGGAAGTTCGTTGCGGACGGCATAACAAAGTTCGTTTTCGGCAACCACGCGACTGGAATCCATTTCGCAGAAAAGACAATTGGACACCCGGTCTTGGTGAGAGTCTAAAATGCTTTGAAGACTTGCGTCGTCATTTAATGAATCGACATTGCTACGATACTTCCAAGGATCACCACCTTGTTTTTCGATGTATTTATTCAAACGGTTATTGCAAAGTCGCTTTAATGCCGCTACCTCGGTCTTGTTTAGCGTTTCGGCGTTAAGCTTGTATCCGATTATTCGCTTTCCGTCTTTGACCGGTTCCACGATTCCGTGCTTGGTGAGAATCCGTCCGACCATGTCTTTGGTTCGACCCTTGTAATACTCGGTTCGCACTTTGTAATATTCGACCTGTGCCGGATCGTGCCCGAGCAACGCTTTGGCGATCTGGTCAATGCTGGCATATCCTCCCCGATCAAGCAGTGCTTGCAACATCACGGGCTGGTAAACGTGCGACATTTGCATCGTTTCCCGGATAAAGGACTTGAGGTCCGAAAAGGTAAACGGCGCTTTCATATCGATAGAATAGACGATGTGTCCGGATGAATCCAGCGGGAATTTTGATTGAATAAACCCCCGCTCTCGGCTAGTCTGCCGGAAGCATGAGTGAAAGAAAAAGTAGAGGACGGCAGGCAAGACGCGCGATGCGCGCCGCTCCGGAATTCGGCATGCTTCCCGCCCTTGAAGGAGCCCTGCCTCTCTGCGAGCCTCTCGATGGAGAGCAGATTCGGCGCATTGATGACGCCTCCATGGATATCCTTGAGGATGTCGGCGTTGTCTTTCGCGACCCCGTTGCGCTCCGGGATTGGAAACAAGCCGGCGCAAACGTCAAGGGCGAGTGCGTGCATCTTGACCGGGAGCACGTGCGCGAACTCATCAAGTCCATTCCCTCGGCGCTCACGTATCATGCGCGAGACCCGAACAAAAATGTCGATATCGGCGGACGCAAAACCATCTTCGTTCCGATGACCGGAGCGCCGTATCTTCGGGATCTCAACGATGAGCGGCGCCTGCCGACCATGGATGACCTTTCCATGTTTCACAAACTCGCGCACATGTCGCCCGCATTGCACTCCAGCGCGCACCACATCGTTGAGCCCATGGATATCGCCGTCTCGCACAGACATCTTCACATCACATACTCCTCCATGAAGCATTCCGACAAAACCTTCATGGGCATGACGACCAGCCCGAAAAACGCCGAAGACGTTATAGACATGTGCGCCATACTTTTCGGTGACGATTTTATCGATGAGCATCCGGTTGTCACGGGAAACTGCAATGGAAATTCGCCTCTCGTTTGGGACGAAATCATGCTCGGCGCAATGCGCGCGTTCTGCCGGCGCAACCAGCCCGTCCTGTGCTCGCCCTTTGTGCTCGGCGGCGCAAACACGCCCGCGTCACTCGTTCCCACGGTCGCGCAACTCAATGCCGAGGCGCTTTCCGCCCTCGCATACACGCAAGTTGTCCGGAAGGGCTGTCCCGCAATCTACGGCCATTATCTCGCGACCGTCTCGATGCAGTCTGGCGCGCCGATGGCGGGGACCCCCGAAATCAGCACCATGAACTTCATTATCGGACAGCTCGCACGCTTCTATAATGTGCCGTGGAGAACATCGGGAGGACTCGGCGGTGCCAAAACCTTCGATGCCCAGGCCGGATACGAATCCGCTGCAACCCTCTATGCGACCATCCATGCCGGCGCAAACTACATCTGGCACGCTGCGGGATGGAACGAAGCCGGCATGCATTGTTCAACCGCAAAATTCATCGTTGATGCCGAACAGTGCGAAATGGCATACCGGATGGCGGAGGGACCGCGATGGGACGACTTCCAAGAAGCTCTCGATGCCGTGCGCGACATCGGCCCCGGCGGCCATTACCTCGGGCACGGGCACACTCTTGAAAACTTCCAGCGCGCTTTCTTCATGCCGAAGTTGTTCGATAACAATTCCATCCAGCAATGGGAGGCGGAGGGTTCCATCGACATCACCGCGCGCGCACTCGAGCGTGCGCGCAAACTTCTCGATGATTACCGGGAACCCGCAATTGATTCCGCCAAGGATGAAGAACTGCGTGATTACATGTCACGCCGCATGCGTGAAATTCCCGAAGAGGACGCTCTCAACCAGGAGCACTAGCACTCGGTGCCCGCGCACCATTCCCTGTAACGCAAGTAAGCGTTCGCGCCTATCCATGCGACGGGTTCGGGAGGAAGCCGCGCGGGAGCATCCTGTGCGAGAAACGACTCCGCCAGTTCCGACGGTTTGTTTAACACCAGTTCCGCCGCCGCGATTCCCGACAGCGTGCCTCTTGCCGTGCCCAGGCCGTTCTGGCAGCACGCCGCGTGCATATTTTGCGCAACCTCCCCGAAGGCCGATACGCCGTTGCGCGACAAGCATAAATGCCCCGCCCAGCGGTATTCCATCGGCACATTCTCCAGCATGGCAAAGCGGCGCATGAAACTTTTCTCGTGCAGGCGTGACACCTCCGCAAGTCGTGCGTCGGAGACCTCCATCGAAGGATCATACGTAAAGCGAAAGCGCACAACAATGCGATCGCCTCCCGTGCCGCTCACGCGCCGAACCGTTGCGCCCATCGGATCCGCGGGCGTCACGCCCCAGATCGGTGTGCCTCCCAACGTGCGAACCTCGTCGTCCGACAGGCGTCGCGTCATCGACGCATATGTGAATACATGCATCAAACGGCGGGAGAAAAATCCGAAACTCTCCGCATGGCCGTTCGTTGCCAATATCACCTTGTTTGCGCGAATGCTTCCTTTTGGAGTCATTAACTTCCAATCATCCTGTTGGCGCTCCATCTTCACCACCGGCGAGTTCTCGTAAAGCGCAATCGTGCGCGACAGTCCGCCCGCCAATCCGCGGATATACAGGGCCGGTTGTAAAACCGCCGTTCCCGGCGTAAACAGCCCGCTCGAATAATACGGCACTCCCGTCATCTCGCGCATCGCTTTGGCGTCCAGCATCTCGAAGCGTTCGCCCATGCGCGTTAGATGTTCCCCGTAGGCGCGGTTGAAATTTTCTCCTCGGCGGCTCGCCGCCGCGTTCGTCTTGCCGACGGGCGAGTATGCCTCCGGGGTGATGCCGTATTCCTCGACCGCCGAGCCTGCGAACGAAATCGCAAAGCGGTTTTGCTCCGTTTGGCGTTTGTCCGCATCCATTCCGTGTCCGGCATAATCTTCCGATGCCAAATCATGGGGAAGGTCAATCATAAAACCGGAATTACGTCCCGCGGGCCCTTCGGCGATGCGGCCTGCCTCCAACAATGCAATTTTGAGGCTCGAATCCAGTTGCAGCAAGCGCCTTGCCGCGGACAGGCCCGTAAAGCCTCCGCCGATTATGGCGATATCCGCAGTGCTATCCTTCTCCAATACGCGCGGAGCGTCTTGTGCCGGGAGTATCGCGTTCCACGCGGCTACGCCCGGCTGTTTCGGCAGGCGTTGGACTTCAATGCGTCCGGTCAATCGACCGCCTCGTCGGCATCATCGGCCAGGTCAACCCAAATCGTCTTCCATTGCGTGTATTGGTCATGTGCATGAAGCGAGTTGTCCCGTCCGCCGAAGCCCGACTGCTTATATCCCCCGAACGGCGTTGAGATGTCTCCCTCGCCAAACGCGTTTACCGTCACCGTTCCGGCACGAATGGCGCGGGCGCCTCGCAGCGCACGCTTGATGTTCGAAGTGAATATGGACGCTGAAAGTCCGTACTCGGTATCGTTCGCAATCGAAATTGCTTCGTCAAAACCGCGAACCGTAATCATTGCAAGCACGGGACCGAATATCTCCTCGCGCGCTATCGAAGCGTCATTGGAGTCAATCCGAACCAGGGACGGTTCAACATATCCGTCCTTCGCCTTTTTACCGCCGAGCAGGAAATCCTCCGCGCGCGCATCCTTGAGATAGGCGCTCACCTTGTCGAAATGCTCCTTCGACACCAGCGCGCCGATGCGGTTTTCCGGATCCAGCGGGTTGCCGACGCGCCATTCGCGTGCGTGCGCAATAATTCGTTCCACAAGCGCATCGCGGACATTCTCGTGGACAATCAATCTTGATGCCGCCGAGCAATTCTCGCCCATGTTCCAAAACGCGCCGTTGACGACATGGCTCGCAACGCGGTCCAGGTTTTCGGCGTCTTCCAGGACGATGCATGGATTTTTACCGCCCATTTCCAAAACGATTTCTTTCAGATTGCTCTCCGAGGCATACAGCAGGAAACGCCGCCCTGTTTCCGTTGAGCCTGTGAACGAAACCATGTCGATGTCCATATGGCGCCCCAGCGCCTCGCCAACCTCCGCTCCGCCCGTGACAACATTCAGCACGCCGTTGGGGATGCCGGCCTCCATCGCCAGCTCTGCAACCCGCAACGCCGTCATTGACGTCTCTTCTGCGGGTTTCACGACAACCGAGTTTCCCGCGGCAAGCGCCGGTCCGATTTTCCACGCCAGCATCAATAACGGAAAGTTCCACGGCAGCACCAGGCCGACAACGCCGACGGGCTCGCGTACAAGCATTGCGACATGGTCGTCCGACGGCGGTGAAACCTCGTCGTATATCTTGTCGATCGCCTCCGCGTGCCACTTCAAGCAGGCGATGGTTTCGGGGATGTCCGTTAACTCGCAGTCGTAAATCGTCTTGCCCGATTCCAAACTTTCCAGCACGGCCAGCTCGCGGGCGTTGCGTGTTATCAGTTTGCACAAGCGCACCAGCGCCTCCTTGCGTTCGCTTACGGGACGTTTTGACCAGCGTCCGTCCTCAAATGCGTCACGGGCCTTCTCAACCGCAAGATCAACATCATCGCCTCCGCACGAAGCTATCTGTGCAAGCACCTCGTTCGTTGCGGGGTTCAGCGTTGCGAACGTCTTGCCCGAACGGGAGGCGCGAAAGCTTCCGTCAATGAACGCCTGCGTGGGAAAATCCATGCCCGATGCGATCGATTCATATTCTTCTTGTGTCAGTAAATCCGTCATTGTTTTTCTCCCGATTCAATCTTCGAAATTGTTGAGCGCAGAACTTCGACAACGCGCTCCAGGGAGCGTTTGTCCTCCTTGTTCAGCGCTCGGAGCGGCGGACGTGGCGGCCCGGCGCGCATCCCCATTATCTCGCATCCAAACTTGATGTTTTGAATGAATTTGCCGCCTTGCTCCAGCACGCGCATCAGCGGGAGCAGCGCCGACATGATCCTTCGTCCTTTGACGAAATCGCCTTCCAGAACGCACGCCTTGTACAGGGCTGCATGTTCGCGCGGCAGAAAATTCGCGCCGCCGGCAACCCATCCGGTAGCGCCCCATGCAAAGAATTCCAATGCTTGATCGTCCATTCCGCAGCACATCTGTATGTGCGGGTAATCCCGCGCCAAAAGATGCACGCGATTGATGTCTCCGGAGCTTTCTTTGATGGCTTGAAAATTTCCCGAGCGGCCGACGCGATCGAGAAATTCCTCTCCCATCGAAACACCCATGCGTCCGGGGTAGTTGTACAGGATAATCGGAAGATTGGCGGCGCGGTCGATCGCCAAGGCATTCAGTGCGTTCTCGCGTTCGGTCGGAACGGAGTATGGCGGGCTGCCGACAAGGATGGCGTCCGCCCCAATCTCGCGGGCATGCCGCGCCATCGACAGGGAGTCCTCCAGGCGCATCGCCCCCGTGCCGATCGTCAGAGGCAGCCGTCCCGTCAGTTTCTTTTTGATAAAGTTCGCGAGTTCCTTGCGCTCGTCAATGGACTGCGCGTAATACTCTCCTGTTGATCCGCCCGAAATAATCCCGTCCACTTTCGATGCAATCAGGTTCTCAAGAACCGCTTCCAGCGCGTCATAGTCAATGGAGCGGTCCTCGCGGTAGGGCGTGATAATTGGCGTGTGAATTCCCGAAAAACGCATAGCGGCATTATACCATTGAAAACGGCCCGAATTCCATGTAGAATCCGAAAACCATGCGTAATACAAGCAAAGAGGGAGAAAGCCTTGCGAAAAGGCAGTAGTTCGTCGGCGGAAGTCGTCATTGATTGCAAGAACTTATGGAAAATCTTCGGAGAGAAGGCTTCCGAGGCCATCGCCGCGGTCCGGGAGCAAAAACTCTCCAAGGTGGAAATACGCGACCGCTTCGATTGCATCGTCGGGGTGCAGGACGCATCCTTCCAGGTCGGGCGCGGCGAAGTTTTCTGCATCATGGGACTTTCCGGCTCCGGAAAATCCACGCTCATCCGTCACGTCAACAGGCTCATCGAGCCGACGCACGGGCAAATTCTCATTGAAGGCATTGATGTTAACGCGCTCTCTGCAACGCAACTGCGTTCCATGCGCGCGGAAAAAATCGGAATGGTTTTTCAAAACATGGCGCTCATGCCGCATAGAACCGTGCGCGACAATGTCGTCTTCTCCCTCGAGATACGCGGCATCGACAAGGAAGAGCGCAACCGCGTCGCTCTCAATGCCATTGACGCCGTTGATCTCAACGGCTGGGATGCGTGCTATCCCGATGAACTTTCCGGCGGCATGCAGCAGCGCGTCGGACTCGCCCGGGCCATTGCCGCCGACCCTGCCATTCTTCTGATGGACGAACCTTTTTCCGCCCTTGATCCGCTCATCCGCCGGCAGCTCCAGGACAAATTCATGTCGCTTTCCGAGGAGATGCATAAAACAACCCTTTTCATCACCCACGATTTGGACGAAGCAATCCGCATCGGCGATCGCATTGCCATCATGAAAGACGGCGCGCTCGTGCAGGTCGGAACGCCCGAGGAGATCGTCACCAATCCCGCCGACGACTATGTCGCGGACTTTGTTGCCGGAATCTCCAAACTCGAGTTGGTTTCGGCCGCAAAAATCATGGAACCGCTCGGGCATTTCCGGCAGCGACGGGGCGAGGACCCGAAAGAGGATTGGCCGGAGGCGCGCCCCGACTATTCCCTGGACGAACTCGTCGACCTCTCCATCGCGACGCAGCATCCCATCGTCATCAAGGCCGACGGCAAGCCCATCGGCATCGTTACCAAGAACGCGCTTCTGCGGGGCATTCAGGGCAAGGCTGATGAATCTCCGACCCTCGAAACCGGTGCAGGCCAATGAGCGAAAACTCTTTCAGTTGGCTTGATCCGTTCCGCTCCGTTGATCTCGGCATCGCGGAAAACGCCGACGGAATTAAGCAGTGGGCGATAGGCAACCGCGATGTCATTCAGCCGGTTAAGAACTTCTTCAACAGTCTTATTGTTTCCACCGAACAATTGCTGCTTTCCGTGCCGCCGACCGTCATGATCGTGATTCTCACCCTTATTGCATGGCAGGCGGCGGGACGGCGCGTTGCCATCATTGTTCTTTTCTGTCTCGTCGTTCTCGGGATGCTCGATCCGAACGCCTGGTCGCTTGCGATGACAACGCTCGCCATCGTTGCCTCGTCCGTGGTCTTGTGTTTTATTCTCGGATTGCCCTTGGGAATTCTTGCCGGAAAAAGTGACAAGTTCCAGGCTTTCCTGCGTCCCGTTTTGGATACCATGCAGACCATTCCGGCATTTGTTTATCTTGTTCCCGTCGTAATGCTCATCGGCATCGGCAATGTCTCCGGTGTCATTGTGACAATCGTTTTTGCGCTGCCGCCGCTCATCCGGCTTACATCCCTCGGCATCCGGGGCGTTGATCCTTCCGTTGTCGAAGCCGCAAGGGCTTTCGGTGCAAATCCGTTGCAAAATCTCTATAAAGTCGAACTTCCGCTTGCAACTCCAACCATACTTGCGGGAGTCAATCAAACCATCATGTTATCACTCTCGATGGTCGTCATTGCCTCGATGATCTCGGTGAAAGGACTTGGAAACGAGGTGTTGCGTGCAATGGGGCGTCTGGACGCGGGCAAGGCTCTCGTCGGCGGCCTCGGCATCGTCATCCTCGCTGTCGTCCTTGACCGCATCACGCAGGGCATGGGACAGACCGGTCGGGAGAGAGGCCACCGGCATTGGTGGGAAGGCGGTCCCGTCGGTATCGCCGTCAAAATCATCCGGCGAAACAAATCATCTTCACCCTAACCAACCGTAATAACAAAAGGAAATATCATGCTTAATAAATTCACCTTCGCAATCGCGGCTTTTGCACTTGTTGCAACTCCCGCGCTTGCCAACAACCACAACCCCGGCGAAGGCGTTACCGTGCGTCCGGTCATGGCGCCCTCGGTCGAGGAAATCTTCCAGCACCGCATTCTTTTCCGCGCGCTCGAAGACCTCGGCTACACCGTTGCCGAGCCCCAGGAGGTCGAGTATCAAACCATCCACCTCGCGCTGGGAACCGGCGACGGCGACTTCACCGCCGTTCACTGGAACAAGCTCCACCATGCCTTCTTCGAGGAATCCGGCGGGGACGCCGTTCTCGAGAAAGTCGGCAACTACATTGCCGGCGCGCTGCAGGGCTACCTTGTCGACAAGAACAGCTATGACGCCGGCATCCAAAACCTCGGACAATTCACAGATCCGAAAGTTGCCGCGATGTTCGATGCGGACAACGACGGCAAGGCCGACCTTGCCGGGTGCGCTCCCGGCTGGGGCTGTGAGAGGGTCATCGAGCACCAGCTCACCGAGTTTGACCTGCGCGGCACCGTCAATCACAACCAGGGCGCCTACAATGCGATCATCGCTGATACCATCGCGCGGCACACAAAAGGCGACAAGGTTCTCTACTACACGTGGACGCCGTACTGGGTCTCCGGTGCGCTTGTTCCGGGTGAGGACGTTGAATGGCTCGCAGTGCCGTACTCGTCGCTGCCCGACGGTGCCGTCGAGGAAACCGTTTTCAACGGCAAAGACCTCGGATTCGCGGTCGACTCCATCCGAGTCGTCGCAACCGATGATTTCCTTGCGGACAACCCCGCCGCAGAGGCTCTCTTCGAAATTGCGGTGCTCGACATCAACGACGTCTCCGCCCAAAACAAAAAGGTCGCAGACGGAGAGGATTCTTCCGCCGATATCGATCGTCATGTCGACGAGTGGATTCGCGCCAACAAGGGAACCTACGACGGCTGGCTCGCTGCAGCGCGCGCGGCCCGCTAACGGCTCCTTCACGGCATTCGGGGGCATCGGCACATCCGCGCCGATGCCCTCGACTTGCCCGCATGCGGCCCGCGAAAACCCGCATCTTCGGAAAACTCTTCTCCGATATTTCGGTTTTCACCGAAACGTTCTTTGTTGATTCTCCTTTTTTCCCGTCTAAAATTAAAACCGGTTGGGGCCGGTTTGCGCCGGAGGAGAGGCGCGGCCGGATAAAACAGCGAGGCAGACAGGATATGGAGCAATGGAGTCCCGTGATTCACTAATCAAACGCGAGGAGTTTTCCCTCAATTGCCGCTGGATGATTGCGGTGCAGACGCCTCTGGCCGCTCTCGATGATCTCATTGCCGCAATCGAAAAAGACATACCCTTGCTCCAGGGCGCATACAGTCACTGCATGTTTGTTCGAAGGGACGCAAGCGTGCGCTTTAAAAACGAGGAAGGCGCCCATGGCGGCGCGGAAGAGGTTGTTCGCGACGTCCCTTCGGCGGAGATCGTCTTGCTGATTCCCCAGGACATGGAAAGTTTGAATCATGCGATTGAAACCATCGTGCGCGCGCATGTGCACGAGGAGCCGACGATTTCGGTAACGCAGAGTTGGAGTTATCTCTCCGGAACGCTCAAGAACGAAGACAATCCGAACAGATATTGGAATCGCGCCGATGCAAAAGAATTGCATGGCAGTGTCGCGAAGAGTGTGAAACAATCCTGATGCGCGCATCAACGGAGGGAAAATGGAACTGACGGAATTTGGAAGATTAATAGGCCAGGAGAGCAGGGTCTCCATTTTGCTTGCTTTGATGGGAGGAACGGCGTTGCCGGCGAGCGAGCTGGCATACCGGGCGGGCGTTGCCAACCAGACGGCGAGCAGCCATCTCAACGAGCTGACGCGCGGCGGCTTGATCCGCAGGCGCAAGTGCGGACGCTATCATTATTACGAACTGGCCGGCGGGGAGGTTGCCTCCCTGATTGAAAATCTGGCACGGGACCTTCCGGACCGGAAAGGAGGAAAGAAGCGTCCGCGCATCAAGCCGGAATTAAAAAGCGCGCGTTTTTGCTATGACCATCTTGCCGGAGAGTTGGGCGTGGCGATTTCCCGGGGTCTCGTCGCCAAGGGCGCATTGTTTCTCGAAGAGGAGAGTTTCCGGCTTCCCGATAACGGACATCGGATTTACGAAGACATCGGCATGGATTTGGCGGCGCTGCGCTTGAAGAAACGGAAACTTTGCCCGCGTTGCGTTGATTGGAGCGAACGTCTGCCCCATGTCGCAGGATCTTTTGGAGCGGCGTTTGCCGAAAAAATGCTGGAGCACGGATTCATCCGGCGCTCGCCCAATAATCGCTCCGTTGCGGTTACGCAGGCGGGGCGGAGTTTCTTTTCGGAGGTTTTGAACCTCGACTTGTCGTTCTTGAATCGTCAAACGGCGGTGCCGGAAGAAGCCCGGCGGGATTTTCTGCCTGCCGAAACAATATAGAGAACGGACGCCAGCAGAATCAGCAAGCCGCCTATCGCAATGGCAAGGGTGAGTTGTTCGTTGAATAAAAGATATGCCCAGACGGGTGCAAGGGGGATTTCGGACAAACCGATAAGCGCGGCTGCTAGTGCGGGAATGCGCGCAACGCCAAGGAGATAGACTCCAAACCCCAATCCGATATTGACGACGCCGTAAAGCGCCAGCCACGCCATGTCTTGGGGGGAGACCGAGAGCAATGTCGCGAAGGGCAGCATGAACACGGCCGCCATGAATGCGGAGAGGTAGGCGGCTTTCATGGCATCGGCCTCGGGAAAAAATTTTGCCGATACGGTCATGCCCGCCATGAACAAGGTCATGAGGAAGGCGAGCGCGATGCCGAGCAGATCATTGAAGTTTTGCCCTCCCCAAACAAGGATGGCCGCGCCGAGGCAGCTGAACAGGGTTGCGATAATGGCCGTTGGCGTGATGGCGTCGCGCAGAATGAGCCATGCCATCAGCATGGTGACAAGAGGCATGGCGCCGTAGATGAAGGAAACATTGGCGATGGATGTATGGAAGAATGCGGAGATAAAGCACATCATGCCCAGCGCCGAGAACAGCGCCACAACGGCCTCGCCCAACCGGAAGCGCCAGGCTTCACTGAGGCGTTTCGGACGTCGCACAGCGAGGAAGATGAGAAGCACGCAAACACACCCGAAAACAGCGCGCCAGAATAAAGTGGTGGGGATATCGGTCGTAACAACGCGGGTGAACAGCCCGGCGGTGCTCCAGGACATTGCGGCGACAAGAACGAGCGCCACACCGGTCGCGTAGGATTTGGACATGGGATATATCCCCTGTTGCACAAGACTTATGTCTGCAGGGAGGGTATCCTGTTGTTCGATGATATTCCAGCCCAATCGCTTCGGCGGCTGTCGTAATGTAGGCGGAGGCGATTCGCCCCGCCGGTCTTTTTATGGCATTGTGGCCGGGGAAACGGGCGAAGTCCTTGTATTGGAGCGCCAAGGTGGAGAATGGAGCAGATGCTGAATTCGGAATTGCGGGAAAAATTTCTTGGCGGCATGAGCTATGCGGCGTGCACGGTGAACGTTGTCACAACGGACGGTTCCGCCGGCCGCGCGGGCGTGACGGTTTCGGCAATGACATCGGTGTCGGCGGAGACGCCACGCCCGACGCTCTTGGTCTGCGTGCATCACGAAAGCCCTGCGGCGTCGCGCATGCATGACAACGGTGTTTTTTGCGTGAATATCCTGCGTGACGACCAGGCGCATATTTCGGATATTTTCGCGGGGCGTCGCAAAGAAACAATCGAAGATAAGTTCGAATGCGCCGATTGGCTGGCGATGCCGTCGGGAGCGCCCCGGATTGTGGACCCGCTGGTTGCTTTCGATTGCATCGTTGCATCTTCCAACCGGATTGGCGAACATTATGTTTTCTTCGGGGAGGTGAGCGATATTTTCATTGCCGGAAAGGGCTCGCCGTTGATTTATGCAAGCCGCGCATATGGTTCCGCCTCGCGCTTCAAGCCTGCCGCTCCGGCCGGCGGCAATGCTTCACAGGGCGGGTTTATGGACGCGCTGCAAAGGTTTCTCTTCCGGCGATGAGGGTTTGTATAGTGAAGTTCACACTTCTCGTGCGAGAAGGTTTTCCTCGAAGGGGTAGCGCGAAAGCGTAATCAAGCCGCTCTCGGTTACGAGGCATTGATCTTCCAGTTTAACTCCTTCAACGCCTCCCGTTTGGCCGACATAGCTCTCAACGCAAATTACCATTCCTGCTTCCAACTCGCCGTCGAAATGGTCCGGATCGTCGGTTGAATGCAATAGTGTCGGCCATTCGTCTCCCATGCCGAGTCCGTGCGCAACGCAGGTGTAGAGTTGTTCGCCGAAGCCTTCGGGTTGGCGGTAGCGCGCCTCGATAATCTCGCGAAAGCTCGCACCCGCCCGCATAAGCGTTTTGTTGTGGGTAATCTCTTCCCAGGCGAGGGTGTAGAGTTTTTTCTGCTCTGCGCTCGGTTTGCCCGGGCCGGAATGAAACGCCCGCGAGATATCGGCTCCGTAAGCAAACGGCCCAATCATGCCGCAGTCAAACACCACAAGGTCGTCGGCCCGGATCATTCGACTTGATACCTCCTGTTGCCACGGATTGCTTCGGTCTCCCGTGGACATCAGCCGGTATTCTATCCATTCGCCGCCGCCCTCAATGAGCGCTTGCCACATCAACGACCACAATTGTTGTTCCCGGATGCCGTTGCGCAATTCCCTGCGCATGCGCGTCATGCCGTCCTCGGCAACGGCGACGGCAAGATTCATCGCGAGGATTTCCTCGGGGCTTTTAATCTTGCGTGCCTGCGCCATGATGCCGGCGGCGTCAACGGGTTCGATGCCCTGTGCCTGCAGCGCCGCAAAGGCGAAGCCGTTGGGAATTTCAACGGCGATGCGTTTTTCACCGCCGCAATGCGTTCGAACGAGATCGGCCATTTGCGCCGCCCATCTCGACGTCTGCTCCTCCATGCGACTGCCTCCGAACATGTAAGATACGGGGACGAGGTCGTCGCGCACTTCGTCGATGACTTCCAACTGTCGCCCGGTCTCGCGTCCGGGGTCCGAATCAAAGAGAATCACGGGGCCTTCCGCAGGCACAAACAAATATCCCACCGGAATATGCGTTTGGAACAGCGCGCAGTTGCGCACACCGGCAGCGTAGCGTATCGACAAGGGCGTGGTGAGGATAACCGCGCCGATGCCTTCCAGGCGCAGTTGTTCGCGGATCCGGTTGCGCCGATAGGCGCGCATCCGGGGCACGTCCATCATATTTTCGGTATCGGTGATTTGTGTCGGCGGCGTTATCCAGGCCGCTTCTTCCAAAGTCAGGGGATGCGGCTTTGCGGGAAAAGTTTTTGTGTAATCAAGGGCATCGTTCATTTTCGACTACATGGTTCGTCGTGCAATTTGCAGGAGTTTGTCACCATCGAGTTTGATGCCGGTGGATGCGGCATTGACCGGTTTCGGGCAGGACATAGCGCTCATCCTGCGTAATCCGAGTTCTCGTCGTCGAGGATGGCCTTGAGTTCGGCGAAATGGCGTTCGGATTGCTCCGGATATTCCTCGAGTTGCGCGGCGGTCTTTGTTGCGAGTTCGTGGGAGAGAATTCGCAACTTTTGTCCGGTCTGCAGCGCGAGGATGTAAGTTTTGGCGGCGCGTTCGAAATAGTAGAGTCGATTGAACGCATCGGCAACGCTATCGCCGAGCACAAGGATGCCGTGGTTGCCCATGATCATGACTTTGATGTTCGGGTCTTGGAGCATGGAAGCGCACCGCTCGCCCTCTTCTTCGAACGCCAAGCCGTTGAATTCTTCGTCAATGACGTAACGTCCGTAGAAATACGCGGTGTTTTGGTCAATGGGCGGAAGGCGGCTGTCTTGCAGGGATGCGAGCACGGTGGCGTAGATGGAATGAACATGCATGACGCAGCGAGCGTGCCGGCATTTGCGGTGCAAAGACCCGTGAAGCCCCCAAGCTGTCGGGTCGGGCGCGTCGGGCTGCTGCATGGAGGAGGAGTCGCCGGCATCAAGCAGTAACAAGTCGGATGCGCGAATTCGACTGAAATGCGCCTGGTTCGGATTCATGAGGAACTGTTCTCCCGTGTCGTTGACGGCCAGGGAGAAGTGGTTGGCGACGGCTTCATGGAGGTCAAGGCGCGCGGCCCAACGAAACGCCGCGGCAAGATCAATGCGCTCGTTCCAAAAATCGCTTCTGTTGTGTCGGAAGGGAAGGGGTTTGGCGGTCATGAGGGCAACCTCTTCTGTTTATTGCACGGGAGGGAATTAAACGGTTAAATTTCGAATTTTTCCAGCATTAATTTCAAGTATTTTTGAAAAATTTGTTTTGAGCGTTTCCGGCTAATTTCCGCCGAAAGTGGCATAGAGCCACCGTGCGATGTCGCTTTCGAGGGGGAAGGAGAGCATGCCCATGACGGAATATCCGAGCAGGAGCGGCATTACGTAGAAGCGGAATATGTAGAAGAACCACGCGACATAAAGCGGGACGAGCAGGGGGATGAGGAATTTCGGCGTGATGGGGGAGAAGACCCACAGGATTGGATTTGTCATGCGCACGAATACCTTCATAAAAAAGAATTCCGAATTTTCCGGCAGGAACAGGTTCATGGCGGAGCGTCCGACAAGCGTCCACATGATCGCTCCTAGAACATAATCGAGCAGGATGAGCCAGAGCGGAAAGATATCGGTGCTCATGTTGCGTTTATCCGTTGGTTAGATGCACAGAGGCTCCCGGGAGAAGGGAACTCCCGGGAGCCGTCTGTAAGGGTTGCGCCCGGCGTATCCCTGCCGGACGCGGTTTTGTAGACGGTCAGTGTGTCTGACCGAGGATGGTCTGTCCGGTCGGATCCCGGATCTCATCGACCATGGCCTGGGTTTCTGCATCGGGCGCCTCGGTTGCAAGGCTCACGACCACCATAGCGATGAGGCTAATGGGCATGCCGATGATACCGAAACGGAGGTGGTCAATGCCGTACCACGGCTCCATGTTTCCGGTGTAGACCATGTAGAGATACCAAGTCCCGGAAACGAACCCGGCAATCATGCCGGCGATGGCGCCGGCGCGATTGGCCCGTTTCCACCAGATACCGAGCACGAGCGGGAAGAACAGCCCCGAGCAAGCGAAGCAGAACGCCCATGCGACCGCGCCCAAAATCCCCGTGAGTTTCAGGGATGCGATGAACGCGGCGGCGGCACCGATGACGATGAGCAACACGCGCGCAACAGCGAGACGTACTTTCGTATCGGCCTTGGGGTCGATAATTTTGTAGTAGAGGTCATGACTGAGCGCGTTTGCGATCGCGAGAAGAAGTCCGTCCGCGGTCGACATTGCCGCCGCCATTCCACCCGCCGCGACGAGCCCGGAGATGACATAGGGCAAGCCGGCAATTTCGGGCGTGGCGAGCACGACGATATCGGGGCGCATGAAGAACTCGTTGAGCTGCAGGACGCCGTCGCCGTTGTGGTCAACGACCGCCAGCATGCCTACGCTTGTCCAGTTCTGCACCCAGTCCAAGTTTGCAACCTTATCAATGGACTGTCCGATGAGGGCGGTTGGCAAACTCGGATCGAGCAATTGCAACTTCGTGAGCGTCGCCAAAGCCGGCGCGGTGAAGTAAAGCAGGAAGATGAAGAACAGCGAGTATCCCACCGACAATCTCGCGCTTCTCACGCTCGGGGTCGTGAAGTAGCGCATAAGAATGTGGGGCAGGGACGCGGTTCCCGCCATCATGCAGATAGCGAGGGTTATAAACTTCCACGCGCTCTCTCCGCCTTGCGGATCGAAGTGCGGGGTTGTGAGAACCTTTACGCCTCCCACAGGTGCTTCTCCTGCGGCCGGAAGGAGTCCGTATTGAACTTCGAGTTCGGCAATTCGGCTGGCGGCCTCGCCGTATCCGAAATGCGGAATGATTCCGAAGCCCTGGACGTTGGACATCCAGATCACGGGCACAAGGTACGCGATGATAAGAACGATGTACTGGGCGACCTGCGTCCAGGTAACACCGCGCATGCCTCCGAGCATGG
>JAPOUU010000068.1 GCA_026708505.1 Hyphomicrobiales bacterium | reverse complement strand
CAGGTCAGGCATCCCGCGCCGAGGGCACCGATTCCACGGCAACCGGTCAGGACGCACAGGCAACGGGAACGGATTCGACCGCAACAGGTCAGGCATCCCGCGCAACGGGCACCAGTTCCACGGCAGCGGGACAAGCGGCACTGGCAACCGGTGAACGCTCCACGGCAACCGGTCAGGATGCACAATCAACAGGAACGGATTCAACCGCGACAGGTCAGGCCTCGCGCGCGACCCAGGACGACACCACGGCCGTCGGACAAAACGCGCAAGCCATCGCCGAGGATGCAACCGCCCTCGGTAAAGACGCCCTTGCCGACAAGGCCGACACCACCGCGCTGGGTGAAGATGCACAGGCAACCGGCGAACGTGCAACCGCGACAGGTCAGGCATCCCGCGCGACCAAGGCCGACACCGCCGCCTTCGGACAAAACGCGCAAGCCACCGCCGAGGACGCAACCGCCGTCGGTAAGGACGCCCTCGCCGACAAGGCCGACACCACCGCGCTGGGTGAAGACGCGCAGGCAACCGGCGAACGTGCAACCGCAACGGGTCAGGCATCGCGCGCATCGGGCACCGATTCCACGGCAACCGGTCAGGACGCGCAGGCAACACAGGAAGATTCAACCGCGCTCGGACAAGCCTCCCGTGCAACGGGACTTCGCTCCACGGCAACCGGTCAGGATGCACAATCAACAGGAACGGATTCAACCGCGACAGGTCAGGCCTCGCGCGCGACCCAGGACGACACCACGGCCGTCGGACAAAACGCGCAAGCCATCGCCGAGGATGCAACCGCCCTCGGTAAAGACGCCCTTGCCGACAAGGCCGACACCACCGCGCTGGGTGAAGATGCACAGGCAACCGGCGAACGTGCAACCGCGACAGGTCAGGCATCCCGCGCGACCAAGGCCGACACCGCCGCCTTCGGACAAAACGCGCAAGCCACCGCCGAGGACGCAACCGCCGTCGGTAAGGACGCCCTCGCCGACAAGGCCGACACCACAGCCCTCGGTGAGGACGCGCAGGCAACCGCAGAGCGCGCGACCGCAACAGGTCAGGCATCCCGCGCCGAGGGCACCGATTCCACGGCAACCGGTCAGGACGCGCAGGCAACACAGGAAGATTCAACCGCGCTGGGACAAGCTTCTCGCGCAACCGGACTTCGCTCCACGGCAACCGGTCAGGACGCACGATCGACAGGAACGGATTCAACCGCGACAGGTCAGGCTTCGCGCGCGACCGAGACCGACACCACCGCCGTCGGACAAAACGCGCAAGCCATCGCCGAGGATGCAACCGCCCTCGGTAAGGACGCCCTTGCCGACAAAGACGACACCACAGCCCTCGGTGAGGACGCGCAAGCAACCGCAGAGCGCGCGACCGCAACAGGTCAGGCATCCCGCGCCGAGGGCACCGATTCCACGGCAACCGGTCAGGATGCGCAGGCAACACAGGAAGATTCGACCGCGCTCGGACAAGCCTCTCGCGCAACGGGACTTCGCTCCACGGCAACCGGTCAGGACGCGCAATCAACAGGGACGGATTCAACCGCGACAGGTCAGGCCTCCCGCGCGACCGAGGCCGACACCACCGCCGTCGGACAAAATGCAAGAGCCATATTTGAAGACGCAACCGCCGTTGGTAAGGATGCCCTCGCCAACAAGGCCGACACCACCGCCATCGGTGAATCCTCCCTGGCAGTCGGAGACCGCTCCACGGCAACGGGACAAGACGCGCAGGCAAGGCGGGAAGATTCAACCGCGCTCGGACAAGCGTCTCGCGCAACGGGCATTCGCTCCACGGCAACCGGTCAGGACGCGCAGGCAACAGGGATAGATTCAACCGCATCCGGTCAGGCCTCGCGCGCACAAGGAACCCGTTCCACGGCAACGGGACAAGCAGCACTGGCCGATTCAATAGACACAACCGCTCTCGGACAAGACGCACAAGCAACAGGCGCGCAGGCAACCGCGACAGGTCAGGCATCCCGTGCAACCGCAACCGACACCACCGCGCTGGGACAAAACGCGCAAGCAACCGCCGAGGACGCAACCGCCGTTGGTAAGGACGCTCTCGCCGACAAGGACGACACCACCGCGCTGGGTGAAGATGCGCAGGCAACCGGCGACCGCGCGACCGCAACAGGTCAGGCATCCCGTGCAACCCAGGCCGACACCACCGCCGTCGGACAAAGCGCGCAAGCCAGCGGAACCAACAACGTCGCCATCGGACAAAACTCTCTCGCCGGGGACGAGGACAGCGAAACCTCCAACCTCATCCAGGACGCAACCGCCGTTGGTACCGACTCGCGTGCGGTCGGGCAACAATCTTCCGCCCTTGGACGCGGCGCGGCCGCAACAAAACTCCGCGCGACCGCGCTGGGTGAATCCTCGCTTGCCGACGGCATTGATTCAACCGCCGTCGGACAAGAGGCCGCCGCGACGGGAGCCGACTCGACCGCTCTGGGACGCAGTTCGTCGGCTACCGGACTCGGAGCCACCGCGCTGGGTGAATCTTCACGCGCCGAGGGCGACGAAAGCACCGCCGTGGGACGGGAGAGCGTTGCGACCGGAACCTCCTCAACTTCACTGGGTTCATCCGCCAGGGCTCTCGCACGCGAAAGCATCGCCATCGGACAAGACTCCGTCGCATCCGGCACGCAGTCCACCTCCATTGGTACAGATTCCGTTGCATCAGGCAGCCGCTCAACGGCTTTGGGTGAAGAAGCCCATGCAACCGCCGATCAATCCACCGCGATCGGACAACAATCCACCGCTACCGGAGTCGCATCCACGGCACTGGGTACCGAATCCGTCGCCCTGGCATACGCATCCACCGCCGTTGGTGTCGGCTCCGTCGCTTCACACATCAACTCCGCGGCTTTCGGCGCCGGCGCGCGTACCTACCGCGACAACCAGCAAATCTTCGGCACGGAAACAAACACCTACACCTTCCCCGGCATCGCATCCGACCTCTCCAAGCAGGTGCAGTCCGGGCCGCTCGAAGTCGTGACCACCGACCGCTACGGAAACCTCGCAAGCGACGGCGGCGAAGTCTTCCTGCAATTGCGTCAAAACACCGACGGCGTCGCCATCGCAATGGCATCGCAAGCCCCTCCCCTCTTCTTCAACGAAAAATACTCCCTAACCGCGGGATACGGGTATTTCGACACAAGCAACGCATTCGGCTTTGCAGGATCCTTCCGCATGACGCCGAACATCTACGTCTCCGTCGGCGGAGGCATCGGCATGGACACTTCCATCGGAGGAGGACGCGCAAGCATCACCATCGTCAAGAGACGATAGAGCGCGGGGAAGCATCAAGAGGGGGAGGAATCGGATACGATAATTTCGCGGGCGCGAAGCCCGCCGGTTCACAAAGCGGAACCTTATGCGTGCGAGCGTTTTGAGATTTGTTGCACCAGTGCGGCAAACGCGTCCGGCTCGCGCACCGCCAAGTCCGCGAGTTGTTTTCGGTCAATCGTAATGCCTGATTTCAACAACGCGTCCATGAAACGGCTGTATGTCAATCCGTGCAAGCGAACCGCGGCATTGATCCGCTGAATCCACAACGCCCGAAACACGCGCTTGCGGTTGCGACGGTCGCGATAGGCATATTGCCCGGCACGGTCAACCGCCTGCTTCGCAACACGGAAAGTGTTCTTCCGGCGTCCGTAGTAACCCTTCGCGCTCGCGATCACCTTGCGATGCCGCGCGTGGGTCGTTACTCCGCGTTTTACCCGAGCCATCGTCGCCTCACTTGTACGGCAGGAACGAACGGACGCGCGAAGCGTCCGAAGCGCTTACTATCTTCGTTCCACGCAATGAGCGTATCTGCTTCGGCGAGCGCTTGATCATATTGTGGCGCTTGCCCGCATGGCCGCAGCGCAACTTTCCGCTCGCCGTGAAGCGAAACCGCTTCTTTGCCCCGCTCTTGGTCTTTAATTTCGACATAATTCCAGGTCCTACCGAATCAGGAGAATCGCCGCGCCCCCGCACACAGCCCCCTAGTCATACGACCTCCCGGGGCAAAAAGCAACCCCGCCCAATACAATAATTTTTGACCCTGCTCCATTGTCTCAAATCCCTGCTTGGAGTATAAGATAATCTCAACCCCACTCGGCGAAGGAATCCATGAAAAACCGCAAGCGAATCTACGAAGGAAAGGCGAAACTCCTCTATGAGGGGCCCGAGCCCGGAACCCTCGTCCAGCACTTCAAGGACGATGCGACCGCCTTCAACAACAAAAAACACGAAATTATCGAGGGCAAGGGCGTGCTCAACAACCGCATCTCCGAGTTCCTCTTCACGCGCCTGAACCAGTTCGGAATCCCGACCCATTTCATCCGCGCCCTCAACATGCGCGAGCAGCTCATCCGCGAGGTCAGCATCATCCCCGTCGAGGTCGTTGTCCGCAACATCGCCGCCGGAACCATCTGCACGCGACTCGGCCTCAAAGAGGGATCCGAGCTCCCCCGCTCCATCGTCGAGTTCTTCTACAAGTCCGACAAGCTCGGCGACCCGATGATCTGCGAAGAACACATTACCGCCTTCGGCTGGGCGACGCCGCAGGAACTCGATGACATCATGTCGCTCGCCTTGCGAATCAACGATTTCGTCAGCGGACTTTTCATTGCCGTGGGAATGCGGCTTGTCGACTTCAAGCTGGAATTCGGGCGGCTGTACAAAGACGACGGCATGCACATCATACTCGCCGACGAAATCTCCCCGGACACATGCCGGATATGGAACGCCGACGACAACGAAAAAATGGACAAAGACCGGTTCCGCGAAGACCTGGGCGGACTGGCAGACGCATACCGGGAAGTCGCAACGCGGCTGGGCGTTTTCGCAGGGGAAAAATCCGACATCAAGGGACCGCAACTCGTTCGTTAACATGCAGGCAACCATAGCCATCATGCCCAAGGCCGAAATCCTCGACCCGCAAAGCCGGGCAACCACCGATACGCTCGAACGGCTCGGCTTCCGGGTTGCAAACCTTCGACAGGGCAAACGCATCACCATCACCCTTGATGAGACGGATCCCGAGCAAGCACGCGATACCATCGAAAAAATGTGCAAAACACTCCTCGTTAACGAACTTATCGAGGAATACCAAATCGAAATTCACGGCTGAGCCACTGTCGGCATGAGCATCGCCGTCATCACCTTTCCCGCTTCCAACTGCGACCGCGACGCGGCCGTCGCCGTTGAGGCGCTCGGCGGACGCGCGATCCGCATCCACCACAGCGAAACCTCGCTCCCGGACAAGCTGGACGCCGTCATTCTGCCCGGAGGCTTCTCCTACGGCGACTATCTGCGTCCCGGGTGCATGGCGGCGCGCTCCCCCATCATGCGCGAAATCAAGGACAAGGCCGAAGCCGGAACGCCCACACTGGGAATCTGCAACGGGTTCCAGCTCCTGACCGAAGCCGGACTTCTTCCCGGCGCGCTCCTGCGAAACCGCGACCTGTTGTTTATATGCCGGGAGGTTCACCTGCTGATCGAACGAAACATCTCTCCTTTCACGCGTTTATACCGCAAAGGCGCGGTCGTCACCATGCCCATCGCGCACAAAGACGGAAACTATTACGCCGATGCCGAAACGCTCAAACGACTCGAAGGCGAAGGACGCATCGTCCTGCGTTATTGCAACACCGAAGGCGATGTGAACAGGGACGCCAACCCGAACGGCTCCCTCGATAACATCGCCGCGCTGTGCAACGACGCCGGCAACGTCCTCGGCATGATGCCGCACCCGGAACGTTGCGCCGATGCCGTCCTCGGCAACACCGACGGCGAAGCCCTGCTGCGGGGGCTCCTTGAAGCATGAGCGAAAAAATCGCACTCGAACTCGGACTTGAAGCCGAAGAGTATCAACACATCAAGGAGAAGCTACGGCGCGAGCCGAACTTTACAGAACTGGGAATCTTCTCGGCCATGTGGAGCGAGCATTGCTCGTATAAGTCTTCACGCGCGTTTCTCTCGCGTCTTCCGACCGAGGGAGACTGCGTCATCTGCGGCCCCGGCGAAAATGCCGGCGTGGTGGACATTGGCGACAACAAAGCCGCGGTCTTCAAAATGGAAAGCCACAACCACCCCTCCTATATCGAGCCTTACCACGGCGCCGCAACCGGTGTCGGCGGAGTCATGCGGGACATCTTCACCATGGGCGCAAGACCCGTTGCAAACTTCAACGCCCTGCGCTTCGGGGCTCCCGAACATCCGAAGACAAAACACCTGCTTTCCGGAGTCATTTCCGGGCTTGCGGACTACGGCAACTGCATCGGCGTCCCGATGCTCGGAGGCGCAACCGGATTCGACACGCAATATGACGACAACATCCTCGTTAATGCCATGTGCGTCGGCATCGCCCAACAGGACGCTATTTTTTACGCCCGGGCCGGCAAGCCCGGCAACCAGGTCTTTTACGTAGGCTCCAAAACCGGTCGTGACGGCATCCACGGCGCGACAATGGCGTCCGCTTCCTTCGAAGGCGACACGGACAACCGTCCCACCGTCCAGGTCGGCGACCCCTTCGCCGAAAAGCTCCTCCTTGAAGCATGCCTCGAACTCATGCAAACCAACGCGATTGTCGGAATACAAGACATGGGAGCCGCGGGACTCACTTCCTCAGCCGTCGAAATCGCCGCAAAAGGGGGCGTCGGAATCCAACTCAACCTCGATAATGTGCCGCTGCGGGAGCCCGAGATGTCCGCATACGAGATCATGCTCTCCGAAAGCCAGGAACGAATGCTCGTCATCCTCAAACCGGGCAAGGAAAAACTCGCAATGCAAATCTTCGAAAAGTGGCAGCTCGATTGCATCAACATCGGGGAAATCACCGATACGAAACACCTTGAAGTCCTGCAGCACGATGAACAGCAAGCCTATCTGCCCCTCGATATGCTCGCGCAGCCGCCATTGGCAGCCCCAACGCAGACAACGACTTCATCAACACCAAAGGCAACGGCATCGGTGCCGATGCAGGCGGACGCGCGGGAGTGCCTGCTTAAGCTCCTCAACTCCCCCGAACTCGGATCACGCAGGTGGATCTACGAGCAATACGACCAAACCGTCATGGGCGACAGCATCCGGACACCCGGCGCCGATGCGGCCATCGTGCGCATTCACGGCTCCACGCGTGCGCTCGCCGTCAGCGTTGATGTCACGCCGCGATATGTTCATGCCGACCCGCTTGAGGGGGGCAGGCAGGCCGTTGCGGAAAGCTTCCGCAATCTCGTCGCATCCGGGGCCAAACCCCTGGCAATCACAAACTGCCTCAACTTCGGCAATCCGAAAAAACCCGAAACCACCGGGCAGTTCGCAAGCGCCATTGAGGGGATGCGCGAAGCATGCATCGCACTCGACTTCCCTGTTGTTTCCGGAAACGTCTCCTTCTACAACGAAACACGCGGACACGGAATACCGCCGACGCCCAGCATCGGCGGCGTCGGGCTTATTGACGACATCACGCGCATCCCGGGAACGGGCTTCAACGAGGCGGGCGATGCCATCCTCCTGCTCGGAGAAACACACGGGCATCTGGAATGCTCCCTTTACGCCCGTGTGAACGGCGTCCCCGACGGCGCACCGCCGCCCATCGACCTTGGCGCCGAAAAACACAACGGCGCCTTCGTGCTTGAACACATCCGCAACGGCGGCATCCGCGCCGTCCATGATATTTCCGCCGGAGGTCTCATCGCCGCACTCGCGCAAATGTCGTTACTCGGCGGACGCGGCGCCGTCATCACACCTCCGGCCTCGCACATTCACCCGAATGGCATTCTTTTTGGTGAAGATCAGGCACGCTACATCGTCACCTGCAGCCCCGAGGACACCGACAAACTCCTCGAAGCCGCAAAAGCGGGCAATGTCCCCGCTATCTGGATAGGAACCGCCGGAGATGCGAATCTGACCATTGAGGGCGTTACATCCATCGCGCTGAAAGACTTGCGGGAAGCGTTCGAATCGTGGATGCCAAACTACATGCGCTCCAACTAATTCTCCTTGGGAAACCTGTAAATCTCTGCTATGCTCCAGGCGTATACAAGAGGTGCCAACATGCCAATGAAAGCCGGTGAAATCGAGCAACTGCTCCGCGCTGCATTCCCCGATGCCGATATCGAAATCTCCGACCTCGGCGGAGGCGGAGGCGACCACTATGCCGCCATCATCACTTCCGAGAAGTTCGAGGGAAAGACGCGGGTTCAACAACATCAAATGGTTTACGCCGCGCTAAAAGGAAAAATGGGCGATGATCTTCACGCTCTCGCACTTCAAACATCACCACCAAAAAAATAAACAGGAAACGCTATGAATACTCAAACACACGAACGCATCGCAAATGAAATCAGCAAACAAGATGTCGTCTTGTTTATGAAAGGAACGCCGCAAGCGCCGCAGTGCGGATTCTCCTCCCAAGTCGCGCAATTGCTTGCCCACCTGGGCGTCAACTTCCACAGTGTTAATGTGCTTGAAGACGACGACATCCGCAACGGCATCAAGCAATACAGCGACTGGCCGACAATTCCACAACTCTACATTAAGGGCGAGTTTGTCGGCGGCTGCGACATTGTCCGTGAAATGTTTCAAAGCGGAGAACTCCAGCAGCATCTCGCCGAGAAAAAGATAGTTACTTAAGGGCGGCCGTGAAAGGGAGAATGTCCCAAGACCGGATTCATGAAACTCGATATTCCGGAGATTCTTAAAGCCCTGGCAAGAAAGCGCCCCGTTTTTCATTCAGAGGCGGACTTCCAGCATGCCCTTGCGTGGCAGATACATGAGATGCACCCGAGTCTCCATCCCCGACTGGAATATCCGTTTGAGCGCCCGACGAGAAAGGCTTGTGACATGGTATTGTTTCGAGGCGGCAAGATGGTGATGGCAATTGAGTTGAAATATCCTTGCCGAGGTCTCGACTACGAAAACAAAGGCGAAATATTTGCTCTGAAGAGCGCGCCGACAGACGCCGGGCGGCATGGCACGCTAAAAGACATCGAACGGATGGAAGAGTTTATCGAAGACATTCAAGAGACCGAAAACCGAATCATGCAAGCGGCCGTCATCACCTTAACCAACGACCCTGACTTGTGGAACGGTTCAAAAACACTCAACAGAACCGATGCAGAGTTCGACATCCGGGAAGATAAAGTCGTATCAAGAACGCTCAAATGGGCACCGCATACCTCTATCAAAACCAAACGCGCATATCCAAGAATTAGGCTCTTCGGCAAATACACCATGAAGTGGCGGGATTATTCCCATGTTGATGAGAGCAACGGAGTGTTCCGCTACCTCCACATTCCCGTTCAATCACCCAAAAGTTAGCCGCTAGACAGATAAATTCGATATTTCCAGTCGCTCAACACATCGTTTTTGTTCATTAGCCGTAACGTGCTCTATATTCTTCCCAAATCAATACATCGTCTATTTCCCGTTGCCCACTATCAAGGGAAGCCCGCCATGCTCCTTTTGACCAATGACTAATCTGCACCAGTTTGTAAGCGGAAAAAGCACCCCACCTGTCATATGCTTCTTTTATAATTTTAACTTCTTTTTCGCACCCCTTTTCTGCATTGTTTTCATCATCCATTATCGAAATAATTTCGCTAAACGCTTCTACCGGAATGGAACTATTTCCGTACTCTTTTATATGATCATAGAGTTTCCTGACAGCAGGACCGAAACGCCATGTTAAAAACTTGCTCTCAATCAAAGGTTCCCTGTTCCCGTTTCCGCCAATATAAAGCATGCTGGCGAAATACAGAATCTTCTGAATCTCCAGATTTGTTTTTGTTCCTTTAGATAATCGGGCGATGGCTTGCCCGCCTTGAAGACACGAAATTGCCATGATTCTTTCCCTTTGTAGCATGATGCCAATTTCTGCTTGATCTAAAACATTTGAGAAACGGTTTCAAGAGAAATTTTCCTACCTTTTTCGACAAAAGTCCTTGTTTGTAAAAAGCTGTTTCCAATCTTCGGTAATTCCTGCGTTCATTGGGTATTAGCTTAACGTGTGTTATGCAACATGCTATAAACTGCCCATGTGGCATGTCTCAGATAAAAGGGAGATTAACCGATGAGTGGGCAACTTCCCCATCCCGATACGACAAACACTGTGTCTTTTAACGATCGAGACGAGAGTCGGATTGCCGCCAAAGCCTACGCGCGTTTAGTTGCGGCATGGAAACTATCTGATTCGATTGCGGCGAAAATGATTTCTGTTAGCCCTCTGGCTTGGACGCAAATTAAGAACGGGACATGGGATGGGCTGTTTAATGAAGAGCAATGGGCGCGCATCGGTGCAGCCATTAGCCTCTGCAAGGCATTGCGTTCGAATTTCGACGAGGACGCCGCCGATCGTTGGGTATCCCAGCCTAATACGGGGCCAATGTTTTCCGGTCGCAAACCGGTCGAAGTTATGGTGGAGGGCGGTCTGCCGATGATAACGGCGACACGAGACTATGTGCATGCGTTGCTGAATGGTTTGTGACAGCACTTTCATTGTTTCCCGTCAGGCAAATATAAGAACCATGAAAGATGATAACAAAGTAGCCCTTACCAAACATGAAGCCGCTATTGATAGGCTTCGATTGAGTAATGAGAAGGCTCTCGGAGGGCTTCGTGCGGATATGGAAAAAGCCTTTGGGGAGTTCCGCACGGCCATGGAGAAAAACTCCAGAGTTCTTCTCTTGGAGATGGCAGGTGTGGTTGGTCTTGGTGTTGCAATTCTAGCTTTTATACTCAAATAATAGACAAACGTATTTTCTTGACCATAAACGATATTGGCAAAGTTTTCTTTTTATTCGTTATCGCAGATTCATCTCCGTAAAGTGTTTTCTTGTGTGATTTGCAAGAAAGTCCCTGTTGAATATACAGACTGTAAAGTGTCTTATCAGCCACTTGCCCCATATCCACAGTTCATTGAAAGAAAAAGCCTCGGCAAAATCTTTTGGATAATGCCGAGGCTTTCTTTGGGTTGGTTTACACTGGTT
>JAPOUU010000110.1:9621-11144 GCA_026708505.1 Hyphomicrobiales bacterium | reverse complement strand
TTTGCCCGGGCGGCCAATCTGCCGATTTTGGCATTTCACCAACTTTGTGATACAACCGAATAAAGGAAAGGATACTCTATGTCTGAAATCCCCCATCTTCTCGTTCACAACAAGGTCGACAATGTCGGCGTTGTCGTTGTCGACGGCTTGAAGGCGAACACCGACATGCTTTGCTGCATCACCGAGGACAACTCCACCTTTCGGCTGAAGACCAACACGGACATCCCCATCGGTCACAAAATCGCCCTGAAGGATTTGAAGGCGGGCGATTCGGCCATCAAATACGGCGAGGATATCGGCAAGATTACCGCCGATGTCGGCAAGGGGGACCACGTTCACACCCACAATTGCAAAACCAAACGCTGGTAGGAACGCGCGACCATGGCTTCTTCATACTCCAATCTGAAAATTCAAGGATACCGCCGCGAAAACGGCCGCGTCGGGGTGCGCAATCATGTATTGATTCTGCCGCTCGATGATATTTCAAACGCCGCCTGCGAGGCGGTTGCAAACAACATCAAGGGGACGATTGCCATCCCGCACGCCTACGGGCGGCTGCAGTTCGGCGAGGATCTCCAGTTGCATTTCCGGACGCTCATCGGCACCGGTGCAAATCCCAATGTGGCCGCTTGCGTCGTCATCGGCATTGAGCCGGGCTGGACGCAGCGCGTCGTGGACGGCATCGCAAAAACCGGCAAGCCCGTGCAGGGCTTTTCCATCGAAAAGAACGGGGACATCAACACCATTGCCGCGGCCTCGCGCGTCGCCAAGGAGATGGTGCATTTTGCCACCGAGCTGCAGCGCGAGGAATGCCCGGTATCCGAATTATGGATCTCCACCAAATGCGGGGAAAGCGACACCACCACGGGCCTCGGCTCCTGCCCCGCGGTCGGCAACATGTACGACAAGCTTCTCCCCGAGGGCATCTACGGCTGCTTCGGCGAGACTTCGGAGATTACCGGCGGCGAGCACATCTGCCAGAAGCGCGCCGTCAACGAGGAAGTCGGCAAGCGCTGGTACAACATGTGGAAGGCCTACCAGGACGATGTGATTTTCGCCCACAAAACCGACGACCTTTCCGACAGCCAGCCCACCAAGGGAAACATTGAGGGCGGCCTGACCACCATTGAGGAAAAAGCGCTCGGCAATCTGGAGAAGATTGGAAAGACATCGCAGTATGTCGATATTCTTGAGCCGGCCGAAATGCCTTCTTCGGGCAACGGGCTTTATTTCATGGACAGTTCCTCGGCCGCGGGAGAATGCGTTCCCCTGATGGCGGCGGGCGGATATGTCGTGCATACGTTTCCAACCGGGCAAGGCAACGTGATAGGCAACCCCATCGTTCCGGTGATAAAAATCACCGCCAATCCGAAAACGATCCGGACGATGAGCGAGCATATTGATGTGGACGTATCCGGAGTGCTGCGCCGCGAGATGACGATAAGCGAAGCCGGGGACGCGTTGATTGAAATGATATGCCGCACCGCCAACGGACGCCACACCGCATCGGAAGCGCTTGGGCA
>JAPOUU010000110.1:0-9292 GCA_026708505.1 Hyphomicrobiales bacterium | reverse complement strand
GAAAATGTCGGACTACAGGGCAATGCAATGGTCCAAGTTTATGATTTTATAGTGGTCGGCGCGGGATCGGCCGGCTGCGTGTTAGCCAACCGCCTTTCGGCGGACGCAAACAACCGGGTGCTGCTGCTTGAAGCGGGCGGACGGGACACCAATCCGTGGATTCACATTCCGGTCGGCTACATCAAAACCCTGCACAATCCCAAAACCGACTGGTGCTACCGGACCGAACCCGATCCCGGTCTCGACGGCCGCAGCCTGGACTGGCCGCGAGGCAAGGTCATGGGCGGATCGAGTTCCATCAACGGGCTGCTCTATGTGCGCGGCAATCCGCGCGACTACTACGACTGGGCGCAAGCCGGCAATCCGGGCTGGGGCTGGGACGACGTGCTGCCGATCTTTAAGCGTTCCGAAAAACACGAGCTGGGCGAAAGCGAATACCACGGCGGAAGCGGCGAACTGTTTGTCTCCACCATCCGCGCCAAGAGTCCGATCGCCGAAGCCTTCATCAATGCCGCCGTCGAGATGGGAGTGCCGCGCAACAACGACCATAACGGACCTGTGCAGGAAGGCGCGGGCTACTTCCATCAAACCGCGCGCAAGGGGTTCCGTTGTTCTTCGGCCAAGGCGTTCATCACTCCAATCCGCGGCAAGCGCCGCAATCTGGAAATCGAAACCAACGCGCTGGTGCAGGGGCTTTTGTTTTCCGCGGACAATCCCAAACAGGTGACAGGCGTGGCCTTCGAGCAAAAAGGACGCAGCCGGCAGGCGCGCCTGCGCGAGGGAGGCGAGGTAATCCTGTCGGCCGGGGCGATTGGATCGCCGCAGATTCTGGAATTGTCGGGAATCGGGCGGGGGGGCGTGCTGCAAAAGGCCGGCGTTGCGACAAGGCACGAACTGCAAGGCGTGGGCGAGGCGCTGCAGGACCATCTGCAAATCCGGCTGGTTTATGAAACCAACGTCCCCACCCTCAACGATGCGGTCAACAACTTCGTTCGGCGCATGGGAATCGGTTTGCAATATGTTTTGAGTCGAACCGGACCGATGAGTCTCAGCGCCAGCCAGGTCTGCATCTTCGCCCGATCGATCGAAACCGTCGACATCCCCGACATCCAGTTTCACTTTCAGCCGCTGTCGGCGGACAAGCCGGGAATCAACCTGCACCCCTTTTCCGGTTTCACCTCCTCTGTTTGCCAGCTGCGCCCCGAAAGCCGGGGAACCGTGCATATCCATTCCCCCGACCCGGCGGCGCATCCGCGAATCGTGCCGAATTATCTCTCTGCCGCGGCCGACCGGCTTTGCGCCGTTCGCGCGGTCAAATTCGCCCGCGCCATGACAAAAACCGCCGCGCTTGCGCCTTTCATCGTGCGCGAGCACGCCCCGTCGACTCCTCCGCGCACGGACGAGGAGTGCCTTGATGTGGCGCGCCGCGAATCGCAGACCATCTACCATCCCACCTCGACCTGCCGGATGGGCCGGGACGAAAAGGCCGTGGTGGATGCGCGCCTGCGCGTGCACGGCATTGCCGGGCTGCGAATCGCCGACGCTTCGATCATGCCGACGATTACCGGCGGCAACACAAACGCGCCTGCCGTGATGATTGGGGAGAAAGCCGGCGACTTGATTTTGCAGGACCGGAGGTGATTCGGCCGGGAGGGCGAATCATCTCTTTTTTTCGCAAGAGACCCCTCTCTCGCAAGAATCACTCTTTCGTGAGGAATCTATTTTTCGTGAAAACTCTCTTTTTCGTGAGAATCCGCAATCCTTGCGAAACCGCTTGCGAAAATGCTTGCATTTCTCCGGGCGGAAACATAGAATCAGTCCTTCACGTTCAACCTTCCGGTCATGTTCCGCATGCCGGAACCACCAATGGAGTGTTGAAAATGTATCTAACCGGCTTGTTGCTGCTTGTGTTCTTTGTGAACGTCACCATGGGGGCTTTTTTCGGCAATCCTTTCCTAGATGATGTTGGGGAAATGCTGTTCCTTCTCGGGGCGGCCATTGCATTTGCAATCGTGGTGTTGAAGCAAGAAACCAAAGCAAGACAACAAGAACAACAAAGGCAACAGTAGTGCACCGGCACTCGAACGACTCATGAAGGAGAACCAGAAAATGTCAAACGATATAAAAGAACTCAAATCGGCAGAACGCCGGAATTTCCTTGAACTTGTAGGCAAGGGCGGCTTCACCGCCGCCGTTGCGGCCGGAGCGAGCGGCGTGCTTTGGTCTTCCGAAGCCGTGGCGCAAACGGCCAAGGAGGACGCCGAGCGCGAAAGGGCCGCCGAGCACACGATGACCATCGCAACGAGCTACATCCTCGGGGCCTCGCGCTACTTCCCCCTCCAGCAGCTCGACCTCAAGGAAAACATTCAAAACGCGACCAACGGCAAAGTCTACGTCAAACTTGCTCCCAACGGGCAGCTCGGCGTCGGCAGCGTGCTCGCGCAAAAGGCCCAGGCGGGAACCATCCAGGCCGCGCAGCATTCGCTGTCCAACTTTGCTCCGTTTGCGCCCACGGTCGACTTGATCAACCTGCCTTACTTCTGCGGCTCCAACCAGCGGTTCACCAACCTGGTCTCGTCCGACATCTGGAAGCGGGAAGTTCACCCGAAGGTCGAAGCCAACGGCTTCAAGGCGTTGTTCTACGTCGTCATCGACCCGCGCACCGTCGCCGTCCGCAAGGGCATTGACAAGGTAATCGCCCCGGGCGACTTGTCCGGCGTAAAATTCCGCGTGCCCGGCTCAAAAATGCTGCAGCAATACTACCGCCTCGTCGGCGCCAACCCGACGCCGGTGGCATGGGGCGAGACGCCCTCCGCCATCAAGCAGGGGGTTGCCGATGCGCTTGATCCGTCCGTCGGCGCGCTGTACGCGTTCGGCTTTGCGGACATTTTGAGCCACATCACCTTCACGCAGGCCGTGCCGGACAGCCAGGTGTATTCCTGCAATCTCGAATGGTTCAAATCCATGCCCCGGGACGTCCAGGAAGGCATTGATTTCGCAAGCGAAATCACCACCCAGCAGAACCTGGCCAAGGTGCCGGCCGCGCGTAACTTCGCCATCGGCGAGTTCAAAAAGGCGGGCGTCGAGTTCCATTCGCTTTCCCGAGACCAGTTGGGCGAGTGGCAGGAAGCCGGCGGGTACCAGCGCTCCGAGTGGGATCAGTTCAAAGTTGATCTTGCCGGCTCAATGGGCACGTTCGACCGTCTTGCCGAAGCCGCGGGCACAATGGGACGCTACTACGTCCACGATGCCTAAAAATCCCGCAACGACACCGCTTCTTTTCGAGGCGGTGTCGTTTTTCGGCTGCGGCGGGTTTTCGCAAAAGCGGTTTTCGCAAAGGCGGTTTTCGCAAAGGCGGTTTTCGTAAAGGCGGTTTTCGGTTTAACAATGATTCTGCGCATACTCAAGGCCCTGGATAAAAACGCGGAGCGCTGGGCCCTCTTGGTGTTTTACATCATGCTCGTGGGGACCATGGCGATCGAGGTTCTGCGCCGCGAGGTGTTTTCCTACTCCTCGATCTGGGGAGAGGAAATCGTACGCTACTCCTTCATCTATCTGGTGTGGATCGGCGCGGCGGCGGCCTTCAAGGACCGGGCGCACATCCGCATCGACGTGATCATGTATTACGTCAGCCCGCGCATCAAAGGGCTTCTTTACGTGTTCGGGGATCTGGTCGCGATGGCGGTCGCCTGCGTGGCGGTGTACTGGTCTTTCGAAACGGTGATGGTCTCGGCCAAGTTCGGCTCCATAAGCCACGGGCTGCGAATTTCGATGGTCTGGTTCCTGATGGCCGTGCCGGTCGGTTTCACATTGATCATCGCGCGACTCATCCAATCCCTCATCCGCGACTTCCGCCTGATGCTGCAGGGCAAGGAGCCTTTCGAAGGCTCGGCCTTGTTCGACTGATTCGGTAAACGCAAATGCTCTGGGACCACCTGCAAAATCAATCGCTCGAACTGGGATGGGAATTCTACATCCCCATCCTCCTGTTCCTCGGCCTGTGCGGACTCGCCGTTCCCGTCTGGGTCTCCATCGGAGTCGCCGCAATCACCATGCTGCTCATGTCGGGGGCGCTGCCCCTGTCGCTGGTGGGCGAAAGCCTGTTTGACGGCATCGACGCTTTCGCACTGACGGCGATACCGCTGTTCATTCTCACCGGCGACGTGCTGGTTCGAACGGGATTGAGCCGCAAATTCCTTGATGTCGCGGACGCGCTGACCTGCTGGACGCGGGGAGGCTTCGGCTCGGCGACGGTGCTGGTTTGCGGAATGTTTTCATCCATCTCGGGATCAGACGCGGCCGGAGCGGCGGCGGTCGGACGGATGACCATATCAAGGCTGATGGAAAGCGGATACCCGCGTCCCTACGCCTGCGCCCTGGTGGCGGCGGGCGCATGCACGGGAATCCTGATTCCCCCTTCCATCGCGTATATCATCATCGGCCTCGTTTTGGGGATTTCCGCCTCCGTGCTGTTTTTGGCGGCGCTGGTGCCGGGGCTGATCGTGCTGTTCGCCATTCTGGTCACCAACATTGTAATGAACCGGATATTCCAGCACGAAAAGGGCGGTAACATCGGATTCGCCGAATGGTGGGGCAATCTCAAGCACGCCGTTCAATCGGGATGGTACGCTTTCATCGTCCCCGGGGTTATTTTCTACGGAATTTTCTCCGGCTCCCTGACCCCGACCGAGGCCGGAGCCACCGCGGTGGTCGTGACCATCATCATAGGGTTTGTCGTCGGCACGCTGAAACTGTCGGATTTCCCCTCCATGCTGATCAACTCGGCCAAGGTGAACGGCGTCATCCTTCCCATCATCGCCTTTTCGCTTCCCCTCGCCCAGGTGCTCGCAATACTCGGCGTGCCGCAGGGCTTTGTCTATTCGATTACCACCCTAACGGATTCCACCGCGATGATCATCCTGCTGATGATCGCGGTTCTCGTGGTGGCCGGCTGCGTCATGGAAGCCACGCCGAACATCGTCATACTCGCCCCCATTCTAAAACCGCTCGCCGACAGCATCGGAATGAACGAAATTCAATTCTGCATTCTGATGGTCACCTCCCTCGGGGTCGGCTTCATCACTCCGCCTCTCGGACTTAATCTGTTCGTGGTGTCGGGATTGACCGGGGAATCCATATTAAAGATCGCCGCCCGCGCGGTGCCTTTTGTATTCTTCATGATGCTGGTCGTGCTGATGATTGCATTCATTCCGTCCATATCCACCGTTCTGCTGCCCGAGATTTACCAATGATTAGGATTAGGACAGGACTATGATTAGGACCGGGGCTATGATTGGAATTGGGATTGGAACTAGGACAGGGCTATGATTAGGACGGGGCTATGATTAGGACGGGGCTATGATTAGGGCAGGACTGCGATTGGGACAGGGCTATGATTAGGACGGGGCTACGATTAGGGCAGGACTGCGATTGGGACAGGGCTATGATTGGGACAGGGCTATGATTGGGACAGGACTGCGATTGGGACGGGGCTATGTGATTGGGACGGGGATACGATTAGGACAGGACTATGATTAGGATTGGGATTGGAATTAGGACTATGACCACGACCGCGGATTCGACATGAGCGTCACCTATCTGAAAAAAGCAACGCGAACTTCCGCCGGCGACGCTCCCGACGTGCAAAAAACCGTCCGGGACATTCTCGACGACATCGAGGCGGGCGGAGATTCCAAAGCCCTGGAATATGCCGCCAAGTTCGATGGATACAACGGCTCCATCCTGCTCTCCCGCGAAGAGATTGAAGCGGCAAAAGCGCTGGTCCCCGAAAAACTCAAACGCGACATCGCGTTCGCCCATGACAACGTTCGCCGCTTTGCCGAAGCCCAGAAGAAGACTCTCGGGGACATCGAGATGGAAGTTGTTCCCGGTCTTGTAGCGGGACAAAAAATCGTTCCCGTCGACACCGCAGGATGCTACATCCCCGGCGGCCGCTACAGCCACATCGCCAGCGCAATCATGACGGTCACCACCGCCAAGGTGGCGGGATGCAGCCATATCACCGCATGCTCGCCGCCCCGGCCGGACCGGGGAATTGCCCCGGCCATCGTCTATGCCGCCGATATCTGCGGGGCGGATTACATCCTCGCGATGGGAGGCGTTCAGGCGGTGGCCGCTATGACTTTCGGCCTGCTGGGGCTTCCCAAGGCGAATATACTTGTCGGTCCGGGCAACCAGTTCGTCGCCGAAGCCAAGCGCATTCTGTTCGGCCGGGTCGGCATTGACATGATTGCGGGCCCGACAAACAGCCTCATCCTGGCGGACAAAAACGCCGATGCCGAAATCGTCGCATCGGATCTGGTGGGACAGGCGGAACACGGATACAACTCGCCGGTCTGGCTGATAACCGACGACAGGAAACTCGCGGAAAAAGTCATCGAGCTGGTGCCGCCGGTGATTGCCGATTTGCCGGAAGTCAACCGAACCAGCGCCGAGGCCGCATGGCGCGACTATGCGGAAGTGATTCTCTGCGACGACCGCGAAGAGATGGCCGCCGTGTCGGATCAATATGCACCCGAACATCTGACGGTGCAGGCCGCCGATTTGGATTGGTGGAAAGACAGGCTGACCTGCTACGGCTCGCTCTTCCTGGGAGAAGAAACAACGGTCGCCTTCGGCGACAAGGCGTCGGGGCCGAACCATGTCCTGCCCACATCGGGAGCGGCCACCTACACCGGCGGATTGTCGGTGCACAAATACATGAAGATCGTCACCTGGCAGCAGGCCACGCGCGACGGCATGAAACCCGTGGCCGAGGCGACGGCGCGCATCTCGCGCTTTGAAGGCATGGAAGGACATGCCAGAACGGCGGACATCCGCCTGGCCAAGTATTTTCCGGGGGAAAATTTTGACCTGGCCGCCGAGGACGACAATGCCGAGCGTCACTGAGGACATATTCGGCCTTTCGGGGCATACGGCCTGCGTGACGGGCGCGAGTTCGGGACTTGGACGTTACACCGCAACCGTGCTTGCCGAAGCGGGAGCGAAGGTCGTGGGCGTCGCACGGCGGGAAGAGGCCCTCAAGGAATGGCAGGCTTCGCTGGGCGAGAAGGCGGGATATGTCGCACACGATTTGATGGACAGGAACGGCCTTGAAGGATTGGCGGACCGGGTGAACGGGGTTTTCGGGCCGCCGGACATTGTCGTTCACGCGGCCGCAATGCATCCCCGGCAGACCGCCGATGAAACGACGCGGGAGGCATGGGACGATACAATCTGGCTCAATCTCAGCGTTCCGTTTTTACTCAGCCAATTGTTCGTGCCCGCAATGAAATCCGCGGGATGGGGCAGACTGGTGATGTTCGCTTCGCTTCAGACCACCCGCGCCTTTCATGCCGGGATCGCCTACGGCGCATCCAAAGGCGGCATCGGCCAGCTGACCCGCGCGATGGCCGAAGCCTGGTCCGCACACGGCATCACCGCCAACGCCGTCGGTCCGGGATTCTTTCCCACCGAATTAACCACGCCGGTGTTCGAGGACGACGAATGGAGGGAGCGCAACGCCCGCCAAACCTGCGTCGGTCGAAACGGCAAGGTCGAGGATTTGAAAGGCCCGATGCTGTTTTTGTGTTCCGACGCCTCTTCTTTTGTCACCGGCCAGGTGCTGATGGTGGATGGAGGGTTTACCGCCAAATGAAAGCCTTGATTTACACCGCGCCGGAGCATCTCGAATACGGGGAGTTTGCCGATCCGGTCGCCCGCACCGGCGAAGAAATCATAACGGTGGACAGCGTCGGGGTCTGCGGCTCGGACATGCACGCCTTTCTAGGCCACGACGATCGCCGGCCCGCGCCCTTGATTCTCGGGCATGAAGCGGCCGGCACCACCGAGCGGGGACGCCGGGTTGTAATCAATCCCCTGGTCACATGCGGAACCTGCCGGTTTTGCCTTTCGGGACGGGACAATCTTTGCCCGGACAGGCAAATCATATCCATGCCGCCGCGCGAAGGCGTCTTTGCCGAACGCGTCGCCATGCCGGAGAGCAACCTCATCGACGTGCCGGAGAACGTGCCGCTTGCCAAGGCGGCGCTCGCGGAACCGGTTGCCTGCGGCTGGCACGCCGCGCGCATCGGGCGCGAACGGCTTCACGGCGACCCGGACGCGGCGCGCGTGCTGGTTATCGGCGGCGGGGCCATCGGCGTCGGCACGGCGATCAGCCTTATCGCCCAGGGAAGCAAAGAGGTCTGCCTGGTCGAGCCGAACGCCCTCCGGCGCGACTATCTCAAATCAAACACGGAGATGAAGATTCTGGATTCCGGCGAACTTGAAGACGACGCCGAATTTGACCTGGTCATCGACGGAGTGGGCTTCGAAGCCACCCGCGAGACGGCCTCGGCCAAAACCGCTCCGGGGGGAATCGTCGTGCATATCGGTCTGGGCGGCGCGACGGGAGGAATCGACGTTCGGCGGATGACGCTTCAGGAAATCACATTCATCGGTTCTTACACCTACACCGCGGCGGATTTTCGGGAGACGGCGGCGGCGATGTTCAACGGACGTTTGGGAGCGCTCGATTGGGTTGAAAAGCGCCCCCTCAAAGACGGGCAGCAGGCATTTCTCGATATAAGAAACGGCCGGGTGGCGGCGCCGAAAATTATTCTCAAGCCGCAATCCTAGCAACGCCGAAACGGGGGTTCAGGCCTCGTGTCGAACTTATGCGGGCGCAATGATTGCAGCATCGGCTTTTCCATATTCAACGGTTGCAACATTGGAAGCCGCACGGGGGTAATTCCAAAACCGGCGCACTGCCGGTTCAACAACGGTAACGGATGCGGCCGGGGCAAGCCGGACACGCTAGTTTAGATTACGCACCACAACATAAATCTCTTCCATATTCTGAGAGGCGGCATTGCCCGTGAGGATATCGATGATGGTGAAACCTCCAATGGGATTGTCATTGCTATCCAACCCGTTCAGATTCAATACGCCTTCATCACCGGAGGGGGTGTCCGTTATGTCCGCAACGACTTCCAGTCTGGTTGCACCCTCGGGGAAAACGACTGTCTTTGCTCTTGTTGATACCTGCGGAGCATCCGTCCCTTGCACTTCAAAACCTTCAATGGTGGTGGTCTCATCGAAGGTCAGTCTAATGTCCTCCGGGGCGGGACGATTGGTGACCAGAACGAAACTTGCCGTGCCTACATCCTCATCGATCTCCCACCTGGGATGGCCTCTCTGCGTGTCCTCCGTAAGCGTCGAACTGAACTCGAAACGCATCTGTCGAGGATCCAGGATGCGAACGGCAATCTCGTTGTTGCGCAGTTTCCAGCCG
>JAPOUU010000077.1 GCA_026708505.1 Hyphomicrobiales bacterium | reverse complement strand
ACGTCTCCTCGCGCCAGGGGAGCGAAGTGGAAGATTACAAAGGAAGCCTCGGCTTCAAATACCGGTTCTAACATGTTTGTGCAAACCGATTCCCTCCGTCCGTCCGGGCCGTCGTCGGGACGCAACCCCGGTTCGGGGCATACGGGTTAAAGGGGCTGCCGCTCCACATCTCCTCTCGTGGAGTCGGCAGCCTCGACTTCTTTTCAACAGCCTCAAATAGATTACCGCCCCCGCAAGACCGGATTCCAAAGCGGTTTGCGGGATGTCGTCTATCGACTTTCCGGTTGGTTTCCGTATTCGGCGAGCGCATAGCCGGCGAGATACAAGGATCCGCACAATAGCACCCGGCATCCTTCTCCCGCGCGGCATGCCTCGAGCAGGGAGTCGAACGCTTCGCCTTTGATGCCGGCGGTTTGTGCTTCTGCCAGCAGGGACTTCGCCGATGCGCTGCGCTGTTCCGTGGGAATCGGAACCGTGGCGATGCTTTGCGCCAGGTCTTTAAATTCCGCAAAAAATCCCTGCGCGTCTTTCGTATCCATCATTCCCGCTACCAGATGCAACGGCTTGTTCGGGCGCGCCTTGTTCATTTCTTCCATTGCTTCGCGCAAGATGCGGGCCGCCGCCGGATTGTGCCCGCCGTCCAGCCATAATTCTCCCTCTCCGACCGCTTCAAACAAAGCGCCGCTTTCCAGCCGTTGCAGCCGGGCGCGCCAGCGCGCCCGTTCGACTCCGCGCTCGAGGGCATCGGCATTGATTCCGGCAAAGCGCGAATGCCGCAAGGCCGCAACGGCGGCGCCGGCATTGATGATCTGGTGCGCTCCGAACAGCCCGGGCAAGGGCAGTGCGACAACGCCCTTTTCGTCTTCGTAACGCAGGCCGTCCCCTTGCCGGGAAATGCGCCACTCCTTTCCGTAACGATATAAAGGAGCGTTTAATTCTTCCGCGCGCGCTTCGATGATTTGTGATGCCGCCGTTTCCTGCGGTGCAATCACCGCGCCGATGCCCTCTTTGAGAATGCCCGCCTTCTCCGCGGCAATCTCTTCAATGCTTTCACCCAAAAATTGCTGATGATCCAAACCGATCGACGTGAGTATGCATACCTCCGGGTGCGCTACAACGTTGGTGGCGTCCAGCCGCCCTCCGAGTCCCACTTCCAGCAGCAAAACATCCGCAGGAGTTTCGCGAAACGCCAAAAATGCCGCCGCGCTGGTAATCTCGAAGTAGGTGATCGCATCGCCGCCGTTGACCTCTTCGCAATGGTGCAGCAGTTGATAAAGCCGCTCGGGATGTATCACCTCGCCGCCCAGGCGGATCCGTTCGTTGAAACCGACCAGATGCGGCGAAGTATACGCATGCACGCGCCGGCCGTCCGCTTGCAGGCAGGCGTCCAAAAACGCGATGGTCGAGCCCTTGCCGTTGGTGCCCGCGACATGAAAGACGGGAGGCAGATGTTCATGGGGATTTCCCAGACGCTCGAGAAGGGTCTCGACGCGTGCAAGCGAGAGATCGATGATTTTGGGATGAAGCGCGAGAAAGCGCTCGAGGATTGCTTCGTTTCGGGAGACGAAGTCGGCGCAATCAGGCGGGGGAGATCTCTTCACCGCTTGCGCTCGAAGCTTTTTCCGTCGACTCGATGCGTGCGACGCCGCCGTTCCGACGGTGCAGGGACTCCGTCATAAGCTGGAGGAGGCGTCCAAGCGTGTCACGCAAATCCTTTCGATGGACGACGATATCGAGCATGCCGTGTTCGAGCAGATATTCGGCGCGTTGGAATCCCTCGGGGAGGGTTTCGCGGATAACTTGTTCGATAACGCGCGGTCCTGCAAATCCTATCAGCGCACCGGTTTCGGCGATTTGGACGTCTCCCAGCATTGCATAGGAAGCGGTGACGCCTCCCGTGGTCGGATCCGCGAGAACGCAGAGGTACGGAAGCCGCGCATCCTGAAGCGCCTGTATTGCGATGGTCGTGCGGGGCAGCTGCATGAGAGAGAGGATTCCCTCCTGCATGCGTGCGCCGCCCGATGATGTGATGATGATGTATGCGCATTTGTGTTGAAGGGCGGTTTGCGCGCCGCGGATGATGGCTTCGCCGGCCGCGGTTCCAAGCGATCCTCCCATGAATGCGAAATCCTGCACGGCGATGACGGTTTCAACGCCCCGAAGTTTCCCGTGCGCGAGTTCAACGGCATCCTTGGTGCCGGTTTTGCGGCGGGCATCTTCAAGGCGCTTCTTGTATCGCTGCTTGTCGCGGAATTCAAGAGGGTCGTTGGGAATGTCGGGCGTGTCGATCGAATCATACGCGCCGCCGTCAAAGAGCGCGTCGAAGCGCTCGGATGCGGGCATTTTCATGTGCAAATTGCAGCCCGGACATACGTACAGGCTCGCTTTGAGCTCCCGGTGGAAGATCATGTTGCCGCAGGAGGTGCACTTGTGCCAGAGATTGTCGGGGGTTTCCCGCCAATTGAACATCCGTTGCAGTTTCGGGCGGATGAGGTTCTTAATCCAGTTCATGACGCGGCCTTTCTACTTTGAGAGCGCAATGCGTTAGCGAGTTCGGCGACAAGACCGGGAATGCCGTCCCGCGTTTCGGGGTCTGCGATGCGTTCGACCAGCGCGGAACCGACGACAATGCCGTCGGCAAGCAATCCCAGCGCGCCCGCTTGTTCGGCATTTCGGATGCCGAAGCCCACGGCGACGGGAAGCCGGCTGTGTTGTCGCAGCGCCTCGATGGACTTGCGCACTTTGTCGGTATTCGGAGCCTTGGTCCCGGTGATACCGGCAATGGAAACATAATATAAGAATCCGCTCGCGCCATCAAGGATGGCGGGCAGGCGCGCGCTGTCGGTGGTCGGCGTGACCAGGCGGATGAAATCAATGCCGCGTTTTTGCGCCTGGGGCAAAATCTCGTCACTTTCTTCGGGAGGCAAATCAACGAGAATCAGGCCGTCCACGCCCGCTTCGGCCGCATCGTCCAAGAAGCGCTCAACGCCGTAGATGTAGATGGGATTGTAATAACCCATCAACACGACGGGCGTTGTGGCGTCTTCGGCGCGAAAGCGCCGCAGCAGTTCAAGGGTGCGCGGCATGGAGGCGCCGTTTTGGAGGGCTCGCGTTGATCCGGCCTGGATGGCGGGCCCGTCCGCCATGGGATCGCTGAACGGCATGCCGAGCTCGATAATGTCCGCGCCGTTTTCGGGAAGCGTGCGCAGACACTCCAGGCAGGTGTCAAAGTCAGGATCGCCCGCGACAAGAAAGGTGACCAGGCCGGCCCGTCCCTGCTTTCGAAGTTCTCCAAACCGTTTGTCGATGCGCGTGCCGCTCATGAGTCGATGACTCCGTCCATGCCGCCGCTATGCTCGGCGACGGTGAAGATGTCCTTGTCGCCCCGGCCGCACAGGTTCATGACAATCAAATGATCGCCGGAGGATTGCGGCGCGATTTTGCAAACATGCGCCAGCGCATGCGAGGGTTCGAGCGCCGGCAGGATGCCTTCCAGGCGCGCGCACAAATGAAACGCTTCCAGTGCTTCGTCGTCGCCAACGGCAACATAAGAAACACGCCCGCTGTCCTTGAGCCAGGCGTGTTCGGGGCCGACGCCGGGATAATCGAGTCCTGCGGAAATACTGTGCCCCTCCAGTATCTGCCCGTCGCCGTTTTGCAAAAGATAGGTCCGGTTGCCGTGCAGGACGCCGGGCGTGCCGCCGCTCAGCGAGGCCGAATGTGCATCCCCTTCCAGCCCGTGACCTCCCGCCTCGACGCCGAACATGCGCACGTCCTCATCTTGCAGGAACGGATGAAACAAGCCCAATGCGTTTGATCCGCCGCCGATGCAGGCAACGAGACTGTCGGGCAGCCGGCCTTCCCGCTCGATGATTTGCTCGCGGACTTCTTTACCGATAACGGATTGGAAGTCCCGCACCATTGCGGGGTAGGGGTGGGGGCCCGCCACGGTTCCGATGATGTAGAAGGTGTTCTCAACATTTGCGACCCAGTCGCGCAACGCCTCGTTCATCGCGTCCTTGAGCGTTCCCGCGCCGCTCTCGACGGCGATGACTTCGGCGCCGAGCAGGCGCATGCGAAACACGTTGGGTTTTTGCCGCGTGATGTCCTTGGCTCCCATGTAAACCCGGCAAGGAAGGTTGAAGCGTGCGCACACGGTCGCTACGGCAACGCCGTGCTGGCCCGCTCCGGTTTCGGCGATGATTCGGGTTTTGCCCATTCGTTGGGCGAGAAGGATTTGCCCGAGGCAATTGTTGATTTTGTGCGAGCCCGTGTGGTTGAGTTCGTCGCGCTTGAAATAAACCTTCGCGCCGCCGAGGTGTTCGCTCAGGCGTTCGGCGAAGTAGAGCGGCGAGGGTCGTCCGGCGTAATGGCTGGAGAAGTCACGCAGCGATTGCTGAAAGGATTCATCCTCCTTGGCCGCATCGTATGCTTTTTCAAGGTCGAGAATCAGGGGCATGAGCGTTTCGGCGACGAAACGTCCGCCGAAGATGCCGAAATGCCCCCGTTCGTCGGGACCTTCGTCAAAACGGTTGGAAAGGGGTGCTTTACTCATGCCCGTAACGCCATTGGTGTCGTTGCTTTCGCGGCTTGCAGAAATCGCTCGATCTTTTTCGAATCCTTTTTCCCCGGGGAACTTTCGACGCCGGAAGAAACATCAACGGCGGGTGCGCCGGTCTGCTCAATGGCATCGGCAACGTTTTCCGGGGTCAGACCGCCCGAGAGAATCCACTTGTCCTTGTTTCGAATCTCGCGCAAAAGAGTCCAGTCAAAAGCAACACCGGTGCCGCCGGCAAGAGTCTCCGTGTGGCTGTCAAAGAGCAGCATGTCGGCGGCATCTTCGAATGCGTGCGCCTGCTCGATATCCTTGTTGTCGCGCACCCGTATCGCCTTGATGACGCCGATGCTGAACCGCTTGCGAACTTCTTTAACGCGCTGCGGGGTTTCCGAGCCGTGCAGTTGGAAAAAATCCGGACGCAGTTTCTCAAGTAACTCTTCCAGAAGCGCATCGGACATATCCACGCCGACGGCAACAACGCGCGCGCGTCCGCCGACGTCTGCACGCAGTCGCGCCGCGTCGCCGGGTTCGATATGGCGCGAGCTTGCGGGGTGATGCAAAAACCCCAGCATGTCGGCACCGCAGCGCAGCGCGGTTTTCAAGGCGACATCATCGGAAATACCGCAGATTTTTACTTGCGGGGGCATTCTTGTCTCCATCGTAAATTTTTCATTTGCCGGAGCGGTGCGGCCGGAGGGATTCGGAAATCTCGCGCGCGGCGGCTTCGGGGTTACCAGCATGGAGTATGGGGCGCCCGATGACAAGGATGTCGGCGCCGAGACGATACGCTTCTTCGGGGGTCATGGTTCGTTTTTGGTCGTTGGCCTTGGCGCCTTCGGGGCGAATCCCCGGTGTTATCAGCAATACATCCCCGCCGAGGCGCTCGCGCAGGGGGGTGATTTCCTTGGGCGAGCACACGAACGCGTCCATGCCCGCTTCGATGGCGTTGTCGGCGAGATGCCGGGTTCGTATTTCGGCCGTTTGGGGAATGCCTTCGCGCTCAAGGTCCGCGTCTTCAAGGCTTGTGAGCATTCCAACGGCAACGATTCGCGGCGGGGTGTCCGCCTCCTTTGCCGCCAAGGATGCCGCCCGCATCATCTCGATGCCCCCGCTTGCATGGATGGTGAGCAAAGCCGGCGAGAGCCGTGCGAGCGTTCGCACGGCCGCGCTTACGGTCGCGGGAATGTCGTAGAGTTTCAAATCCAGGAAGATTGGCAGTCCGGTTTCACGGATGCGTTCGTATCCGTCGGTGCCAAAGTTGTAGAAAAATTCCATGCCGAGCTTGATGCCGCCGATATGGGGTTTGAGTTTGTTTGCGGTGCGTACGGCAAGATCGATGTCGGAAACATCAAGGGCGAGGAACAGCGGATTGTTCTTATCCGCCGGAGATACGGCTTTTGTCATTGGTTTAAGTCCGTTTAGGACTCCGAGGTGCCGCCTTTTTTCGGGGGAACCCCGAGTGCTTCATTGAGACGCTTGTTGAGCAGTTTGGAGCTTTTGAAATGGAGAACCCGTTTGGAAGCGACTTGCACGGTGTTTCCGAGTCTTGGATCCCGGGCGACTCTGGGCGCCCTGTCTTTGATGGAAAAAGCGCCAAAGCCTCGAAGCTCGACACGGTGCCCCTGTCGCAGCGCCTCGGCGATTTCACGCAGCACGGCATCCACAAGTCTCTCGGCGTCCCGGTGCCGCAAGTGCGGGTTGGACGAGGCAATGCGTGCGACAAGTTCGGAGCGGGTCATACGCCGGGTGCCCATAGGCTAATCAACCCGCGAAGCGAAACGTCCTGGCGCCCGAGCAGGCGCAGCACGAGGGAATCGGGTTCGATTCGCCAGATTTCATCCCAAGGTGAAATCGACCAGTCGAGGATTCCGAGATCGGATTGGATGTTGTGGGTGTCGTCCAGCCAGACGAGAGCGTCTTGTTCTTCACCGATTTGATCAATCAGATCAACGTCAAGCGCCTGTCTTCCGGTATAGATGCGTCCATCGGCGAGGCCCAGGGCCTGGCCGTGTTCAAAGCCCCTCTGCTCGGCGACGAGAGAAACAAACCACTTATAAGATTCCTCAATGCTTTCACGAGTGGCTTCAAGCGCCTCTTTAGAGGGTTTTTCGAAGAGGTTCGGCTGTCCCTTCAACGGTCCGCTTGCAATGGTATGGGGCTCAATGCCGATGCTCTCCGCCATCTCCTTTACATCGAACCATTGGAGGATAACGCCGATAGAACCCGTGATGGTGTTATGTCGTGCGAAGATATAATCGCCTGCAACGGCAACGATGTATCCCCCGGATGCGGCGACATCATTCATGATAACGGCGACGGGTTTTCTAACGGCGACCCGGCGCACGGCGTTGAAGAGAGCCTCGGAGCCTACAACAGTGCCGCCGGGCGAGTTGACGTGAAGGATGAGTGCGCGCACCTCGTCGGTTTGTGCAATCTCGTCCAGCCGTTCGGTTTGAAATTTTGTATCCGCGATGATGCCTTCAATCGCGAAGCGGGCAATGTGGTCCTCGCCGGTGATGGTCGGTCCCGGTATTGCGGGAAACAGCAGGGCCAGGAAAAAGAGGCAGACGGATGTAATCCCCACTATGCGCCAGAGAATGAGTCGACGTTTCAATTGGCGGCGCTCAACGAGCGCATCGGTTGGAATCCCGGATTGGTTCATTCCTTTGTCTGCTCTCCTTGTTCTCCCTCGCCTGTTGAATTGGATGTGGACTCTTCGGACGGTGATTCCGGGGCCGGCTCCTTCGCGCTTGCTTTGGTGTCGGCAGGTTTTTCCGCCTCATTAGGTTCGTTTTTGGCTTTTTTGCCCATGCCGAGCGCGGCACCGAGAATGGCTCCCAGAGTTGCGCCCGAATCGGACGAGCCGTATTGCTTCATTGCGTCTTTTTCTTCGGCGATTTCGAGGGCCTTGACGGAAAGGTCAATGCGCCGTGCGTCCCTGTCGAAGCGCGTGACCTGCGCATCGATTTTGTCGCCGATTGCAAAACGTTCGCAACGCTGCTCGGAACGCTCGCGGGAGAGTTCTTGCCGGTTGATGAAAGCGGAGACGCCGTTTTCGCCGATGCTCACTTTCAGGCGGCCGTCCTGAATTCCTTGAACGGTGCATGTGACGGTGCTGCCCTTGGCAAGATCGCCGAGAGAGTCGAAGGGGTCGTTTTGGAGTTGTTTGATTCCAAGGGAAACCCGTTCTTTCTCGATGGAGACTTCAAGCACCTTGGCTTTGACGGTTTCGCCTTTCTTGCGGTCGGTGAGGGCGTCGGAGGGGTGCTTGTTCCAGTCGAGGTCGGACATGTGAACCATTCCGTCAATCCCGCCTTCAAGGCTGATGAACAAACCAAACTCGGTGATGTTCTTGACTTCGCCTTCGATGCTGGACCCGACCGGATGCTTTTCGGCAAAAGATTCCCACGGGTTCGGAGTGCATTGGCGCAGGCCGAGCGAGATGCGCCGTTTGACTTCGTTGACCTCGAGCACCATGACTTCGACTTCCTGGCTGGTTGAAAGGAGTTTTCCCGGCGGGAGTCCTTTTTTGATCCAGCTCATCTCCGAGACATGGATGAGCCCTTCGATTCCGGGCTCAAGTTCGACAAACGCGCCGTAGTCCGTGATATTCGTGACCCGTCCCATTACTTTTTTATCAACGGGATATTTGTCCGAAATTTCAAGCCAGGGGTCCGGCGTGAGTTGCTTCATTCCAAGCGAGATGCGCTGCGTCTCCGGAGTGATTTTGAGGATTTTGACGGTGACTATTTCGTCGTTTTTGAGAACGGTGCGCGGATTTTGGATTCGCTTCCACGACATGTCCGTGACGTGCAGCAATCCGTCCAGCGAACCGAGATCGACGAAGGCGCCGTAATCGGTGATGTTTTTGATGCGTCCCTGGACGGTTTGCCCTTCCTGGAGGTTTTGGACGAGCTCGTCGCGCTGTTCCGAGCGCGACGCCTCGAGGACGGCGCGCCTTGAAACAACAATGTTGCCGCGCCGTCTATCAATCTTGAGGATCTGGAATTGTTGTTTTGAATCCATGAGCGTGGTGGCGTCACGCATGGGACGAATGTCCAGTTGCGAGCCGGGGAGGAAAGCCTCAACGCCGCTGATGTCGACGGTGAAGCCGCCGCGCACGCGTTGCGTGATTGAGCCTTCAACGGGTTCGTTGTTGTCGTGGGCCTCTCCGAGCCGAATCCAGGATTGCTCCCGTTTGGCTTTTTCGTAGGAGAGAATGGCTTCGCCGCGCGAGTTTTCCATCCGTTCGAGGTAAACGTCAATGATGTCGCCAACATGGACTTCCATGTTTTCATCGATATCGGTGAATTCGCGAAGCGGGATCCATCCTTCGGTTTTAAGTCCGACGTCAATTCCGACGAATCCGTTCTGCACGGCGACAACTTTGCCTTGAACGACGCTTTGCTCACGGATGCCGCTTTTGTCGAGGCTCTCGTCCAGCATAGCGGCGAACTCTTCGCGGCTTGGGGTTTGAGGGGGGGCGGGGTTTGTGGTGTTGGTTTCGAGGTTTTGTTGCATGAGGGTTTGGGCTGTTATTGACTTGGCTCGCCGGCACCAATGTCACCCATCGAGCGCAAACGGGCTTCGACGAGATCAATGCTACGAGCGATACTCTCCTTTATATCTAATTTTGTCGTGTCAAGCAAGAGGGCATTTTGGGCTTTTTTGAGAGGGGCGTTTGAGCGCTGAATGTCCCTTTTGTCGCGTTCTGCGAGAATTTCGAGGATTTCCTGCTCGCTGGAGAAAATCGGCTTCGTCCCGGCTGTTTTGGCTCTCGCAGCCATCTCCTCAAAACGGCGCCGGGCCCGCGCTTCGAGGCTTGCATCCACATACAGCTGCACCTGCGCCCATGGGCAGATGACGGTTGCGATATCGCGCCCTTCCATGACGACTCCCGCGGCGTTGCCGGGAGGGTGTTCGGCGAAATTGCGCTGCAAAAGGACGAGTTGCTCTCGCACCTGCGGAATCGCGGCAACGACCGAGGCGGTCGTGCTGACTTTTTCGCTTCGTAGTTTTGTATTGCTTTCGAGTTGCTCAAGGGGAATTTCATCCCGGATATGCTTTGCGGCTTCAACGGCCTGTTCGGCGGTAGGATCGAGAGTTCCGTTTGTTATGAGGACGTTTGCAATGGCCCGGTACAGGAGTCCGGTATCAAGATGCGCAAAGTTATAGTGTTGTGCAATTGCTTGCGCAATGGTTCCCTTCCCCGAAGCCGCAGGCCCGTCGATGGCGATGACGATGGAATTCATATTATGTCGAGGCGTTAAAACCCTGCTTAATTATCATTAGGAGTTTCGAAGGAAGTCGGGTCCGTATTTATTTTTGCCGCTCGTGCCGGGTATGAGCATGAGCACGATCCAAACCACGAAACCTACGTACGGGATAAGAGTGAGCAAAGCAGCCCAGCCCGTGCATCCTATATCTCGAAGCCTTTGCGCTGTCACAGCTAGGTCGCTGATAAGTATGGCCAGAAAAGCCAGCAGCAAAATCAACACGACAATGGCGCCGACTTCATCAGTGCCGCCGTTGAAGGCAACTATGACGATGGGAATCCCGATCATGCCTCCTACGAGAAACAATATCCATATTGAGATTTGGAACAGAATATAACTCAGCCGGTTTCGTCGGCCGGAGAATGTGAATAAATCTTCAAAAACAGGTTTGCTCATGACCCGTCTCCTGTCCGAAAAACCTTCTTAATTCTAACCGACAGAGCGGGTGTTCGCAAGCGTTTAACCATTGCGAATGTCACCGCCCATCGAAGCAATGCAATCGAGAAAGTTGGGGAAACTCGTTGCAATCATCGCGCCGTCGTCAATCCCGACACCGGTTCGCGAACCCAATCCCATCACCAGCGCCGACATTGCTATTCGGTGGTCTCCGCAAGCCGCAACGGTCCCGCCGCCTTTAACGTTTCCGTCGCAACCTTCAATTACAAGGCTGTCTGCGCCGCCTTCCGCATGGACGCCGTTCGAGCGCAGCATTGAAATAATTGCTTCGAGGCGGTCGCTTTCTTTGACGCGCAGTTCTCCCAAACCCTCCATCCGGCTTTCCCCGTTCGCAAACGAGCACACCACGGAAAGAATGGGGTACTCGTCAATCATCGAAGCCGCTCGTTCTGCCGGAACGGCAACTCCCTGCAACGAAACCGCATCACCGCAACGCGCACGAACATCCGCAACTGTCTCTCCGCAAGCTTCACGCTCATTGAGAAACTCAAGATCCGCGCCCATCTCCTTAAGTGTCGTGAAGAGGCCGGTTCTGCGTGTATTTACACAGACGTTCTCTACGACAATTTCCGAATTGGGAACGATTAGCGCCGATGCGATTAGAAACGCCGTTGACGATGGATCTCCGGACACTTCAAACTCGATTGCTTCGAGTTCGCCCTGGCCGGCCACGCTGATTTCGCACGCGCCATCAACATCGCGAACGGAAATCTCCGCACCGAAACTTTTGAGCATCCGCTCGGTATGGTCCCGGGTCGGAACCGATTCGATCACAGTCGTTTTGCCCGGAGCGTTCAGCCCTGCAAGCAGCACGGCCGATTTTACCTGCGCCGAGGGAACTTCGAGGCGGTGGCGTATCGGGATGGGGTCGATTGCGCCTGAAAGCGTCAGGGGGAAGTATTTGCCTTCTCGTGCATCGGCTTCCGCCCCGAATTCCTGCAAAGGCTTAATGACCCTGTCCATTGGGCGGCGGTTGAGGGACTCATCGCCGGTAAAACTTGAGGTAAACGGATGCGTTGCCAATACTCCAAGCATCAGGCGCGCTCCTGTTCCGGAATTGCGAAAATCCAAAACATGCTCGGGAGGGCGAAGTCCCCCGACACCGTTACCGTGAACGGCATGTTCGCCCGAGTCTTCCTCAAT
>JAPOUU010000015.1 GCA_026708505.1 Hyphomicrobiales bacterium | reverse complement strand
TCGCGCTGTCGTCGTCCATGAAGGTGACCACATGTTCCCTTGCGGAGAAGCTCACGCCATCGGGAAGCAGCCCTCCCAGCGTATAGGTGATTTCCACGTCCTCCTCGACCCTGGTGTCGTTGTTGGCACTGTTCACCGTCAGCGTGACGTCCTTGCCCGTCTCTCCGGGTGCAAAGGTCAGCGAGGCCGGCGAGAAGGCAAGGTCGTTGTTTCCGTCTCCGCTCTCGGTCAGCGTGACTTCCACATTCTGCAATACCGAACCGTTAAGTCCGACTGCCAACATGGCGGTGGTGTCACTCTCCGACAATGTGGACGATGGCGATGTAAAGCCGACGTCCGCGCTGTCGTCGTCCGTGATGGTGAGTTCAAAAGTGGTTTGCGAACCGAGACCGCCCCACTCCTCCGGAAACCCGACCCTCTTCGACAAGACGAACGTGACCGTCTCGTCCGGCTCGACCAGAGTGTCGTTGTTGATGCCGACGCTGATGGTGTGCTCGCGATTGCCTTCGGCGATTGTGAAGATTTCCGTCGTGAAGGTGACATCGCCGTTTTCGTTACCCGAATCGATCGCCACCTGAAGGGGAACGCCGCCCGCGGGCGCGTCCGCCGAGAGCGCGACCTTGAACGTGGCCGTTCCCTCGCTCTCGTTTACCGTCTTGCCGGCTTGGGCGAACATCGCCGTCTCGCTGCCCGGCAAAACGACCTTCGGTTCGCGCTCGCCGTGCGACAATATTGTCAACCTGTGGGTCTGTTGGCCGAACTCCCACGGCGACGGCAAGCTGCCCGACAAGGCCAGCACGATGACTTCATCACCCTCGGCGAGGTCGTCCTGCGCCAGCGTAACCATCAACTCCCCGCGTTTGTCTCCTGTCGATATCGGCAGAAGAGTCGAAAACGAAACATCATTATCGTCGTTGCCCGTTGCCGACACCGAAAGACTCATCCCTCCCGTCGGCGCGCCGACTTCGCTCAAAACAATCCCCAGATTCGTCGTTAGATCGCTCTCGTGAACCTGCGAGGAGGCGCTTTCAAAGCCCACGAAAAGATCATCGTCGGTCACTATCAGGTCGTGGGTGTCCTGCGAGCCGATGCTCCAGCCCTCCGGCAAGGCCGTCGGCGGGTTCCCTGCGATGCTGATGGTGACGGTCTCGCCCGCTTCGCCGATATTGTCGTTGACTATCCGAACCGTGAGCGTCGCTTTTGTTTCCCCGGCGGGAATCCGCAGCGTCGGGCCGGACGGCACCGCATCGCCCGGCGAGCTCGAATCAAATGCCAGCACCAGACCCTCCGGCGCGGGACGGTTCAGCACCAGGGCCACATCAACCGTTCCGTCGCCCTCGTGGACGGCGGTCGAGGGTTTCTCAAAAGCGACTTCGTTCTCGTTGGGCAGAATCGTCAACTCGTGGGTCTGCTGTCCGTACTCCCACGACTCCGGCAACTGTCCCGACAACGTCAGCACGATGCGCTCGGCGCCCTCGGGGAGATTGTCCTGCGTGATCGTAACTTTAAGTATCTTTTCCTTCTCGCCCGGGGATATCGCCACGGGCGACGTGAAGGAGATGTCGTTACCCTCGTTGCCCTCCGCCGTAACCGTAAGATTGATTCCGCCGGACGGCGCGCCGGTTTCGCTCAGCGTGATTTCAATGTCCGTTTCGAGATCGCTCTCTCGAACCTCCGAACTCGGACGCGTGAAGCCCAGGCCCAAATCATTGTCCTTGATCCTCAACGCGTGCTCGTCCTGCAAACTGTCCGGCGGGCCGATGCTCCAGCCTTCCGGCAGGGAACCCGCCGCGGAGATTGTGATGGTTGCGATCTCGTCGGCCTCGCCGATGTTGTCGTCAATGATCCTCACCGGAAGCTCAACGCGCCGCACCCCTTCGGGAACCGTGAGCGTCGGATGCACCGGCGCCGCATCCCCGGCCAGGCTCGAGGATACGTTCAACGCCAACCCCGCAGGCGCCGGCTCGTTCAAAACCAAAATCAAATTCACGGTGCCGGCGCCTTCGCCAACCTCCGAAGAGTCCCGCTCGAAGGAGATGTTGAAGTCGTCGGGCAGAATCATCAGCATATGCTCGCGCCGGGCAAGCTGCCAATCCTCCGGCAGGCCGCCCTGAGGCTCGTCCAAAAATATTCGCACCATCTCGGCGCCCTCGGGAATCACATCATTGACCACCGTCACATAGACATACTGGCCGTACTGCTTGTCCGGGACGATCCGCATCTGCGCTTCCACGGTGACGTCCTCGTCGTTGTCCGAGGACGTCGCCAGGACAAACCCGCCCGCAGGGGGCGGCGCGCCCAGCGCCAGGGGAACATGCACTTTCATGCCTTCGGTCACGGACGTCGATTCCCTCGCAAACCCGACAATCGAACTATTACTCGTCTCGGCATTGTCCTCATTGCCACCATTGTCACCCGCCTCGATTACGACCTGTTCGCGATGGGGATCGCCGCGGACGACGAAAAAGAAGGACTCCGGTAAAATCTTCAACTCAAGATCGAGCATCTCTTCGGGCTCAATGTACTCGTCCTCGCGAATCCTGAACGTCTCCTCCGCCCACATTGCGCCCGCCGGAATTGTCATTCTCGAAGGCAGCGGGGTGTAATCCTCCGCATCCGCCGTGCTGTTCGAAAGCGCGGCCACCGAAAAGAAAACATCCTTTTTGATGGTTTCCTTCAAATCCACCCGCACGGTCACATCATGACCCTCCGCCACGCGCTCGGGCGTTGCCGTCATCGTCGCGACCATCCGCTTGGGCGCCAGCCGCTCCTCGTAGATAATGCGCCTCTCCCTGTCGACGGTGCGCCAGAGATCCGGCGCACGCATGCCCCCGACGCCGTTGCCGCCGATGCCCTCCAGGTCCGGAAGGGAATACCGGAACGCAACTCCCAGATTCCAATCCGCGCCCAGCGAACGGGCGTCGTGACGCTCGTAGCCGAGTTCCAAAAACACGCCGGGATGAATCTTGTAGCCGACCGAGGCGTCCACCGACGGGCGCCAGCCCGAGCCCTTGCCGTCCTGATCGCCGTCAAAAACCCAGGCGCCGAAGGAGCCGTCCAGCTGCCAGCGGTCCCATTTCAGGGACCAGTGCAAATCCAGGCCTTCCAGCACGCGTTCCTGGTAACCGCCGCGCCCGCGGCGCCACTCCTTCCCCAGCGTGAAGTAATAATTCACGCCGCCGTAGAAGATGTCGCTCTGCGCATCCAGGCCGATGCTCAAGCGCACATGTTCGCGCTGGAAGTTGTAATCGAAGAAGAAAGAGCTTCCCACAACCAAATCCGGCCGGACATGGCCGCGATACACCACTCCGGTGTTAAAGTCCGAGCGCAGTTCCTCCCCACGGCCGGACCAGAAAGCCATGCCCGGCTGCAAGAAAAACGACTTCCCGGTGCCGTCGCGGCGTTCCATTCCCCCGAGCGGTATGATCGTGCCCAGCTCGCCGCGCAAGCTTTCGCCCAACACCCAGGTCAGGTTCGAGTCCAGCCGGAACTCCCGGTCGAACAAATTCGAACCGCCGTAGCGCAGGGAATTCTCAATCGTGTCCACAAGCATCCGCGAAGCCGCGTTCCGAAGCGCGCGCGTGCCGCAATCCAAATAGTCGTACCGCACGCCGCCGTAGGGAACCGAGCCGCCCGCCAGCGCCTTTTCCATGGCTTCTTCGTCGTTGCCGGGGTCCGCGCAGCCGAGCACCCCGCCCCAGACCCGCTCGAGCTCGACAGCCGAGCGCCAGGGCGCAATGTCGTCGGCTTCCGAGGAGGACGAAAGCAGCACGAAGGGAAACAGCAGCGCAAAACACGCCCACCATAACGCGTGCTTGCAAAGCGCGCTTTCGAAAGGAGCCCGCCCGCCAAGAATGCGTGCGCGAAGGGCGCTCGTTGCCGGCTTCGCGTTCACAACGCCGCTCCTTGCGCGGGCGCAACACTCCACGGCGCACCCCGGGGCGCGCCCCGGCGCACGTTCTTGCGCGCCTGTGCGCGGCTATAACGGAAATATTTTTTGGAAAAGCGCAGCCGGGTTTTTAATAAAACTCGGACGCGGGAGCGGTCACCGCGCCCTCCCCGGCATCCGTGACGACTCCCTTTCACTGCGCGCAAAAGGAAAAACTCGTTGCAATCCGCAACCAACACTCTACGATACAAACGAGATTCCGGCGCGATAAAACTATCGCAGGAACTCATCTTACTAACTCTACCTTATGTTTTTACCTCTCTTCACCTTCCTTGTGGTTCGCTCCCTTGCGGGACGCGGGGGGTTGATGCGTGCCTCCGGCGACACTCCTGAAAACGGGACGAAAATCCGGCCCGAAAACCCGGAGATGCCGAAGCACTTTCTCGGAATCACCATTCTAACCGATTCTCAAACGCTTGTTTAGTTAAAAAACCTCCATCAAATACCCTCTTTGCGCGAGTCATTCTCTTGCAATTCTTCCTGTACGACAACCGAATCGGCGGAGGGAAAACGCAAAACCACCCGGCAGCCCGGATTTGCGTCCTTTATGCAAGCATCCCCGCCGTGGCGGCGCGCGACGGCGCGCACCAAACTCAACCCCAGGCCGGAACCGCTCGTATTGCGTGACGACTCCAAGCGAATAAACCTGTCAAACACCCGCTCGCGCTCCTGCGCCGGGATTCCCCTGCCCCGGTCGCGAACCTCCAAAAACACGTCCTCCCCCTCGCGCCGTCCTCGAACTTCGATCCGCCCCCGTTCGCCGGCGCTGCCTCCCTCGCCTCCCCCGTAATGGATGGCGTTTTCTATCAGGTTGGAGATCGCCTGTGCCAGCAACTCCCGAACGCCCCGGATCTCCAAAGGGCCCTCCATATCGAACGCCAAAACCTCGTCCTGCTCCTCGGCGGCGGGTGCGTACAATTCGCCGACCTCGCGTGCAATCACGGCCAAATCCAAAATCTCCCACCGGTCCTCCTCCACGCAGGTCTCCAGGCGCGCAATCGAAAGCATCGAATCGAACAAACGCAGCAGTTCGTCAATCTCGCCAATCGCGTCCTGCAGCGCCCGGCGCTGCTCGGCCGTCGCATCGCCGCCTTCCCCCTTCGCCATCAGCCCTATCTCGAGGCGCGAACGCATCCGGTTCAAGGGCGAGCGCAAATCATGCGCGATGTCGTCGCTGACCTCGCGCATCCCCTGCATCAGCGACTCGATGCGGTCAATCATGTTGTTGACGTTATGCGCAAGCCTGTCCAACTCGTCGCCGATCCCGTGCGTCGGCAGCCGGCGCGACAAATCCCCCTCCATGATGGAACGAATGCTCCAGTTGATCGCGTCAATGCGGCGCAGCATGTTGCGCCCCACCGCAACGCCGCCCGCCAGGCCCAAAAACACCGTCAAACCCAGCGACCATGCCAGCGCTCCGGTTATGAGACGCTCGATCTCGCGCTGGTCGCGGACGTCCCTGCCCACCAGCAGATGCAGTCCGCCGGGAAGACTGGTCGCGCGCGCCCGTGCCAGAACGATTTCGGCGGGGCCTCCGCCGGGACGGCGGTGCTCGAACTCTATCCAATTGTCCCTGTTCCTGCTGTGCGACGGCAGCGGACGGATGTCCAACGTTCCCGCCAGGAACATTCCGTCCGGACCAACCAAGAGATAGATGTTCTCGCCGGGATGGCGCTCGCTGTCGACGGCGCGAATCAGAGAGCCCAGCCCCGAACTGCGATACTGGTCAATGAGCATCTCAAGTTCTCCGACAACGGCCTCGTCCGTCCGGCTGTTGAGATAGCCCACCGTGCTCCAATAAACATAGCCGAGCAGCAGGCTGACCGATGCGCTGAACAACAGCATATACAACAGCGCCATGCGGAACGCCGAGGTTGCAAGAATCTTATGGGCCGACACGGAGAGAATATCCGGCACCACGAACGGTATGCAGCAGGGAAGTTGGAAAATTCTTGTCTATTTTCGCGCGCAGCCGCGAAATATGCACGTCAATGACATTGGTGCGCGGGTCAAAGTGATACTCCCAGACGTTCTCGAGCAGCATGGTGCGCGTGACCACCTGCCCGGCGTTGCGCATGAGATATTCGAGCAAACGGAACTCCCGGGGCTGCAATTCAATGTTCTGCCCGTCCCGGCTAACCGTCCTCGAAAGCAAATCCATCTCCAGATCGGCAAAGGAAATCTTCGTCTCCACCGCCTCGAAAACGTTGCCCCGCCGGACAAGCGCCTCAAGACGCGCCTGCAGCTCGGCAAACGCAAAAGGCTTGACGAGATAATCGTCTCCGCCCGAGCGCAGCCCGCGGATGCGGTCGTTGACCTCTCCCAGCGCGCTCAAGAACAGCACCGGCGTCGAAACCTGCCCGGCGCGAAGCCTCTGCACGACCGAAAGCCCGTCCAGCCGCGGAAGCATCCTGTCCACGATCAGCACGTCAAAACTGTTGTTCAGGGCGATATGGAGTCCGTCCTCGCCATCGCCGGCATGATCGACCACATGCCCGCTCTCGCGCAATCCCTTAAGGATGTACTCGGCCGCCTCCTTGTCGTCCTCGATAAGTAAAATGTGCACAAAGGTATCCTTCTAAGATGCAGTCCCGGGACGCAATCCTCGGCAGTATAGCAGAAATCAATAAGAAAAAGAAGGTGCGCCGGCGGATCAGGGGGATACTATACAGCGACCCGCCGACGCATAGTCTGCTTCTTGCCTATCCCCCTTTAGGCTCTCCCAACGGGCAGGGCGACATAATGTTGGGCATCGCCGCGGCGCAGAAGTATGAGAACCGACCTGGTGCCCTCGGAGCGCGCCCGCTCAAGGCGCTTGTGAAAATCCTCGGGACCGGCAATCTCCTCCATTCCGACCGAAACGATGATGTCGCCGACGGCGATGTTCTTGCGCGCCGCCTCGCTGCCGGGTTCGACCCCGGCGACCACAACGCCCTCGTCGGTCCGCTCAAGGCTGAGGCCGAGAGCATCCTCAAGGGCGTCTTGCACCAGTGCGGCGGCCTCTTCTCCCGGCAGTTCGCCGAGGAGGACGCGCACGGTTTGTTCTTCGCCTTCGCGCCAGATCCGAATGTCGCTGGCGGAGCCGGCGTCCAGGGACGCGATTTCGCGGGAAAGCCGGCGCGGACGCTTGATGTCCTCGTCGCCGACGCCCAAAATCACGTCACCCGAGCGCAGTCCCGCGGCATCGGCGGGCGAATCGGGAATAACTTCGGAGATGATCGCGCCGCCGAGATTCTCATCGAGCCCCAGCGATGCGGCAATGTCCTTGTCCACGCGCTGGACCTGAACGCCAAGCCATCCGCGCGAAACAACGCCGTTCTCCATCAAATCGGCAATGACGTCCTGCGCGACGCTTGCGGGAATCGCAAAACCGATGCCCACGTTTCCGCCGCTCGGCGAGAAAATCATGGCGTTCACGCCGACAACTTCGCCGTCCAGGTCGAAAGCGGGCCCGCCGGAGTTGCCGCGGTTGATGGGCGCGTCAATCTGAATGAAATCATCATAAGGGCCCGCGCCGATGTCGCGTCCGCGACCCGAAACAATCCCGCTCGTAACCGTCCCGCCCAGGCCGAACGGATTGCCGACTGCAACAACCCAGTCGCCGACGCGCAAATCGTCCTCTTCGGCGAATGAAACGTAAGGAGTCGGCCCGTCGACATCGAGTTTCAAAAGTGCAAGGTCCGTCTTGGGATCAATGCCGACGAGCTCGGCCTCGTGTTCTTCGCCGTCATGAAGAACGGCAATCAAACGTTCGCCGTCCGCAATGACATGGTGGTTGGTGACCACATAACCGTCGGACGAGATGAAAAATCCCGAACCCTGCCCCGTCGTTCGATATTGAGGGGAAGGATTGCGGGGCGCGCGCGGCTTGCCGCCGTAACGCTCCTTGAAATTGCGGCGGAAAAACTTCTCCATCGGATGCCCCTTGGGAAGGCCGAAATTCTCGGGGGCGCCGGGGGCTCTGTAGGACGCGTTCGATGGCGCGGTTTCGCGCTCAACGCGCACCGAAACCACCGCGGGCGAAACGCTCTCCACAAGGTCCGCAAACCCGTCCTGCACGCTTCCCCTTCGCACGCGAACGGGACCGGACGAATCTTCAACGGACTCGGCGGCGGACTCGACGGCATGGGGAACATCGGCGGCATGAGGGGCGGCATGGGCGATACTCGCGCTAAAAGGAGAGCCCGCAACCGCGAACCCCAGGATGCCGGCGGCGGCAAAGGCAACAAGGAGCCGCGCGCCGACATTGGGATGAACATAGTATCCTGCAAACATGCCGGGCAGTATGGCATAAACAAGGTTACCGATTGTTATCCGTAAGATGAATTTTTGGTAACATTTCATTTGACGATGCGCTCGTATGGCGCGATACTCGCGTCTATGGACAAGTTTAAACGCCTTGAGGGCATTGCCGCGCCGCTGCCCATGATTAATGTGGATACGGACCAAATTATCCCCAAGCAGTTCCTCACCACCATAGAGAGAAGCGGCCTGGGCAAGAGCCTTTTCTTCGACCTTCGCTACACGCCCGACGGCAAGGAGCGCGAAGATTTCATTCTCAATCAAAAGCCCTATCGCGACGCGGTGATTCTGATTGCCGGCGACAATTTCGGATGCGGCTCCTCGCGCGAACACGCGCCCTGGGCCTTGCTGGATTTCGGCGTGCGCGCGGTCATCGCCCCGAGCTTCGCGGACATCTTCTACAACAATTGTTTCAAGAACGGCATCCTTCCGATTACCTTGCCGCAAAAGCAAATCGACGAACTCATGCAGCAAGCCGAAAACAACAACAGCAATCACTTCACCGTTGACCTTGAGGCGCAGACCATCGAGTCCCCCGGCATCAAGCCCGTACGCTTTGATCTCGAAGCCGCGCGCAAAAACCATCTGCTCGAAGGACTCGATGACATCGGCATCACCCTCCAACGCGAAGACGACATCCGCGCTTTTGAGGAAAAAAGAAAAGCCGAACAATCCTGGCTCTGACCCATGTCCGGAACCCATTCGATACTTTTTGTTCCGGGCGACGGCATCGGCCCCGAAGTCATGGAAGAAGTGCGCCGCGTTATCGATTGGTTCGCGCGCAAACGGAACCTGCGCGTCGATATCGAAGATGCGCTCATCGGCGGCGCATGCTACGATGCCCACGAAGTCGCCATCCTCAATGAAACCGTTGAGAAAGCCAAGCGCGCCGATGTGGTCTTGCTCGGCGCGGTCGGCGGACCGAAGTGGCAGGACGTTCCCTTTGAACAACGCCCCGAAGCCGCGCTGTTGAAACTGCGCAAGGAACTCGACCTGTTCGCCAATCTGCGCCCGGCCATTTGCTTTGCACCGATGGCGGACGCCTCCTCGCTCAAGCGCGAACTCGTCGAAGGTCTCGACATCCTCATCGTGCGCGAACTCACCGGCGGCATCTATTTCGGAACGCCCAGGGGAATCGAAGACCTCGGCAACGGCGAAAAGTCCGCCGTCAACACCCAGCGTTACGACTCCTGGGAGATTCGCCGCATCGCCCAGGTGGCGTTTATGCTGGCGCGGGCGCGCCGCTCCCTGGTGACTTCGGTGGAAAAGCGCAATGTCATGGAAACCGGAATCCTCTGGCACGAAGAAGTCACGCACACGCACGAGCGCGAGTATTCCGACGTGCAACTCGAACACCTGCTTGCGGATGCCTGCGCGATGGAACTGGTGCGCCGCCCCAAGCGCTTCGATGTCATCCTTGCCGACAATCTCTTCGGCGACATGCTCTCGGATGAAGCCGCGATGCTCACCGGTTCGCTGGGAATGCTGCCGTCGGCCTCATTAGGCGAAGTGGATAAAGACGGACGGCGGGCGGCCATGTACGAACCGGTGCATGGCTCGGCTCCCGATATCGCCGGCGAGGGAGTCGCCAATCCGATTGCGAGCATTCTGGGATTCGCGATGGCGTTGCGTTATAGTTTCGCCCGAAACGAGGATGCCGCCCTGCTCGAGCAAGCCGTCAACGACACCCTTGAGGGCGGCGTTCGCACGGCGGACATCTGGCAGGAAGGCTGCGAGAAAGTCTCCACTTCGGGAATGGGCGAAAGCATCGTCAACCGGCTGGAATCGAACGCGGCGTCCTCTTAACGAATACGGACGGGAACGATGGGATATCGAATAGCGGTTGTTGGTGCAACGGGAAATGTCGGACGCGAGATGCTGCGCATTCTGGCCGAACGCGACTTTCCCGTCGAGAGCGTTGCCGCGCTGGCATCGGAACGCTCGCTCGGACAAAAAGTCGAGTGCGGCGAGGAAGAACTCGACATCCAGGCGCTCAATGATTTCGACTTCTCCGGCATCGACATCGCCCTGTTTGCGGCAGGCTCGACGATCTCGCACAAATGGGCGGGCAAAGTCGGGGACGCGGGCGCGGTGGTGATCGACAACGCTTCATGCTTTCGCATGGATCCCGACGTTCCCCTAATCGTTCCCGAGGTCAACCCCGAAGCCATTGAGGGCTACCGTGAACGCAACCTGATTGCCAACCCGAACTGTTCGACCGCGCAATTGGTTCTCGCACTCAAGCCGCTGCATGACTACGCCGGCATTCGACGTGTCTGCCTGGCGACCTATCAGTCGGTTTCGGGCGCGGGCAAGCAGGCGATGGATGAATTGTTTGAACAAACCCGGGAGATTTTTGCCGGCGGGAATGCCGAATGTAACGCCTTCGCCCAGCAGATTGCATTTAATGTGTTGCCGCATGTCGATGTGTTTATGGATGACGGATCGACAAAAGAAGAATGGAAAATGGCGGCGGAAACATCGAAAATCATGGGAGAAGAGATTCCCTTGACGGCGACTTGTGTGCGCGTTCCGGTTTTCATCGGCCACAGCGAAGCGGTGAATATTTCGTTTGAACGTTCCGTGGACGTTGAAGAGGCGCGCGAGATCCTGCGCGCCGCCCCGGGCTGCGAAGTTGTCGATATCGGGGACGAGGGCGATTACATCACGCCGATTTCCTGTGTTGGCTCGGATGCGACTTTTATTTCGCGCATTCGCCGCGACCCGACCGTTGAGAACGGGTTGAGTCTGTGGGTCGTATCGGACAACCTTCGCAAAGGCGCGGCCCTCAACGCGATACAAATCGCCGAACTGCTACACGAGACACAGCTACGCGACTAAGCTTCCTCTGCGATGCAGGGAGTAAAAGACAAAACTTTAGTCGAATATAACTTTGATTGCCCAAAAGCCGAAAACCATTGGAGTTCAAATCGAAATGGCGAATGGTGGCGGCAACAACGACCTTTCTTATATCACTCCGTTATAGTTTCGGCGTTCCTAGTGACTCGAATCCAGCTATCGCAGCAGTTTCCGCTTCTCATCGGCATCCATCTATTTAAATCTTGTTTGGGCAGTTGTCGCATACTCGAAGATTCGGTAGCCCGCATCTATGTAGGATATAGGATTGGCAAGGAATCCTCTAAACACCGGATAATGGCTGAATTTATCGGGGTTTACGCTCTGCTGATTTGG
>JAPOUU010000011.1 GCA_026708505.1 Hyphomicrobiales bacterium | reverse complement strand
TGCGGTTGCGCGTTCTGGCGTGCATGGACTCGGGCTGCCCGAGATGCGCGAGGACAGCCGGAAGCGTGTCAAAGAGGGTCGCGGGGCCGGCGGGAACGGCAGGACCGCCGGGACCGCCGCCTGTGCCTGCATCCAGCGTCGGCGTTGCCCGAACGCTCCAAGTCGGTGTTGCAAGGGGGTCGTCGCACCCGATGCAGACGAGCTCGAGCACCCAGTTTCCGTCGTCGATTCCGTTGTCCAGCACCACTCCCCTAACGAAATGCTCCTCGCCGAGGTTGCCGATGCCGTGGGTTTGGATTACCTGCCCGATGGTGATTGAACCGTCTCCGTCCGTGTCCAGGGTTGTATCGATGAATTCAAGATTTTCGTTGAATTTGGGGAATCCGCCAAACGCACGAACGTTGACGGGGATCCGCATGGCCGAGTTGTGCAGATTGTTTAGTTGCAATCGTGCAGAACTCCGCTCCCTGTCGCCGTTGGCGAAATTAATGTCCATTTCAATCTCGCCGCCCATTCCCCTGAGAACGGCGAGTTGGACCTGCTGGGTGTCGGATATGCCGGAGAATACGAGCCGGCCGTGAAGATCGACGGGTATGGCGTTGAGGCCCGTGCCCGTGGCAAACTCGACTCTCGAATTGTCGGCGATGACGATGCTGTCGCCGCCGTCAAAATTATTGAGACTGTTGGCGCTCGCTTGTGTTGAGCGGTTGCTCCACCTGATAGGATTCGCGGTGAGGTCCCCCTCGATCCGGATTGCAACGTTTCCGGCGGTGCCTTTTTCGATGCGCCCCGTGATGTCCGCGCCGCCCCTCAGGATGACGGTGTGGTTGCCCGCGCCGTCGAATTTAATGGCGTCTCCGCCGGCTCCGCCGGTAGCGCTGATTGCCCCGCTGATGTCGAGAGTTGTTCCTCCGGTGGCGCCGGAAGCGTCAATGCCTCCCGCAAGGGTCGCGCCGCTTCGCAAGGTGAAACTGTGGCTGCCCGCGCCGTCCAGGTCAACCGCGGTTCCGTCCGTGCCGGTGACGGTGACGGCGGTCCCGTCCGTGCGGCCGACGGTAATCATGGAGGAGTTGCCCGCATCCCTGATATCAACGAGAAGCCCGATGTCGCCCTCGACATTGTTGTTCAGGGCGACGGTGGCGGTGTTGTCCGGAAGATTTCCGTTTGAGTCGTTTTGGTGGTGGTTGACACGAACACCATGCGTTCCGCCGTTGACGGCACCGTTAATCGCAACATCGATATTGCCCCGGCCCGAGTGATAGGCATGCACGCCCGCCAGGCCGGAGAAAACATCGCCGTTAACGGTCACGTTCAAATTGCCGAGTCCGCTATGACGCGCCCAAATTCCGCCGCGAGAGTCACTCGATGAAGTGCCGATGTCACCGTTAACGGTAATCGTCATGACTTGGCTGAGGCTTGATATTGCAGCTATATGCTGATCGACGACGGCATGAATAGCATAATGCGTTCCGCTGCTGGTGGAAGTGACAACCGAACCCGCCCCTGTTGTGACCATGAGCGCACCCGACCCCGCATTTGTCGCAAGGATGCCATGCGTCGCGCCGGTAACATTGCCGTTCGCGGTGATTTCAAAATTACCCGTCTGTGCCGTAGAACTGATGGCATTGATACCTTCCGCGGTATTGGAAGTGACAACCGAACTCGACCCTGTTGTGACCGTGAGCGCACCCGTCCCCCGATTGTCCGCAGAGATACCTTGCTTCCCGCCGGTAACATTGCCGTTCGCGGTGATTTCAAAATTGCCCGTCTGATTCGTAGAACTGATGGCCCTGATACCTTCCTCATCAGTGGAGGTAACATCGTCTGTGGTGATGGTAATCGCGCCGACTCCGTCGTGCCCGACTTGGACACCTTGTGTTTTGGCTTGGACGGCGCCGCCGGTGGTATCAATATTTATGGAGCCTCCTGTAAGCGATGGGTTACTGGTATAGATCCCTCGGCCGTTTGCGGAAGTGATACCGCCGCTCGCCCTGATATCAATTGCACCGGTACCGGTGGGTCCTTTGTTAACTCTCATGCCCCCTCCGTGCCCGTCGAGAGCGCCGCTGGCAATAATGCTCAAATTTCCCGCCCCTCGGTCGGTGATGGAAATAGCCCTATCCTCGGCGTCAATGTCGCCGTTTGCCGTGATGGTTGTCGCACCGCTACCCTGGTACTTGACTAAGCGGATGCCGTGACCTTGGGCGGTGATGCCGGCGGTGGTGAGCATAACCGCGCCCGTCGCCGTGGAAGCAACGTTGGCAAAGAAACCTGCTCCGCCGGTCGAGGTGAGGGTTCCGTCCATTGTGACGGTCGTCGCGCCGGTGCCGTCCTGGTCAATCTCCAGGGCGTTGTCGGTTGCTTTGACGTTGCCGTCCAAATCAACGCTGATGTCGGTGTTGGTGTTATCCGCATGCGAATTGACAACTATGCCCTTGCTGTTCGCCGCTTGAACATCCAAACCGAAACCCGGAGCATCCGTGACGGTAAAGGAGCCGTTCGCCGGAGTTGTAAGCGTTTCGGTTCCGTCCGACGGATCCGCCGTGTCCGCGCAACGCGCCGTCCCGGCGGGCTGATTGGCAGTAGAACAACTCCCCGCTTCAACCGGCGAGGTCGTTGACAGCAACGCGCCGAGCGCAAGCGCCGATGCGCCGGCCAGAAACGGCGCAAAGGATATTAGACCTTTTGAGGTTTTTCTAAGCCGTCCGCCTCGAATTAAGTTCGGGGGGGGGGGGGGGGGGGATTTCGTAACCGCCGAAACTACAACGGTCGCAGAGTGAAACAGGTTCATTCGGTAAGCCCTCTCTTGTGCTGATAAAACAAAACTATGGACCGATTTTATCGACACGCCTTGCGATAGTCAAGAAATATTTTCACTCGTTCGCTTTCGCCCCCAATTGGCGGGAAATCGGCGCAATTCGGCGGAAATCCGCCCCTCTGGCACTCAATCGCAATTCTCCGGGTTTAAAGGGGTTTCATCCAGCGGGCATCCTCTTGTGCCCGTGTTGATTTAACTTTTGTCTCCCGCAACAGCCTTTGCACGTGCTCCGCCGTCTTTCCGAGATGCGACAGGAAGGCCGCCATGTTCGAGCGCGCGTGCGATTTCTCCATCGCGCCGTCCAGAACCTCCATAACAATTGCGTTCTCGTCTCCTGCAAGCCGCAATGCTGCGGACTTCTCGCGCAGCAATGTGTGATTGATATTTAACATTTGTTTTGCGAAGCGCTCTTTCTCGCGCGTTGCGAACGGAAACGCTCCGATCCAAACCCAAATTCTTATATGCCCGTCCGCATCGTACATATCCTTGTCGATAGTCATTCGAACATCATTCTTTAGCAATGCGTCGTAGCGTGCAATGCCTGCCCGCTCGACCGGTTCAATGTCGCGGGCACGCAGCCATTCAATCAGCGTGTCTTTCCAACAAGTCACCGACGTTCTCCTTTTACCATCTCGACATAGCGCAGCGCTTCGACGACCGGCGCGATAAACGCCGATGTAATGTTGCGCCCCATCTCAATCTCGCCATACAGGCCGCGCGCAAGTGCAACATTTTCGTAAATCGGAATGCCTTCGCGTTCCGCCAGTGCGATAATTTCCAGCGCCAGCGGTCCCTCGCCCTTGCCTACCACTTGCGGCAGGGGCATCTCTTCATCATCATGAAACAGGGCGACTGCGTAATGCGTCGGGTTTTTAATCACCAGCGTTGCTTTCTTGCGAACCCTGTCCAGCATTGATGAGTTCAACACTTCCTGATGCAATTGTTTGCGATGCCCTTTGATTTCCGGATTGCCTTCGGTTTCTTTGAACTCTTGTTTGACTTCATCCTTGCTCATGCGCAGCTCCTTCAGGTAGAAATACCTCTGCGCCAAATAATCCAGCACTGCTATCGGTAAAAACACGCCTATCACCGCTGCCAGCAACCAAACAAAAGCCTCGCCCGCCAATTCCATTGAGCAAGGGAGGCCGCAGTAAACCGAGGCGACGAAATCGCCGAGTTTGGCGCGTACGACCAAATAAACCGTCACGCCTATCACCACGATCTTGATTATATTGAGTCCGAGCGTGAACAGATTGCGTTTGGAAAAAATCTGCTTGGCGTTGTTGACGACATTGAGCGCTTGGAATCCTTTCGTCAGTTTTGCAGCGTTGAAAACCGGGCCCGTCTGCGCAACGCCTGAAATCACCGCCGCAACAATGGATGCTCCGCATACAACAGCGCTAACGGCGCCCGCAAACAAAAGCACAAGTCGCAATATCGATGGCAGCGCCTCGTCAATGGGTTTAAGCGCAAGGGTCAGGACTTGTTCGGTCTCGTGAATAAGTAAATCCGCAATAGGTGCGCGAAACAAAAACAAAGCAACAGTCACGCCAAAGAGCACGGCCAAAGAAGAGACTTCCTTGGAGATTAGATATTGCCCTTCTTTTCGTGCGTCGCGAATCCGCTTGCTTGACGGTTGTTCGGTCTTCTCGCTCATTTCGCCAGCGCCTCAAGCAGTCCGCGGGCAGGTGCGAATATCAATCCGGACTCCCACAACTGCGTCAGGATCACGCTCAACGTTAGCCCGACAATCAACAGCGCCAGAACGCTTTTCAAAGGCATTGCCAAGAAGAACACATTCAACTGTGGCGCGAACCGACTCACCAAACCCAAACCGAATTCTGCCAGCAACATCACAAATGCCGCGGGCGCGGCCAGCAGCAGAGCCAATTTAATGAACTTCGAAAACAACGCGAGCAGTGCATCCAGTGCGCTTTCATCGATTACGGGCAAAGGTGCGTTGATGGGATAGACGCGATACGACTGCAGCACAACGCCATAGAGCGCCTCCATGCCGCCGGAAACCAGAAACCACACCAGGAATATTTGCCCCAGCAGCAACCCGAGGTTGGAGCTTTGTCCTCCCACTGTCGGATTGAACAGCGAGGCTATTGATGCGCCTCGCTGGTTGTCGAGATAGTCGCCGATAATTTGGGGAACCAAAAATGTCAAACCGATTAAGAATCCGAACAACATGCCGACGCCGAATTCTTTGATGGCGAGCAGCCAATAGGGCGTTGTCGAGGCGCTCAGGGCTTGGATGCTATCGAATCCGACCGGCAAGACGACCAGCGCAATGCTTAATAGCACGGCGTTGCGCACCAGCGCCGGCACCAGGGGTGCCCGAAAAAACGGCAAGAACAATGCCATTCCCAACAGTCGCGGCAAGGTTAGCAAGACGGCGTCGATGACATCGGTCTCGAGCGCAAACATTGCTTACAGTCCCCAGCGCGGTATGGAATCGAATATATGTACGGTAAAGCGGTAGAAATTTGCGCCGACAAAAGTTAAAGTCAAATACAATGTTGCAACAACGGCAATGAGCTTAAACCCGAAAGCGAGTGTTTGCTCTTGTAGTTGCGTGAGCGCTTGCACCAGCGAGACCAGCAAACCTGTTGCAGCCGTTGCGATGACCGCCGGCAGGGATGCCCACAACACCAGCGAGATAGTTTGCGTGGCGAGTGCAACGATTTCGGCGAGGGTGCCCATGGCTCATGCGCCTCCGGCGTAGGTCATCACGAGACCTTTGATGAGACGCGACCATCCGTCCACGGCAACAAACAAAAACAGTTTGAACGGCAGGGATATCGTCACCGGTGAAACCATCATCATTCCCATGGAAAGCAAAATGTTGGAAACCACCAAGTCAATGGCAATGAAGGGAAGGTAAATCAGAAAACCAATCTTAAAAGCCTCGGAGAGTTCGGTGATGACAAACGCCGGCAGTAGCGCAAAGAATTTCTCCACGTCCGGAGAGACATCCACTTTGCCTCTCCAGAAGGAATCAATGTTCTGGGAGAAAAATTGCAACTGCGACGGATCCGTGTGCCGTTCCAGGAAAGCCGAGACCGGCACCAGGGCATTTTGCAAAGTGGTGAGAGTGTCGGCGTTGGCATCAACGCCCTCTTGCAGCAGGCCGCCGACCTCAACGCCGAGCGGAAACATGACATAGGCGGTTATCAGCAGGGCGAGGGAGTAGATTACGATGTTGGGGGGTATCTGCTGAATACCCAAAGCGTTGCGCACCAGTGACAACACCACCGCTAGTTTGATGAACGATGTCGTCGATATCAACAAGAACGGCAAAAGTGATATTGCCGCGATCGAGTAGAGCAAATTGCTGGAAAGAACGACGCCGTCTTCCATGGGGGTGCCTCAGTCAAGTAGTCGGGTGATTCGAAATCCGAGTGCACCGTCGATATCGACGAGTTCGCCCTCGGCGAATGCTTTACCTCCGCACAACGCACGCGCTAATGGAAATCCGTCGCCTTCGAGCTTGGGAAAGCAGTAGCCTTCGCACAGCTCTCCCAATTTTGACGCCGGAACGCTCACTTCTCCGACATGGAAATCGATTCGAACCGGCAATGACGCTAAAGCGCCCGGGGAATTTGGCTCTTTGGGCGCGGTGTTATCGGTTTGGGTGGTGTCTTCGCTGGGGATATTCTCCTCGTTGGACATATTTGCTCCTAAAATCTTGCTGTGGGGGAACACGCACGATATTAGATATGCGCCAAGAGGGTTAACATCAGGTTAACTTGCTTCTATGCTTGCGCTAGAACGTGGAATGCACGGGGTATGGCCCATGAATCAGCTACTTTTCCCTCCGTTGCCGAACGAGAAGTTCAGCGTCATCTACGCTGATCCGCCGTGGGACTACAGGGGGCAACTTCAGCATGCCGGCGAAGGCAGTGGTGATTCGGGCGGGGCGATTCGCCATTATCCGACCGTGACCCTGGATATGTTGATGAATCTGCCGGTGCACCGGATTGCCGAAGAAAACAGCCTGCTGTTCTTATGGTCAACCTCGCCGCATCTTGACCAGGCCATTGAGCTTGGCAAAGCGTGGGGATTCAACTGGGCAACGGTTGCATTTGTGTGGAACAAGGGCAAGGTAAATCCGGGTTTTTACACGCTAAGTCAATGCGAGCTTTGCCTTGCCTTCAAGCGCGGGAGGATTCCCTCGCCGCGGGGTGCGCGCAATATTCGGCAATTCGTCGAGGTGGCAAGGCAGGAGCATTCACGCAAGCCCGAAGAGGTGCGCGAGCGAATCGAGGCGATGTTTCCTACGCAGAAGAAAATCGAACTTTTCGCCCGTGTGCGCGTGCACGGGTGGTATGGGTGGGGACTTGAGGCAGAGGGGCTGGAAGCCGAAGCGTTTACCTCTTATTAACCCTGTTAGTTCAAAGTGGCGGCATGCTAAAGCATATTTCGCCATGGCTGGAGAAAATCGCGCAACGCCAGGACATTGTTCTTGCGGTGTTCATGGTTTCGGTCATTTTCATGCTGGTGATTCCGCTGCCTACCGGGCTGGTGGACGCTCTCATTGCCCTCAATATGTCGATTGCCGTGATATTGCTGATGGTGACAATGTATTTGCCGTCGCCGTTGGCATTTGCCGCGTTTCCCTCGGTGTTGTTGATATCGACGCTGTTCCGGCTGGCGCTGTCGATATCCACGACACGGCTGATTCTCTTACAGGCCGATGCCGGTGAAATCATCCAGACTTTCGGCGAGTTCGTTGTCGGCGGTAACATCATTGTCGGGCTGGTGGTGTTTTTGATACTCACGATCGTTCAGTTTGTGGTCATCACGAAGGGAGCGGAGCGCGTTGCCGAGGTTTCGGCGCGTTTTTCCCTTGATGCGCTCCCCGGCAAGCAGCTCAGTATTGATGCGGACATGCGCGCCGGTGCTATCAGTCTTGACGAGGCGCGACACATGCGCTCGCAGGTGCAAAAAGAATCCAAACTCTATGGTTCCATGGACGGCGCGATGAAATTCGTCAAAGGCGATGCCATTGCGTCCATCATCATTGTGTTTGTGAATTTGATTGGCGGTCTCGCCATCGGAACTTTGCAGCGCGGGTTTGATTTTGCCGACGCGGTTCATGTTTATTCGATTCTGAGTATCGGTGACGGGCTGGTTGCGCAGATACCCGCGCTGTTTGTCTCAATTACGGCGGGCATCATGGTCACGCGCGTGAGTGACGAGAGCGAAAAGACCAACCTTGGAAGCGACATAGGCAGGCAGATCAGTGCCCAGCCGAAGGCCTTGTTGGTGACGTCTGCAATGTTGTTGGTATTCGCGCTGGTGCCGGGATTTCCGAGCGGAATTTTCGTGGCATTGTCGCTTTTGCTGGGTGTGCCGTGCGTGATGCTGTTCATGGTCGCGCGCAGGGGCAAAAGAGGCGCGCGGACCGGCGAATCTCTCGGCAGCGAATCACAGGAAAATCTTGGAGCGCGCATCGAGAAGAAGGGCGAGGGCGCGTTTTCGGCCTCGCGGGATCCGATCTTTTCGCCGACGGTTCCCCTGCTCGTTGAGTTGCCCGCCTCAATGCGTGCACAGGGTGATGTGGAGGACTACCGCGAGAAAATCAATCAGATTCGCCTGACGCTGTATTACCGCCTGGGTGTTCCGCTGCCGGTGATTGATTTGCGCTTCAATGCGGAGCTTGAAGAAGATCGTTATCGGATTTTTGTCGGCGAGATTCCCACGGCCGACGGCAAACTGCGTCACGGACATTTATTCATCGTTGATCGTATGGAGAATCTTGATCTGTTTCACATTCCCTTCGAGAAAGATGATCCGTTCTTGCCCAACCACGAGAGCGTTTGGGTGGATGAATCGTACCGCGGGCAGTTGGATTCGGCGGAAATCCGCTTCAAGGAGTCGTTTGATTTGGTTCGCTATCACTGCGAGCTTGTTGTCGCGAAATATGTTTCGAGCTTCATTGGAATTCAAGAGGCGAAGTTTTTGCTGATGCGGATGGAGGGCGAGTTCCCCGACTTGGTCAAAGAAGTTCAACGCGTAATGCCGATACAGGGGATAGCGGAGTTGTTTCGGCGGTTGGTCCAGGAGTTCGTCTCGATACGGGACCTGCGGCAGATTCTCAGTGCCATCACCGAATGGGGAGCAAAGGAAAAGGATCCGATTATGTTGGTGGAACACATCCGCTCGAGCCTGTCGCGGCAGATTAGCTATCAATATTCGGTTGGCTACAATATTTTGCCGGCAATATTGCTGGATGGAGAAATTGAGGAAACGATACGCAATGCGGTTCGGCAGACGTCGGTTGCGAGTTACATTGCGTTGGATCCGGATATCTCGGACAAGATTGTTGATCGCATTAAACAGGTTGCCGGCGAGAATCTTCCCGGTAAGAATCAGGCCGTGCTGATTACCACAATGGACATCCGCAGATACGTTCGAAGACTGATTGAAGGCGTGCTGCCGGAATTACCGGTGCTTTCCTATCAGGAGGTTACGCCCGAGATAACGCTGCAGCCTCTTGGAAAAGTCACCATCAACTAAATTTGTGCGGCGTTCATCGGCTGTCTTTGAATTCCGAAAAATGCAATTTTCGGCGGAATTTGGGAGTTTTTTCGAAGTTTGGAGAAATTCTCTTTAGGTGTTTCTTCTTGACCCGAATCAGTCTTGTGATATATTATGTCCTAAAAGTGTCATTTTTCACCACTTTTAGGACATATCATGTTTACGAAATATCTGGACCAGTTACGATATAAGGGAGAGCGGTATTTCACTTCCGAGAAAATCCGTTGCGACTTGGAATTATCCGATGATGCGGCAAGATCGGGCTTATACAGGCTAAAAAAAGACAAGAAAATTATCAGCCCGGTTAACGGGCTGTATGTGATCGTCCCGCCCGAATGTCGTCCTTACGGCTCTATCCCGGCAGAGGAGTTGGTCCCCATTATTATGCGGCACCTAGAGGCCGACTATTATGTCGGGCTGCTAAGCGCGGGCCTGTTCTTTGGTGCGACCCACCAGAAGCCGGCTCGTTTCCAGGTGATTACCAATAAGCGCATCAAACACTCCTTTGAGTTTGGCGATGTTGTTATCGAACTCATCTACAAGGATTCTTTGGATGGTTTGCCCACTCAGGATTTTGTGGTCAGCACCGGTTATCTAAAAGTGGCAACCCCGGAACTGATTGCCATTGATTTGTTTAAGTACAGTAAAAGATCTGGGGGTACCAGTCATATTGCCACTGTGTTATCGGAACTTGCCCCCAGTATTGATGAGAATAAATTAATCGCGCTTGCTGAAGAATTGGGGGAGATCTGCCAAATACAAAGGTTCGGTTTTATATTGGAAAAAATTAATGTTCTCGAGGATGAAGAGAAGAAGGAGAAAATAATTCGAACGCTTGCAGAGTATTTAAAAAATTCCAATCGCCCTTATGTGGCGCTCGCTCCTTATATATCCAGGGTTGGGCACCCTAAATGTGAAAAATGGAGAATTGTTGAAAATACCGATTTCGAAAGCGACTTATGATACCGGAAAATTTTATTCAAGAATGGCGGGAGAATGCCCGATGGAAAAACTTAGTTCAAGTTGAGCAAGACTTGATAATAAGCAGGGCGCTTGTGGACCTATACAACGAACCTCATGTGAGAGAATCTCTTGCTTTTCGAGGAGGTACGGCACTCAACAAATTATTTCTGAAACCGCCCGCAAGATACAGTGAAGACATAGATCTTGTTCAAAAAAGAGTCGAGCCGATAGGCCAAACAATCGATGCGATCAGAGAAGTCCTTAAGCCGTGGCTCGGTGACCCGAGCTGGAAAATTGCCCGAAACACAACACTAATCTATAGATATGAGGCCATTAACAAATTGCCGGCTAGATTAAAAATTGAAATCAATACCACCGAGCATTTTCGAATGCTTCCCTTGCGCACAGAAGAATTCAGTGTGCAGTCAGGCTGGTGGAATGGTAATGCAAAACTCGTTACCTACGAAATTGACGAGTTGATGGCAACAAAACTCAGAGCGCTTTACCAGAGGCGTAAAGGGCGAGATCTGTTTGATTTATGGTATGTCGCAAAAAACAAGATGATTAATTTGGATAGAGTTTTTGAAATATTCGCAGAATACTGCGCGAAGGATGACTTGCATTTCACCAAAGACGAATTCCTAAGTAACTTGGAATCAAAGCGCAGCCATCCAGATTTTCAATTAGACATACACGCATTACTTCCCGCAGACTCAAAATGGAATTTCGATGAGGCTCATCAGTTTGTTGTCGATAATGTTGTCAGCAAATTGCCATAAAACAAGATTTTGTTTCGTATTCTTGTCTCGTCCGAAGTTGCGAGTGTCAAATCAATGACGAGAAAATACAGCGCGAGGTTTTTTAGTCTTCCCCCGTCCGTTGCCGGAAGGGAAGTTGGTGCGGACGGAGGGACTCGAACCCCCAAGCCTCTCGGCACAGGTACCTAAAACCTGCGTGTCTACCAATTCCACCACGTCCGCATTTTATTCGTCCAACTGATGCCAGACCCCCGCTATTCGAGGCGGTAAGTCTTCTGCCGTCAAGCCTCTTCCAAAGGACTGCGCCGTTTGGCCGTGCATCCACACGCCGCAACCGGCCGCATAAAACGCCGGCATGCCCGTTGCCAATAGGCCGCCGAGCATCCCGGCAAGGACATCACCGCTGCCCGCGGTCGAGAGAGAATACGGTGCATTATCCGCAATCATCGCACGGCCGCAAACGTCCGCGACAACCGTATCGGCCCCCTTGTGAATAACAATCGCTCCGATGCGCTTTGCCGCCGAACGCGTTGTTGACAGTTTATCGCTTCCAATCTCTCCAAACAATCTTTCAAACTCGCCGCTATGAGGCGTGAGAACAACACTGCCGTTATGTTTGGCGATCGCATCCGACAATTTCTCAATGCAACCGGAAAAACTCGACAGAGCATCGGCGTCCAGCACAAGCGCTATCGGCAAACGCAACGCCTTTAAGACGAATTCCCGCGTTTCTTCGCCGACACCGTTGCCCGGGCCCAGCACCATCGCTCGAACCTTGCGCTCGGATACCAGCGATTCCAAACCGTCCGCATCCACGCTTGTGACAATCACAGCAGTTTCCTTCGATGCGTGTGCCAGCAATGCCGAGGGTGAGCATGCCAGGCTAACCATTCCCGCCCCGCAACGCAACGCCGCCCGTGCCGCTAGGCGTGATGCTCCCGCGTGCGGCAGCCCTCCGCCTCGCACAACCACATGGCCGCGTCGATATTTGTGGCTCGTTTCTTCCAGACGGGGCAGATGTTCGCGCCAAACGTCCGGGCAATTGAGAAACACGCGGGATGATTCATCCATCGCATCAAGTGCATCATCGGGAATACCGATGTCGCATACGATCACCTCGCCGCAAAATTGTCTGCCCGGAAACAAATACTGTCCCGGACGCCCGCGAAAGAAAGTCACCGTCACATCCGCCTTCAGGGCCGCGCCGTGAACGGCGCCGCTGTTGCTATCGATGCCGCTGGGCATGTCCACCGCCACCACCGGAACCTGCCATGACGCGGCCGTCTCAATGGCGCGGGCATGCGCGCCGCCGATCTCACGGGTGAGTCCGGTTCCGAAGAGTGCATCCACCACCAACCGCGGCTCGCGCGGCAGCGTGTCCAGTGATTCGAGGGGAAAGCTTTTGCCCTTCCAAAGTTGCGCCATTGCCTCTGCATCGGCGGGAAGGCGCTTCTTTGCATCATGTGCAACGCGCACGGGCCAACCGGCGCGTCGCAACTCCCGTGCGATGACGAATCCGTCGCCGCCGTTGTTGCCCGGGCCGCATAGCACAAGGGTTTCTCCGGGGGAAAAGCGTTTGCGTATGGCCCCGGCAGCGGAGACGCCTGCGTTTTCCATCATAATCGCGCCGGAGATGCCTTTTCGGCAAGCGAAAGCTTCTGCGGCACGGGTTTGATCGGCGCTTAGCAGGACGTTCATACGCGCGTGTTAGAGGGCGAGTCTGTACCCCCCGGTTTCGGTAAGGAGAATGCCTTCTTCGTTCGATTTGGCTTCGATCTTTTGTCTTAGCCGGTAAATGTGCGTTTCGAGGGTATGGGTTGTGACCTCTTTGTTGTATCCCCAGACTTCCGTGAGCAGTTCGTCTTTGGAGATGACCTTGCCGTCGGCCCGGTAGAGATACTTCAAAATTGCCGTTTCTTTTTCCGTGAGGCGTATTGAGAATTTTTTGCTGCCTTCACACGCGAGGGTTTTCATTCCCGGGCGGAAGATGTAGTTCCCGATAGTGAGTTGCGCATCTTCGCTTTTCTCGTGTTTTCGAAAATTTGCACGGATGCGGGCGAGCAGAACATTGAAGCGAAACGGTTTGGTGACATAATCATCGGCCCCGGAATCGAGACCGCGGATGGTGTCGGAATCGCTATCGACGCTCGTAAGCATGATGATGGGCGCGCGCATGTTGTTTTCTCGAAGGCTTCTGCAAAGGTCTCGTCCGTCCATGTCGGGGAGCCTGACGTCTAGCAACGCCAGATCAAGACGGTTTTTCTTTGCGTGCTGGAGACCGCTTTTGGCGTCTCCGAAGCCGACGACATCAAACTCTTCAAAGGGTTCAAATTGTTCGCAGAGGGTTTCACGTAATATATCATCGTCATCAACAAGCATGATTTTTTTTGCCATGGGGTGACTCCTTAGTTTTCGTTGTAGTCGAACGCATCAATATGAGGTTCGAGGGTTTTGATATGTGGTTCGATACGGGTGAAATAATTGCGCCACCGCCCGCGGGAGCGGTTGTGCAGTTCACCGGTGACCTGCTCGTAGGAGGGCGTCCGGATAAGCGGACGCATCCGCGCATGAGCGGCAAAGTCACGCACTTCGTCCTTCCACGGAAGTTCGAGGAAGTTTAGCAGATTAGCAACCTCGGAATCAAAATTATCGATGAGGCTTTCGTAGCGCAACTCGTGAACGGGGATATTGAAGCGCGTCTGATAGGCGCTCCACAGGGACATTACCTTGTCGTAAAGGTGCGCACTGTCTTTGAGAGTGAGGAAATTTGCCATGGAATTATTGAGTGTAAAGTCCTGCATGAAACAACTGAGTATAACATCACAAGGATGGCGCAGCGCGAGAATAATCCGCGCCTCGGGGAAGACGCGGTGAATCAGCCCTGTATGAATCAGGTTGAGCGGCAGTTTGTTAACGATGAGTTTGCCGGCGTCCCCAAACCCTTCGCCTTGCAGTTGTTCCCGGTAGAGCGCGCGCAATTCGTCTCGTTGGGAGGAACTCATTGTACCGAGCGCGGCGGGGTAGCCTTCGGGTGATTCGCGCAGGCGGTCGCGCAGCGCCAGAAGCAGGGGACGTTCTTCCACCACATGGATGTCGGGATGGGCGTCAAGGATTTGGTCAAGCAGCGTTGTCCCCGAGCGCGGGAATCCGACCAGAAACACCGGCGGGTGCTTTCCCCACGAAGAGGGCGCAGGCAGATCGCGCCATTCGCCGGGCAGGTCGCTGGAAAAGTAACGCAGCAATTCCAAAACCTGCCCGAGGTATTTGTCTTTGTGGACGGGCGTTTGAGAAGAGAGTTTTTGCGCGATGCGGTTTTGTGCTTCGTACTTCTCAAATGCCTTCTCGAACTCTTCGCGGCGGTCAAGGATGCGTGCGTGCTCGGCGAGGACTTGCCGTGCCGCCGGGAGAGGAGTTTTTTTCAAGTCGACTGTCTGTATTTGTTTTAGCGCGGCATCAAGCTTCCCTTGCCGGCGTAATATGGTCGCGCTTAAGCGCGCGGCGTGCCAATTATCGTGCGCGCGCTCAAGTATGTGGTTTGTATGCGTAAGAGCTTCGTCCAAACATGCTTGGAGTTCGAGGATTTCGGCGAGTCCGAGGCGGCATCTGATGTGGTCGGGTTGCACTCGCAGTGCCGATTCGTAGATATCAACGGCTTTGTCACGTTGCCCCAGCCCGATAAAGGATTCCGCGCGCAACGCATGGATGTCGCCAAGGCTCTCCGGCGCATCCGAAAGCGACAAGAGCGTGTCCAAATCCGCAATCGCTTCTTCATGCCGTCCCAAATCTTGCAACAAAGTTGCGCGGTTGAAATAAACAAATGTCGCATTTTTATCCTTGGACAACGCGGAATCATAGGAGTCGATCGCGTCCTCGAAACGTCCTTGTGCCCGCAGAACATTTCCCAATGTGGTGCGGAAGAGGGGCTGGTCGGGACTTTTTTCTATCGCGTGTTGAATCATTTTCTCGGCTGCCTGCAGATTACCGGATCGAAACGCCACGATTCCGTCCAGATGCCATGCATCCGGATTATCGGGATCAAGGCGAAGTGCCTGTTGGAAGAGGCTGTGTGCGAGATCCGAGCGCCCGGCCTCTTGCTGTTGAATACCTTTGCGTAGCAACGTGTCGATGTTTTCACTCATGCCCGTGCGCGGTTTTGCGCGATTTCAGCGCGAAAGTTTAGGATTTTACCGAACCGTCGTACATGCGTTTGACCAGGTAATCCAGGGAAAGCATGCCGCCGCTTTTGGAGACCAGTACGAGCAGTCCGAGCAGCCACCAGACGTGGACGCTCCACCATGCTTCCGGATAGACATATTGGATGATGAGGGTCATAACGATCAGTCCGAGCGCGGCAAAGCGCGTCGCAAGTCCGAAGAGCAGCATAATCGAGAATGCAAATTCGCCGAGCGTTCCTGCATATGCCGCAAGCTTATACGGGATAATCGGCAGGGCATATTCGTACTGGAACAGGTAGAAAGTCGCCGGCGTTATGGCAAAGTCCTCCACCTTGGTCTGGGCCGAGAGGAAGAAGACGCGGAAGATGACGATGCGAATTAAGAGCGCAACGAGGGCGTAGGGGAGGAACGCGCACGCGCAAACACCCCATTGAATCCATTGGGCGAGAGAGGTGACGTGTTTTTGATTCTCGTGTTGCGACATGGGGTGTTGCGACATGGGATATTGCAAAGTCCTCTTGTTGAAATTCAGATTAGACGCAGTCTAGCAGGAAATACGCCCTGATGGAAGGGAAAATTTAGGACTATTCCGCTCGCAGGTTTTCGCGTTGGACCCAATCTAGCGTGTCGTTGAGGGCATGTTCGGTGATTTCGAACATCTCGTCGATCTGCGACTTGTTGATGATGAGCGGCGGGCAGAAGCCGAGAATGTCACCGGGCCGCGGCAGCGCGCGAACGATAAGGCCGCGCTCCTGCGCGAAGGCCGTCGCGCGCGCATGCACCATGTGTTCGGGGGCGAAGGAGCGTTTGGTTTGTTTGTCGGCAACCAGCTCGAGCGCGCCGATTAAACCCATCGAACGCGCGTTGCCGACCAGCGGGTGCTCTTCCAGCTTCTTTAAGCGTTTTGCGAAGACAGGCGCTATTTTCCGGACATGTTTGAGAATGTTGCGGCGTTCGTAGATCTCCAGCACTTTGCATGCAAGCGCGGCGGCAACGGGATGGGCGGAGTAGGTGTATCCGTGCCCGAAGGTTCCGAGTTTTTTGCTTTGTTCGAGCATGGCGTCATACATATTGTCGTCAATGGTGACCGCGCCGATGGGGAGATACGCAGAGGACAATCCCTTCGCCATGGAGACGGAATCCGGCGTGAATTCAAGCGCGTTGGAACCGAACCACTCGCCCAGCCGTCCGAACCCGCACACGACCTCGTCGGCGATGAGCCGGACATCGTATTTGTCCAGCACGGCGCTGATTTTGTCGAAGTAGGTTTCCGGAGGGACGATGACCCCGCCCGCCGCCATGACCGGCTCGGCGATAAACCCGGCGACAGTCTCGTGATTTTCGCGCTGGATGGTTTCCTCGAGTTCTTGGGCGAGTCGCGTTGCGAAGTCGGATTCGCTTTCTCCGTCGTGCCGGCCCCGGTAGGGATCGGGACAGGAGACATGGATGAAGCGTTCCAGCGGCAAGTCGAAGTCTTTGTGCAGCACGTCCAGACCGGTGAGGCTGGCGGATGCGAGGGTGACGCCGTGATAGCCGCGCTGGCGCGAAATAATCTTCTTTTTGTTGGGGAGCCCCCGCGCGTTGTTGTAATACCAGAGAAGTTTGATTTGTTGATCGTTTGCTTCGGAGCCGGAACTGCAAAAGAGGATTTTGGATGCCGGATGCGGCGCGACGGCTTTGAGTCTTTCGGCGAGTTCGATGGCCGGCTCGAAGCTTTTGCCGCCGAAGAGGTGCGCATAGGAAAGTTGCTCGAGTTGCTCTTTTGCGGCTTGGACGAGTTCGGCGTCGCCGTATCCGAGCGAACAGCACCACAGGCCCGCAAGCCCTTCGATGTATTTGCGCCCCTGCGAGTCGAAGACGTAAATGCCTTCGCCGCGTTCAATGATAAAGGGCCCGCTGGTTCGCAGCGTATCGAGATTGGTGTATGGATGGATGAGGGTTTCGACATCGCGGGTTTCGATGTTGGAAAGCGGGGTATTCATAATTGTGCGCCTGTAGTTTATGGTGTCTTGATGTTTAACATTGTAGCGGAATCATTGGGCGGAGAACAAGACAACGATATTGAGTCGTTGCTGGACTTGGCTTTCGGACCGGGAAGGTTTGCGCGGAGCGCTTATCGTTTGCGCGAGGGGCGGGAAGCGGTCGCGGGCTTGTCGTTTGTGTGCTTCGGGGACGGAGGGGATCTGTTGGGATCAATTCGCTACTGGGGGATTCGGATTGGCGGGGTTGATGCGCTTTTGCTGGGCCCCTTGGCGGTTCATCCGGAACACCAGGGCGAGGGAATCGGTTTGGGATTAATGCAGCGCTCGCTGGAAGAAGCGGACAAGATGAACCGCTCGGGCGTGCTGCTGGTGGGGGATGCGCCCTACTATCGCCGTGTCGGATTTGAGATTGTTCCCCCGGGTCGCATAACCTTTCCCGGACCGGTGGATGCGCAAAGGGTGTTATGGCGCGGCAACGATGCGCCGCTTGGACGTGTTTGGTTTTGATTAGCGCGCCTCGCGCCACCAGCACCACGCCAGCACGCCAAACATTGCCAGCACCGCAAACACTCCGCGCAACAAGGAGACCCGATCGACCGAGCCGACAACGTAATTGCCGTTTTCCCGCAACCCCAGCCATCCTGCGCCCGAGGGCAGCGCATCGGCGTCCACCTGCAGCACTTTCGGCAACTCCGAATCAATCCATCCCAAAAACCCCCCGTTCGCTTCAACCACCGGCTCGAGCAAATCCGCGCGCGCCCGCACCTCGTCTTTTTCCAGGCCGCTCCCGCCTTCGATCGCCAGCAAGGTCTCCAACCCGTCGCTGCGCAAGCGAATCGCCTCGCCGGACAAATCTTCTCCCAACTCAAGTTGTCCGCGCCAGCGTCCCAGCCCGACTTCTTCCAACTCAACCTTTCGAACCTCTCCCGATGCCGATGTCACCTCTACGGGCGAGACGGTGGTTCCCATGCCCGCGCGCCGCACGGTCAGGATATCCTCTTCAACCTCTCCCCATAAACGTTCTTCTTCAAGTTCGGGCTCGCGCATAAGCCAGTGGGCAAGGGCGCGCAGGAGGTCTGCATGCGGGCCTCCGTCGGCAAACCCGCGCGCCCAAAGCCAGATGTGGTCGGACATCAGTTGCGCGACCCGTCCTTCGCCAACGCGCTGCAGCCCCAGCAACGGGCGTCCTCCGAGTCCCGTCATCAGCACGTCTCCGTCAAGGACTTCGCCTTCGACAAGCCTGAACCATCCGCCCCACGGGCCTCCCGCGTTTGCCAAATCCGCTGTGACCGGATGGCGCAGTCCCGCGCCTTCGATGCGGGGGACATATTGGCGTTCGAGAAGGCCGCCGGTCGGGCGCAGCGGCAGGATTTTCGAAAGCGGTGAGTTGTACAAGCCGTTCCCGGTTGCGAAGTCTTGTCCGGATGCAACGAGCAACGCGCCGCCGTCAAAGATGTAGCGCACGATATTGTCAAAATAGTTCTGCGGAAGGATTCCGCGCAGTCGATAATTGTCGAAAATAACGAGATCGAACTCATCAAGCCTGTCGAGAAAAAGTTCGCGCGCGGGAAACGGAATCAGCGACAACTCCGAGTTGGGGATGTCGTCGGACTGACTCGGATCGCGCAGCACGGTGAAGTGGACCAGATCAACGGCCGCGTCACCCTTGAGGAGCCATCTCCAGACCCGCATTCCCGGATGGGGGCGCCCGGAAACCAGCAACACGCGCAGACGTTCCCGGATGCCCTGAATCTCGAGGACGATGTTGTTGTTGTCGAGAAAGGTTTCGCCGGCGAGCGGCGTGACCTCGGCCTCAAGGATGTTTGCGCCGGCATGAAGCAGGGGAATCTGCAACGGGATGGTTTCACCGCTTCGGACGGCGATGGTTTCGCGCTCGATACCGTCCAGTCGCAAACTCAGGCGCGCGCCTTTGCCTTCGCTTTGCGGGAAGTCCTCGATGCGCAAGAGCGTTTCAACCGATTCGCCCACGAGTCCGAATCCCGGAGAGTGCTCAATGCGGAGGGTTCTATCGATTTCGTCGGGTTTGCCGGTGAGGAGCACGTGGAAGGGCATGGAGAGGTCGGCCTCGGCGGACTCGGGAATGTCATGGACCTGTCCGTCGGTGATCATCACGACTCCGGCAAGCCTTTCGCGCGGCAGGCCTTCGAGGGCTTCTTGTAATGCGGAAAACAATTTTGTTCCTCCGCGCGAGTCTTCTTCAACGGTCAAGATGCGTGTTTCGATATTGTCGAGACGTTCAATTTGTTCACGCAGATGATTCATTGCCTGTTCGCGTTGCAACTCCCGTTCGGGGAGTTTTTGACTCGGCGTGTGGTCGGATATCAGAACAACAATGTCCTCAAGGGGCGTTCGACGTTCTTCCTTTAAATAAGGTGCAGCCAGGGCAAGCAGCAAAAGCCCGAGCGGAAGGACGCGCCAGAATGTTTCCCATGCGCGCCAGTAGAGTGCCGTCACCGCGAACAACGCTACCGCCGCGCCGGCGATGAGCAGTGCGAGCATGGGAGCCAAAGGTGCAAAAGCGATTTCGATTGCCATTAGTGTGCAAGCCTTTCGAGGAGGATTGGCAGATGGACCTGGTCTTGTTTGTAGTTTCCGGTTAGTGCGTAGAGGACGAGGTTGACGCCGAATCGCCGCGCCATTTCCCTTTGACGCTCACGCCCGGGCAACGGCAGTATCAAAGGACGATCGAAGGCGTTTATGGCCCAGGCGGCCGCCCAGTCGTGTCCGCCGATGACAACGGGCGAGACGGTTTTGTTGCCGTCTTCTCCTTCGGAAGCCGAAACCCAAACGCGCCCGCCGGCATAGCGTCCGGGAAATTCGTCCAGCAGGTAAAAGGATTTGCCGAGTGCATGTGCGGACGATGCCGGCATGAGCGGAGGAATGTCTATGTCCTTAAGCAACTGCCGGAGCGCTAGCTCGCCTTCGGTCGCGCCTCCCTCAAAAGAGGATGTTCCCGAATACCTGTCGCGGGTATCGAAAAGAATCATTCCGCCGAAGCGCAGATATTCGGAGACCTGTGCTTTGGCCCGGGTCGAAAGGGCGCGCTGTTCCGGTGTAACCGGCCAGTAAAGCAGGGGAAAATATGCAAGCTCGTCGCTCTCAATGTTGATGCCAATGGGCTCGGACGGACGCCCGCCTTCAGGGATGTCGGAATAGACGGTCGTGCGTTTGTGGAGTTCTTGGGCGAGTCCGCGCAAGCCGTCGCGGCTCATATTGTCGACCTGCACGTTTCCGGTTTTGACGTATGCGAGCGTGAAACTTCGCAGCGCTTCAGGCACGGGAATGGGTGCGACATTGTTGGCATCGGAGGCGGATTGTGCAAAAGCCGGGGAGGCCATCACGAGCAGGACGACGATGCTTGCGGCTTTGACGGGGGCGAACGCCGGACGCAGGGAGCGCAGCGCGATGGCGGAGTCGAGCAACAGCAATGCAAAGGCGAGCCAGAGCAGATAGGGTGTGAGCGAGAAGGCGCCGAGTTCGAGGAGCGGGAGTGCGGGAATGCTGCCGAGTGCGTCGGCACCCGCGATTTCAAGCGCGATGATTTTATCGTTTTCGCCGAGCACATTGACAGCTTCGAGGGCGCCTGCGTTTCCGTAAAATCCGGGAGGGTGTTGTTCGGACGCTTGTATGTGGTTGATCTTGTCGGTTTCGAACGCCCGCACGGATATCGGCGGCGAGCCGAGCACGCCGAAGCCGTCGAGTGTCAGGAAGGGCCGCAGGGATTCCCGGTTGGCGGCATCGGTTGAGCGGGTCGAAAGAGCGCTCTCGGAAGATGTTTGCTCGGGCGTGACGGGCCCGGGAGAAAGTCGCAGGATTCGCCTGAGCATATCAACATAAAGTCCGGACAAAGGCAGATTCGACCAGTTCGGCGCCGCGGTGACATGGAAGAAAACGAGCAGACCCCGACCTTTCGGGCGTGCGCTTACGAAAGGCGAGCCGTCCGAAAGTTTTGCCCAGGCTTGCGCGCGCTCCTGTCCCGTTCCGGTGGAGTCGGGAAGTGAGAGTATCTGTCTCGAAACCGTGACCTCGTCGGGAACATCAAGCCCGTAGAAGGGGCTGTCTTCTTCAAACTTGCCCAGGCGTCTCGGCGAATCCCACGAAAGCGCACCTCCGAGAACGCGCTCATCGCTTCGCAGTCGCACCGGCAAGAGTTCGTCGACATTGTCGGATGTTTGCGCTTGCGCGGTGTTGGTTCCGGCGAAGCGGACAAGGATGCCGCCGCGTTCAACCCAGCTTGTGAGAATGCGTCGTTCGGAGGGTGTCATGCGTGCGACATCGTCCAGGATAACGACGGCAGGCGCCTCTTCGAGCAATTGTTCGAGTGGCGAGTTCCCGCCCGTCTTTGATACATCGGATGCGGCACGCGATTGCGCGAAGGGTGCGAGCGCACGTCGCAGATAATAGAGTCCGGAAAAATAGGGGCGCTCGCTTTGCGACGGATTGGAATCCAGAAGCGCAACGGGAAGTCGATGCGTGCTTGATCCTTGTAGAAGCACGGCGGCGGCGGATGCTTGTCCCTGGACGGCAATTTGCGCAATTTTGCTTGAAGACAACAAAGGTAAATCAAAGTGCAGGGGGGTTTCGCGGGCGTTGACATCAAGTTCGACTTCTTCTCGCGCGATGCGTTTGCCGTTGCTATCGAATGCATCCACGGCGACGATGATTTTTTCGTTAATATTGCGTTGTGTGATGCCTGAGGACAGAAGAATCGCGTCTGCGTTTTCCGCAGGCGTGGACGGGCGCAGCGCCAACAAGGCGTTGCCGTCGCTATGCGTGTGAGAGAGTCGACGCGGCGCAACACCACGTTCACCCAAGAGCGACAATGCTGAAGCGAGTGCTTCGGCGCCGCCTCCATCGCGCTTTTCTTCGATGCCGTCGTCGATCCAGATGGGTTCAACGCCGTCCAGCCACGCGGGGGAAGAGTTTTTAATCAAGGAGTTGAGTTGCCGCGCGAGGGCGATTCGGTTGCTGCGCCAAGGCAGCGGCTCGAGCGCATCGGCAAGCAGGCGCGCTTTAGCCGCGCTGACCGGATCGAACGACATCTCTTCCACATTGTCCGCGCTTGTCAGCAGCAAGACTCTGCGTTGGTCGCGTTCGGCTTCATCGATTAGCCGCTCCAGCGCTTCGGAGCGTTCCTGCCATCCTGTTGCCGAAGACCATCCGTTATCGATAACAATCAGGCGTACCGATTCGCGTCCCAAATGTGCGGCGATGTCGCGCAGGTAAAAGATGTCCGCCATGGCCGCCAAAATCAGCGCGCAGATGAGCATGCGCAGCAAGAGCAGCCAGTAATTGGGGTGAATCCGCGCCCGCGTTGCCGAGCGCAATCCTTCCAGGAGCGCCAGCGGGGGAAACCAAATGCGACGGGGCGGCGGCGGGAGAAATCGTATCAGCCACCACAACACCGGCAGCAGCGCAACTGCCAGCAATGCCCAGGGCGCATGAATGAGAAACGCTCCGATGCTCACGACATCCCCCCCGCCGGAGCACTTAAACGTTGATGCAACTGAAGGAGGGCGTCTTGCGCGGTTTCATCCGTGTAATGCCGCTGCAGACTCCATCCGAGCGCACGGGCGATTTTCCCGATTCGGTCGCAATGCCGCGTGAAACGATTTTGATATTCGTGCGTACAATCTTCCGCATTGCCGAGAATTTGTCGAACGGCGCCTTCGGCGTTGGTAAATCCGGTTCTCCCCTGGAAGGGGAATTTTTCCTCCGCCGGATCAATGATGTGCAACAAATGCCCGGTGGCGTTGCCCGAAGCGAGCGGACGCATCTGCTCGTACAGGTCATCGGAAACATCAAGAAAATCACCCGCCAAAATCAGGCAGGACGCTCTCGATTCTGCAGGCGCGCGATTGAGCGGGTTTTCCGCTTCGCCCTCGAGCGTCTCAACTTTTTCACCTCCGCGCCGCAGCAGCCGAGCGAGCGCCAGCAGCAGGACGGCGGCTCGTTCATGCTTGTAGGGAAGTTTGCGTTTAGAGCGATAGGACATTGTATGTGCGTTGCTCCACCAAAGACGGAATCGCAGGGGCGCTTCCTTTTCGCGTTCACGTACGTGGAGGTGTTCGTGTCGTGCGGACGCCCTCCAGTCGATGTCGCTGCGAAAGTCGCCCTCTTGGAATCTTCTGAATTGCCAGAAGCTTTCACCGGTTCCCGCGCGTTTGTGACCATGAACACCGGGATCAACGCTCGCGCGTGCAAGCGTTGCGGTTGCGCGCAGCGGAGGCAGACTCAAAGCGAGTTGTTCGGCTTCAATTTCGAGGCGTGTGCGTGGATTTGCCGATGTCCTTGCCGCTACGGCGATCACCTGGTCGAGAATCGGTTTCACGATTGTCTAGGATGTATCGGCCCGGTTGGCGCGCTCAAGAATGAGGTCTTCGACGCGAGTTCCCGCAGCAATGGCTTCAAAGCGCAAAGCCATTCGATGCCGGAGGATGGGGACGGCGAGTGCGTGAACGTCTTCGGACGAGGGCGCGAAGCGTCCCTGCAGCAGGGCCCGCGCCCGCGATGCCAGCATCAACGCTTGTCCCGCACGGGAGGATGGCCCCCATAGGATTTGATCGTCCGTGCCGTCGTCGGGCCGGGCCGAGCGTATCAACCGCAAAATCATGTTTGCGACCCGTTCTCCAACGGGCATGCGCCGCACGAGCGTTTGTGCGCGTAAGAGATCTTCAACGGACAGGGCCGCATTTGCTTCGAGGGGGGCTTCGCCGGTTGTTTCGATGAGGATGCGCTGTTCAGTTTCCAGGTTGGGGTAGCGCATCTCGATGTGCATGAGGAATCTGTCGAGTTGCGCTTCCGGGAGCGGATACGTTCCTTCCTGCTCGATGGGGTTTTGTGTTGCGAGGACGTGGAACGGTGTGGGGAGGTCGTAGCGCTTGCCTGCAACGGTGATGAATTTCTCCTGCATGCCCTGCAACAGCGCGGATTGTGTTCGTGGTGATGCCCGGTTGATTTCGTCCGCCATCAACAGGCGGCAGAAGATCGGGCCGGGAAGAAATCGAAAACTCCGTCTGCCGTCGTCTCCGTCCTCGAGAATCTCGGATCCCAAAATGTCGCCGGGCAGCAAGTCGGGCGTGAATTGGATTCGTCCCTCTTGCATGCCGAGGGCTCTGGCGGTTGCGTGCACGAGGGATGTTTTGCCGAGACCGGGCAGACCCACGAGAAGCGCGTGTCCGCCGCACAGCAATGTGATGAGCGTCTGCTCAATGACTTCGTCTTGCCCCAGGATGGCTCCGGCGATGGCATCGCGAGCGCGCTGCAGGGAAGCGCACAGGCTCTCGGCCTCAAGCACGAGTTCGTTTTCTTCCGGGGCCGGGGGCGAGTCGGGTGTTGTGGATAAATCAGGAAGTGCCGTGTTCATGGTTCTGATATCATGGTGGATTACAGAGTTGTGCTGTTATGATACCCTCTAAATGCTTTCAATGATAGTATGGAAACGACAGGATTGGGACTAATTGTTACGAATTCTTCTTATTCAACTGGGATGGTTTTTGCTGCCGTTTGTGGTCTACGGGCTGTATATCCACGCGGTCCGGCGGCTATTTCCTGCCCGGCGTGAGAGCAAAATGGGCTCAAAGGCCCTGGTGTGGCTGGCGGCGTGCGGATTGCTGCTGGTCGCGGCATCCCTGTTCACATTTGCATTAGTGGAGGGGGAGGAAACCGGCAAGGCGTATTCCCCGCCGCGCTTTGAGCAGGGCGATATCGTTCCCGGACAGTTCGAATGAAAGCATCGTTGAAGGCGTTGACCGGACGTGAAGACGTGCGTTCGCTGTTTGCGATGCTCGGAGAGGGGAACATTCGTCTTGTCGGAGGAGCGGTGCGGGACGCCCTGCTTGAGCTTGAAGTCAAGGATATTGACGTAGCGTCCCGTCTTTCGCCGGACGAGGTTATTGCGAGGTTGGTTCGTGAGGGTGTTCGTGTTGTTCCGACGGGTTTGGCGCATGGCACGGTTTCGGCATGGGTCGAGGGGACTCGCTTCGAGATAACGCAATTGCGCCGGGACGAGGAGACCGACGGACGGCACGCTCGCGTTGAAGCAATCGATGATTGGGACGAGGATGCCGTGCGTCGTGACTTTACCGTCAACGCTCTTTATCTGGATGGGGAAGGTGTGCTGCATGATCCTTTTGACGGCGTTGCGGATTTAAAGGCAAAGCGTATTCGCTTTATAGGCGAATCTCGAAAGCGCATACAGGAGGATTATCTGCGAATCCTGCGCTTCTTTCGGTTTACCGCCGGCTATGGGGGCGCGCGCCCCGATGCCGAAGGTTTGGCTGCTTGTGAAGAATTGCGCGAGGGGTTGTCACGCATTTCCGGCGAGCGCATTGATGAGGAACTGTCGCGTATATTAATGCTGCCGCGCGGCGGTGACGCCCTTGAGTGGATGGAATCCTGCGGTGTATTAAGGGAATGTTTGGGAGATGTGAGACTCGAACGCTATAAGGCGCTAATCGAAATCGAATCTTCGCTGGGTTTGGAAAGCGATGCCGGGTTGCGTTTGGGGGTTTTGCTGCATGACGAAAAGGGTGTGCGCGATGTCGGCGAACGACTGCGTTTTTCACGCGTTTATACACGCCGCCTTGCCATGATGTTTTCGGCAATGTTATCGAACATTCCTTCGGATTTGGAAGTGCGTGGTTTGTTGTATCGTTATGGTCGCTCATCCGCGCGTGACATTCTGCTGCTCTCGTGGTCGAACGGAGTCCTCCGCGATAACGTTCAGGAATGGAAGAAAGCTTTGGAGGGTCTTGAGGGCGAGATTCCTAATTTTCCTTTGACGGGTTCAATGGTGATGGATTTGGGTGTTAAGGAGGGCGAGCTGGTCGGGAAGGTGCTGTCCCGCGTCGAATCCCGCTGGATCTCGGGAGGGTTCAAGGGTGATTCGGATTGGGCCGTTCAGTGCGCTCGCGAGGAGATTGCCTCCCTCGGCAATTCTTAAGCCATCCGCTTCCGAAAAGCGGACAGAAGCGCGGTTAGATCGCCGCATTTATCGGCGGGGCGCAATGCAACACCGCCAACTTCCGCCAGCACCACGACCCCCCGCAAACTATTGGTTAGCAAAACACAATCATCCGCCCGCAAATCTTCCAAACTTTCTTCTCTGCACACAATCCCGGTATTTCTTGCAATATCCAGCAGATATCCTCGTGCAATCCCGGGCAGGCATCCCTCTTCAATCGGCGGCGTCCATAACTCTGCATTCCGCCAAACAAACAGATTTGCCCGCGCCCCGCAGATCAATCGCCCGATATCATTGCGTAGCAGCGCTTCGCTAAATCTTTGAGCTTCTGCTTCCCGTTGGGCCAGCACGCCATCAACGTAAGACAATGTTTTCAAGCGTGACGAAACACTCGACCCGTTTCGTCGAACCGATTCCACTATCATTGCCCTTGCGACATCACTTGAAGCAGCCATTGCGCTCGCCCGTAGCAGCAAAGTCGCTTCCTTCCCGGCGCCCGCCGACAAGCCCCTGCCTCCGCTTCCCCTTGAAAAAGTTATTCGCAGCACGCTTTCGTCCACATTATCCAGATTGTTCGCCGCAACAATTTCGCCAAACGCATTCGAAAGCACGTCAACATCGGGCGGCGTCATTCCCAACACTTGCGCGCCATGCCGAAGCCGCTGCACATGCTCCTGCCACCAAACTGCTTGTCCCCGCCGTAACAGCACTGTCTCGAAAACACCGTCGCCCAGCAGAAAGCCTCTGTCGTCAGGATCAATGCGCGCCTCTTCGGTTCGCATTGTTCGGCCGTTCAACCAGCAAAGCGCATACGTCCCACTCATGCCGCCCACCGCGGGATCCTCTTTGCTTTCATTCCGGCGAAGTTTAAGAAATTCGCCAGCAGCAAATGTCCGTACTCGGACAAAATCGACTCCGGATGAAACTGCACGCCAAACACCGGGGCGCTTTCATGTTCAACCGCCATTACCTCGCTATCCTCATCCCATGCACACGCCTGCAGTTTGCCTTCGCTCGCAACATCCGCGGCCAGGGAGTGATAGCGTCCGACCGTGAAGGTCGGAGGTATCCCTGAAAACAACTTTCCGCCCTTGTGAAACACTTGTGCCGCCATCCCGTGCATCGGACGACGAGCCGCTCGGACGTTTCCTCCCAGCGCTTGAACAATAGCCTGGTGTCCGAGGCACACGCCCAGCAAAGCGGTGTCGCCGCGCGCGGCGACGGTGCGGGCCAATTCTATCGAGATGCCCGCATCGTCCGGTGCGCAGGGTCCCGGCGAAAGCACAATTGCGCGGGGTTGCAGCGAGAGCGCTTCCGCGACATCAAGGGTGTCATTTCGAACGACACGGCACGGAAAGCCGAGTTCCTCGATATAGCGTGCGAGGTTGTAGACGAAGGAATCGTAATTGTCGATAAGCAGGATCATTGCGTAACTTTCTCGCTAGTGAATACTCTCTCCGCTTCATCGCTCAAGGCCTGCGCCATCGCCCAGCCTTTGGCGACGGTCTCTTCATATTCGCCCGAAGGATTTGAATCGAGCACGACGCCGCCGCCGACATGAAAGTTCGCAATGTTTCCGAACATCGAGATGGTGCGAATTGCGATGGATGCATCCATTGATCCGTCGAAGCCTATATAGCCTATCGCGCCGCAATAGGCGCCACGCTCAATGCCTTCAAGCTCGGAGATGATTTCCATGGCGCGGGGCTTTGGCGCACCGGTTATCGAGCCGCCGGGAAAGCATGCGGCGAGCAAGTCGAGGCTATCGAATTTGTCGCGTAATTTTCCTGTAACGGTTGAAACAAGATGGTGCACGTTGGCGAATTGTTTGAGTGTGCATAAGTTTGCAACGCCGACCGAGTGGGGCAAGGCAACTTTGGAGATGTCATTTCGCAGCAAGTCGGCAATCATGATGTTTTCGGCTCTGTCTTTGGCGCTATTGAGCAGATCGGTAGCGTTGGCGCGATCGTGTTTGGGAGAGGTCCCGCGCGGACGCGTTCCCTTGATGGGTTGTGCGCGAACGTGGCCATCGCGGCTTTCGAGAAAGCGCTCCGGAGAGGACGACAATATTGTACGCTTGCCCAGATTCAAAAATGCGGAAAAGGGAGCAGGAGAGATTTTCCGCAAACGCCGGTAGAAAGCAAAGGCAGGATCATCGGAATCCAAATGCAACTCGAAACGGCGCGACAGGTTTGCCTGAAAAATATCACCGGCCCGAATGTATCGAACGATGCGGGCAACGGCGGCTTCGTATGATGCGCGAGTGAAGTTGCTGCGCCAATGTATGACCCTCGCGGGCGGGAGATTTGCAGAATTACGTTTGTGTTTGGCTCGAGCGGCGTGTGCCATGCGTGTGCGCCAACGCTCCGCCCAATAACGTGACAAATTCTCCCGCGCCGCGCCTTCCGATTCGCGTAAGCCGGTCGAGATCGAAAAGACGCGTTTGGCATGATGGTCGAACGCAAGCAATGAGTCGTACAAGCCGACAACCATATCGGCGTGGTGCCTGTTGCGCGGCATGTTCGGCAGCGATTCCAAGCAGGCGGCGAGTTCATAACCGAACAAACCCACTGCGCCGCCCAAAAACGGAGGTGGTTGATTTTGTAATCGCTCGGCGAGTTCGGCGTGCCAGTGCGGCGGTATCCTAAAGCGCGACATTCGGGTGCGCAAAGCCTCAAAAGGATTGGGGTTTGCACGCACGTTTAAAGACAGGGTCTCAAAAGGTTCGCAGACGAGAATGCTCCATCGTCCGGGCGTATGCACGGTATCGGAGGAATCCAGGAACATCGAAAAAGGGTGTTGCGCAATGGGTGCGAACACGTCTTGCGGTTCGGCCTGCCAGGGCAGCTCCTCTACAACGGCGGTATTGAGAATTGTTTCGGAGAGCAAGTCGCTCATTCGTCAAACGCAATGCGATAAATCACACCGGCAAAATCATCGGAAACATAGAGCGCGCCATCGGGTCCTTCGACGACATCAACCGGGCGACCGAACACGTCTTCGTTTTCTTCAAAACCAACGGCAAAGTCACGTTCTTCGATATTGTCGTTGTCGTCCCAATGCAACGAGACAAGCTTGTAACCAACTTTGGAACTTCGATTCCACGAACCGTGCAACGCAACGAGGGCGGCGTTTTCCAGTCCCGGAAGTGAATTTTCCAAAAACTTTAAAGACAAGGGCGCAACATGGGCTTGAAAACCGTGTTCAGGCGGGACTGCCCCGGCAATGCGGGGGTCGGAAATATCGCCGTAATCGGGGTCGGGAACATTGTCCCCGTGCAAATAGGGCCAGCCGTAGAAGCCGCCCTTCTCAATTCGATTCAACTCGTCGGGAGGGACATCGTCACCGAGAAGGTCCCGTCCGTTATCGACGCCGTAGAGCGCATTGTCGGATGCGCGCCAATCCCACCCGACCGTATTGCGCAAACCGGACGCATACACCTCAAGTGCATGCGTGTTCGGATCAAGCGTAAGAAGTGCGGCGCGGCGTTCATCATCTTCTTCGCAGACATTGCACGACGAGCCGACGCCGACATAAAGGAGGTTATCGGGCCCGCGTTTTATCGTTCGAGTCCAGTGACCGCCCCGTTCCGGCATTGAGGCAATTGATTGCAGCGCTGATGTCGCCACGCCGCTTTGTGCATCGAAATCAGCTTGATAGATTGCGTCTTGTGCGGCGATGTAGAGTTTGCCGTCATGGTATTCGAGACCGTGGGGAAGATTCAGGCTCGAGAACAGTGTTTCGACAGACTCGATACGAGTTCCCTGTGCATTCGGTCGAAGCAGTTTTACTGTGCGGCTTGACGGAGTCGAGACGAGAAGGTTTGCGTTGACCCACAAGAGCATGCGCGGGTCATCGAGATTTTCGGCAAATACGGATATCGAATATCCCGGCGGGAGTTGGATTTTGGAGTTAAGCGTTACTTGGTCGGGAGCCTGTGCGCGAGCGAAGAATTCTTGTAGCCAGGGCGTGTTAACCGCAAAGCGCTCGGGGAGAAGAGCGCAGGCAGACAGAAGAGCAAAGACGGCAAGCGCAATTGTAAGGTAGATTTTTTGGGACATGAGGGGAGTATAACACCAGGGATTCTCAAAAAACAAACAAGTAGCAGGAACTCTCGGTAAACTCGAACGCTTCGACCGTATGAATTAGTTCAAATGGTGTTCTAAAACAGCCCGTAAATTTGTCCATCCCCGTCCAGTCCAATATCACACGCCGCAGGGCGACGGGGCAAACCGGGCATTGTCATTATCTCGCCGCATATCACCACCAAGAACCGCGCACCCGCAGCCAAGCGAACTTCGCGTATTGGCGTGACATGATCATCCGGCGCACCTTTGCGTTCCGGGTCGGTCGAAAAACTGTATTGAGTCTTCGCCATGCAAATAGGGAAGTCTCCAAAGCCGCCTTCTTGATAAGCGCGGAACTGCTCTCTTACGCGCTTGTCCGCGATGATGTCATCCGCTCCGTAAATCTCGCGCGCAATCGTCTGCGCTTTGCGCCATAAAGGAACATCGTCCTCGTATAACGTATGAAACGCGCCTCCCTCCTCAACCGCTGCATCAACCAGGCGAGCCAGGTCCTCGGCACCGGCTCCTCCTTCTGCCCAGTGGCGTGCCTCGGACATCGGGACATCCAGGCTCTCGCAAAACTCGCGAACTGCTGCAATCTCCGAAGGCGTGTCCGCCGAAAACGCGTTCAGCGCAACAACCACGGGAATTCCAAAACGCTTAACATTATGAATGTGGCGACCCAAATTCGCCAGGCCGTCACGAACCGCGTCCACATTCTCCTCGCTCAAATCTGTTTGTTTCACGCCTCCGTGCATTTTCAATGCACGTGCCGTTGCCACTATCACTGCAGCGCTCGGGCGTAAATCGGCACTACGACATTTAATGTCAAAGAATTTTTCCGCTCCCAAATCCGCGCCAAATCCGGCTTCCGTGACAACATAATCCGCCAATTTCAACGCAGACTTTGTTGCCATCACGGAATTACATCCGTGCGCAATGTTGGCAAACGGCCCGCCGTGCACAAATGCCGGATTGTTTTCCAGTGTTTGAACCAAATTCGGAGCAAGAGCGTCACGCAACAGGCATGTCATCGCACCGGCCGCTTCCAACTCCTTCGCTGTCACCCCTTCCTTCGCGCGAGTCTGTCCGATGATGATGTCCCCCAAACGCTCTTCCAAGTCTTCAAGATTCTTTGCCAAACACAATATTGCCATTATCTCCGATGCAACGGTGATGTCATAACGAGATTGTCTCGGGAAACCGTTCGCAATACCTCCTAATGCAACCGTGATGTTTCGAAGCGCCCTGTCGTTCATGTCCACAACACGACCCCAGTCAATCCTTCGCGTGTCCAAATTTAATTTGTTGTCCCAGTAAATGTGATTGTCGGTCATTGCGGCCAAAAGATTGTGTGCCGCCGATATTGCATGAAAGTCGCCGGTGAAATGCAGGTTGATAGTTTCCATCGGAACAACTTGCGCGTAACCTCCTCCGGCCGCTCCTCCCTTCATGCCGAAACAAGGACCCAAACTCGGTTCGCGCAGGCATATCGCCGTGCGCTTGCCAATGCGATTCAACGCATCACCCAATCCAACCGTCGTCGTCGTTTTGCCCTCGCCTGCAGCCGTGGGAGTCATTGCCGTGACCAATATCAGTTTGCCGTCCGGGCGTTCATTGAGCCCTTTGATGAAGTCCAAGTCCAGCTTGGCAACCGAACGGCCCATTGGAATCAAAGATTCCTCACTTATTCCCAGCTTTGCTCCTATCTCGGGAATCGGGCGCAAACTCGCTTTACGGGCAATCTCTATATCCGACATAATTTTTTCCTTTCCAATTTTACAGGTGGCGCAAACTGCGTCACTCTACAAGTCCTTATCGTCAAGTCAAGCCCGAGATTCACGCAGCACTTTGGCCAATGCTCTGTGTAATTCCAAGTTTGCCGCCAAAATCGCGCCGCTCTCCAGCATTCTATCCCCGCCGTCCGGCTCCGAGACAATTCCTCCGGCCTCCCGCAACAACACTATCCCCGCCGCAATGTCCCATGCCTGAAGATGGCGCTCCCAGTAACCGTCAAATCTTCCCGCCGCGACATAGGCAAGGTTTAACGATGCACAACCACTGCTCCGCAGTCCGGCAACTTTATTCGAGATCGCATTTGCCTCGCGAAAGAAGCGCTCGCGTTCCGGTCGTGCGAATCCGCTTGAAGCCGCCGCTATCAGTGCTTCCTCCATTGATGCGCGCGCCGACACCCTCACACGCTTGTCATTAAGATATGCGCCTTTACCCTTCTCGGCGTAGAAAATCTCATCCAAGACCGGATCGTAAGTCACACCGCAGACAACATCGCCCCGGTAAGTCAGCGCCATAGATATGGCAAAAGACGGCAAACTATGCAGAAAGTTTAGCGTGCCGTCGATGGGATCAATAATCCAGCAGTGCTCGGAGTCGGCACCCACAACGGTTTCGCCTTCTTCGGTGAGAAAACCATAGTCCGGACGCGCGCGCGATAACTCTTCGCGCAAAACTTCATCCGCCCTTTTATCCGCGCTTGTAACAAAATCCGCCGGCCCTTTTTTTGATACCTGCAACTGCGACACTTCGCGGAAATCCCGCAACACCCCGAAGGCGGCTTTGCGCACCGCCGCCGTCATGATACCAAGCAACGGCGATAGCGTTGCAGCGTAACGACTCATTCTGCCGGGCGGATGTAACTACCATCACGCGTGTCAACAATGACCTTGTCTCCAACCGATACAAACGGCGGCACCATCACACGCAATCCGTTCTCTAACAGCGCCGGCTTGTTCGAAGACGCAGCCGTTTGTCCCTTAATAAAAGGCTCGGTTTCCGTCACCTCGAGGGTAACTTGGTCGGGCAATTCGATCCCGACAAACTTGCCCTCGTAACTCTCTAGTGAGACTTCCATCCCCTCACGCAGATACGCCAAACTTTCCCCTATTAAGTCACTTCCAAGCGATACCTGATCAAAACTTTCCTGGTCCATAAAGTTCAACATGTCACCATCCGCATAAAGAAACTGGCACTTCTTTTGCTCCAGGCGCACACGTTCAATCGTCTGTGAAGAACGGAAACGTTCGTTCAGCTTTGTCCCGTCTAGAACGCTTTTCAATTCAACCTGTGCAAACGCCCCGCCCTTGCCCGGTTTTACATGGCGCAACTTTACCACGCTCCACAAGCTTCCCTTGTGCTCAATGATATTGCCCGGGCGAACCTCGTTGCCGTTTATCTTAACCATCCGGCTATTTTATACCCAGTCTGCGAAGAAAGCGAGAGTGTTCGGTCAAATTCTGTATCACTACATAAAACACCGGGGCGAGCAAAATGCTGAGGAGGGTCGCCGCAAGCATCCCTCCGAACACCGTAATTCCTATCGAAGCGCGGGATGCGGCTCCTGCGCCGCCTGTTGTAAACAACGGAATAACCCCCAAAATAAAGGCAAAACCCGTCATCAAGACCGGCCGCAGCCTGTCTCGTGCGGCGGCAAGGGCGGCAGCCTCGATGCTTTCACCCTGCTCTCGACGAACCCTCGCAAACTCAACAATGAGGATGGCGTTCTTTGCCGATAAGCCGACAAGCATGATAATCCCTATTTGCGCATATACATCCAACTGCAGGCCGACGAGGGAAAGCGCCAGCAATGCTCCCAACACCGCCATTGGCGTGTTCAGCAAGATCATGAATGGCATTGTCCAACTTTCATAGAACGCCGCAAGAAAGAGGAATACCATCAAAGGCGCAAGCGCAAAAATAATAGGCGCGGCCGCGCTTGAACGAATTTCCTGGAATGTCACGCCGCTCCACTCAAATGAAAAACCTTGGGGGAGTACTTTCTCCGAAACCTCACGCATCGCATCAATTGCCTCCGAGGAACTATATCCCTCTGCTGCCGCACCCGTTATTGAGACCGAGGGGTAGAGATTGTGATGCGAGATGCTCGTTGGCGAGACTGTGGGGCGCAGTGATAACAATGATGCCAGCGGTATCATTTCACCTGTGCTGCTTCGAATGCGTGGAAGTTGGACATCGTCAATCTCGGCGCGTTGTTCCTCGCGTGCTTGAACAATCACACGATATACTCGACCGAACTTGTTAAAGTCATTTACATAAAACGAACCAAGATAAACTTGCAATGCATCGAAAACGTCACTCAAACGAATCCCCATCTCGAACAATTTTTCCCTGTCAATATCAACCTCGTAACGAGGTTTGGATACCGAATAGCTTGTGAAAATAAAACCGAGTTCTTCCCGCGCGCCCGCTTCTTGTAGCAATGCTCCGACCGCCCCCTGCATTGCCTCGGGTCCCGCATGCAGCGTGTCTTGTAATTGATATGAAAAACCGCTCACCAAACTTAACTCCGGAATCGAGGGAACATTAAACGGCACAACCGTCGCATCCTTAATCCCTCCAAATTTCCCATGTAAAGATGTCAGTATCGTATGCAAATCTTGTCCCGGATTTTCCGCACGATTGTCCCAACTATCGAGCACAATAAAAAAAGTCGCCGTGTTTGAGGCGCTTACATTGTTGAGAAGGTCAAGTCCGCCTACGGTGATTACCGAAATAATCCCGGGCGTATCCAGCATAATATCCGTTGCCTCGCGCGCTATAGCTTCGGTGCGCTCAAGGGAGCTTCCTGCCGGAAGCGTCGCGTTTGCAAGTAAAAAACCCTGGTCCTCTTGTGGTAAAAAAGAACTCGGCGTCTTCTCGAAGACGTACAATGTCAGCCCAAATGCACCGAAAAAAACCAGCATTACAATCCATCGTGCTCGAATGAGTCGTTCAATGAGCACCATGTAAATGTCGCGTACACGATCAAATCCCCTATCAAACCATGTCAGCGGCGACCAATGCGAGCCTTCCTTTGCGTTCGAAACAGGTTGATTTCGAAACAGCAATGCACACAAGGCGGGACTTAGCGTTAGGGAATTAAAAGAAGAAATTGTCAACGCAATTGCAATCGTGAGCGCAAACTCGTAATACAATTTTCCGGTAACGCCCGGTTGTAGCGATATCGGAACAAACACCGCAAGCAATACTGCGGTCGTTGTCAGGATGGGCCCGGTAACCTCGCTCATTGAGGATCGAACCGTCTCATAAATCGAAGTGTTTTCATTGAGGCGTCGCCGTCGGTCAACGTTTTCAACCACAACAATCGCGTCATCAACAACCAAACCAACCGCAAGGACAATCCCAAGCATCGTCAGCAAGTTTATCGAAAAGCCCAACGCCAACATGAAGGTAAACGCTCCAATCAATGAAACCGGTATCGCAATTATCGGAATGATGCTCGAGCGCCAATTGTGCAAAAACACGATCACGACAATCACAACGAGGATGATGGCATCACGCAACGCCGCAAGAACGTCGCTTATCGATTGGCTGATGTAGACGGTGGTGTCGTAGAGGATTCCGTACTCGACGCCTTCGGGGAAATTTTCCGAAAGTTTTGAAACCGCCTCATGGACCGCGCTCGATACTTCAAGTCCGTTTGCGTCCGGTAATTGAAACACCGCAATCGCAACGGTTGGTTGGTTGGAGAACTGGGTAAAGCCGTCGTAATTCTCGGCGCCAAGCTCGATAGTGGCAATGTCTGAAAGCCGTAACACGGAACCGTCTGCCGATGCACGGATGATGATTTTCTCAAATTCTTCAATCTCCTCGAGGCGCCCTTGTGCGATGAGCGGATATTCGAAGGCTTGTCCTTGCGGCGCGGGGTTTTGCCCGATGATTCCGGCGCCGACTTGCTGATTTTGGTCTTGAATGGCGGTGATGACATCATTGGGGGCAAGTTGAAGCGCTGCCATTTTGTCCGCATCCAGCCAAATCCGAAGAGCGTATTTTTTCTCTCCGAAGATGAGCACTTGTCCCACGCCGGGAACGCGGCTTAACACATCAACAATGTGAAGATCGGCGTAATTGCTTAGAAAGATTTCGTCATAGCGGGAGTCGGGCGCAAACAGATTGACGACCAGAGTAACCGAAGTTCCCGCTTTATCGACCCGCACACCCGCACGCCTGGTTATCTCCGGTAAACTTTGCAAAACGCTTTGGATGCGGTTCTGCACATCCACCGCGGCGAGGTCAATGTCATAGCCGTTCTCGAAGGTAATTGAAATCGACGATTGCCCCGAATTCGCGCTGCTCGATGACATATACAACATTCCTCGAGCGCCGTTTATGGCTTGCTCAAGCGGCGTTGTGACCGTCTCTGCAACAATCTCGGCGCTTGCCCCGGGATAACTCGCCGCAACCGATATCACCGGAGGAGCTACCGGCGGAAAACGGTCAACCGGCATCAAATATATCGCAAACAAACCAAACAGCAGCGTTAGTATCGCGACAACGCCGGCGAATATCGGACGCGTAATGAAAAATCCGCTCATGGTTGCGAGGGAGCGACTTCGTCGTTTTCTTCGCGAGGTTCGACTTTCATACCTTCACGAAGCCGGGTGATATCCGAAACGACAACCCGCTCGCCTTGCTGAACACCTTTGAGAATGATCTGCTGTGTGCCAAACCCCTCTCCAAGTTTCACTTCGCGCGTTTGAATTGTGTCGTTATCATCAACGACATAGAGAAGGTACCCGGCCTGGTGTTGTTGTATCGCCTTGCGCGGTACAAGCAAACTTTCGCGCTCGCTTATATGCACACGTGCGCGCGCAAACTGTCCCGGACGGAGTTTTGCATCGGGATTATCCACGCTCGCACGCATCAGAATCGTGTCGGTTGAAGGAGAAACCTCGTTATCGATAAAATCAAGAACGCCTTTTCCGGTAAAAACATGTCCCGCCATCTCACCGGTATCGTCATCATCACCGTCATCGGACTTCGGGAGAAACACGCTCACTTCCAAGGGCGCAAGCGCGTGATGTTTTTCAATCAAGAACAAATCACGCGCGGGAGGGTGAAAATGAACTTCGATAGGATTCCACTGCACCAATGTTGTTAGAGGCGTCTGGCCGGCGGTGACCAAATCGCCGACATCCGCTTCCGCCAATCCCATCCGTCCGGACAATGGCGCCCTGATGCGCGCGCGTCGAAGCGCCAACTCCGCGGCATTGCGTTCGGTAAGAGCGACTTCAACGAGAGCAACAGCGCTGTCACGTTGCTCGACCAATTGTTGCAATTTCTGGCTCGAGGTGATGTTTTCCTTCGCGAGAGGTGTAAAGCGATCGACTTCGGCTTGTGCGAAGGACAAGTTTGCCCGCGCTGAACTCACTTGGGCATCAGCTTGGTCAAGTGCAATTTGGTAGGATTCGGGATCGATGACATAAAGCACGTCGCCTCGATCGACAAAAGCGCCTTCCTCGAAGATGCGCTTTGTGATGACTCCGCCAACCTGTGCCAACAACAAAACACTTTGTGCCGCAACCACTCTCGCAGGATAGTCACGCCCGATAGGGGTGGTGGCAATGTCGACCTCAGCAGTGGAAACCTGGGGAGGCGGGGTTGCGGGGGCTTCTTGTGCGAGCGCTTCAAATGCAAACACAAGCGTAAAAGCAGTCACGCAAAACAAGCGAAGGATATAAGGCGGGGTCATAAGGATAAAGTCGTGCAAGTATCCGGAAAATTCAAACGATACGAAGCATTTGCATCATCACATTTTTGTGTATCCATAAAAACAAGCTAACCTCCAAGCAAACATCTGCCGTTGTTGATGACAACCTGCTTGCTCTCCTTGTTGCGCACGCGAAAAGAGACGGTCTCGTCCTTGTGCCAGAACTCCATCTCCAATACATCGCCGGGAAAAACAGGCGCGGAAAATCGTGCATCAAACTCACGAATACGCCACGCATCATAATTGCAAACGTGTTGTATCAAGCCGCGACAGGCAATTCCGTAGCTGCACAATCCGTGGAGAATCGGCCGGTCAAATCCGGCACGCGCGGCAAAGTCCGGGTCAACATGGAGCGGGTTTCTATCACTGTTGAGACGGTAGAGGAGCGCCTGATTTGGCGTGGTATGAAGCGGCGCGATGAAGTCGGGGTCACACTCGGGAATCGCGTGCGGCCTGGGTGCGCCGTCCTTCGGCCCGCCGAATCCGCCGTCCCCCCGAAGGAACAATCCGGTGGTTGATGTCGCAAGCGGCGTGTCGTCCTCAAGGCGGAGTTTTGTTTCGACCAGCAACAAGGCGCCTTTGTCCGCACCCTTGTCGAAGATCTCAACTACCCGGGTATCGGCAAGCACATCGGCTTCGGGAGGGAGAGGATTGTCGATGCGAAGGCGCTGGTCGCCGTGAACAAGAAGCTCGTGATTGATTCCGGGAGTATCGATGGCGCCGGCGCTTCGAACCAATACCGTTGCAAGAGTAGGTACGGTCTTCAAGCCTCCCTCGAGGCACTCGCACACATATCCAAGTTCGTTTCGGTCGGAAGCGTCGGCGCCAAAGCCAACGGATAACGCGTACAATATGGCGTCTTTCTCATCATAATGATGCGCCTCATCTTTAAAATGAACGGCGCGCAACTTTTCGTAATCGAGTGGCATGATCTTCCTCGGTGAGGGATTTTTGGGAATTGTAGCATTTAAAAGGGTCTTTCCAAATCCTTTATTGAAGGGGAGAACTTCAGGGCTTTGTGGATTTAAGCGGTGCCTGCCGGTGGTGATGTAGAATTACAAGCTCGCTCAAGTGAGAGCCTTTTCCGTAATCGCATAATAAATGTTCTGCACCGCAATTAGTGAAAACGAAAGACAGGCAAGCATATCCATTAATTTTTGTCTGCGCGGGAAACCTATAACAAAATCACGAAACAAATTTGCGAATCCGCTGTAAGCACAATATACAAAGAAGGTAATTATGCATGCGGTTGCTATTAAGACTATCGGATCGATATCTCCGCTATGAGCCATAGCGGGAAAAACCGATAAATATACTAATGCCGCTTTTGGGTTGGAAAGCGAAGTTGTAAATCCAAGAAACATAAGTTTGTTGTTTTTAATGTCTTTTATTGCGCCGCTTCTTTCCAGCGCGGGGCGTATCAAAATTTTATAACCCAAATAAAGCAAATAAAGAGATCCGAGAATTATAATTAATTTGAACAAAACGGGCGCCAGCTTCAGGAGGTAGGCGAGAACGGTTAAGGAAAGGGAGCTGTAAACTATTGAAGCCACCGCTATTCCCAAAGGAACCATCACCGCACGGGGCCAGCCGTATTGAATTGACGAATCAATCGAGATTAGGGCGTTCGGGCCTATGGGCACGGCCAGGAAAAACCATAAAATTGCGAACGAAATCAACTCATGCATTAAAATATATTACCCAAACTGAAAAATCGTCCGAGATATTAACAAATTTATGTGTTTCTCCCTTCGAAACAAAAATGGAGTCTCCGGGATTGCAACAAACTTTTCTTCCTCCGTGATCAAGTTCTGCCGTTCCCGATATAACGATGTATAATTCTTCCTGATCATGCGGCACTTGGTGGTCAATCTTTCCCGGTTCGTAATAACGGAGTTGAAGATCGCCTTTTGAAAACACAAGTTCGGAAAGTTTTGTTACGCCGGGTATAATTTCTGTCGGTCGAGGCGATGCTGCAAATTTTTCCCTGGCATTCTTCAGGGGAAATATTTGCGCTTTTTCCGTATTCATGGCCTTCATTGCTTTCTTTTAGGGCGCAACTGCAAATCCCCGCCGCAGTTTTTGCAAATACCGTTGTTTTCATTTGCGCACTGCATGCAGAACGTGCACTCATAAGAGCAAATCATGGCATCAGAGGTCGGTTCAAGTTTGATATTGCACTGAAGGCATTCATTTTTCATTTCAAGCATACTACTTCTCCTTTTCAGGGTTATTTCGTTGCGTGATTCCAATGATGTTAAATCAATGAAATTTGTGAGGTTGAAGATATAACATATATTTTCCAAACTAGAATAAAATTTGAATTCGCAATTTTTTCCGGTATGTTGAATTTCATAATTGATGCCATGGGAGCGGAGAGTTTATATGAACCAGAGTAATCTCAATGTTGTTGATTGGTCCTCTTTGCCGAAACCGGAGGACGACGGGAAGGCTTCGCATCTATGCGGCATGAAAGTGCCGTCTATTGCGATGAAAGGCACGGACGGGAGTTGCGTTGACATATCTTCCCTGCCGGGGGTGACAGTTCTGTTTGTTTATCCTATGACAGGCAGGCCGGACACTCCTTTGCCGGATGGATGGGATCAGATACCGGGCGCGCGCGGTTGCACTCCGCAATCCTGCTCGTTTCGAGATCTTTACGCAGAGTTTCAATCTTTGGGTGTTGAAAATTTGTTCGGCATGTCGACGCAGAGCACACAATATCAGAGCGAAGCCGTTAAACGGCTGCACTTGCCTTTCCCGATGTTATCGGATTCAGATTTAAATTTTTCAAAAGCGTTAAGTCTGCCAATTATGGTTGTCGAGGAGATGACGTTATTGAAGCGAATAACCTTTGTAATTGATGAGGGGACCATAAACAAAGTTTTCTATCCGGTTTTTCCTCCGGATAAAAATGCTATTGAAGTCATTAACTATTTGAAGCAACGAGGATAAAAAACAGGCTGAAAAGTCTATTCGGAGTTATTCGCGTCTTCCAAAACTTTCAGAACCGCCCGAGCGGCACGTTCCGAAGGCACATCGTCTCCAATGCTCATCGCGGCATAAAACTCATTCAGATGTCCGAGAATCCGTTCGCGTCCGGGTGAGGTCAAAATGCGTTGCAACGCTTCGACAACTTTTTCCGTCTCCAACTTTTCTTGCAGGTATTCCTCAACTACAGGAGTATCCAGCACCAAATTCACCAACGACAAGGAAGGCGTGCGCAATAACCGTGCACCCAGATAAGCGTTAAAAGCATGTTCGCGCAGCCCTACAACCATCGGAACACGCGCCAAGCCCAGCTCCAAAGCCGCCGTGCCTACCGCAACCAATGCCGCGTTCGCGGATCCGAACAATCCGGCTCGCTCTTCCTCGCCGAACAACAACAGAATTTTGCCGCCCCAGCTTGGTTGTTTCGATTCTAGCAATGGACGAACCTCCTCGCGCCCCAGCAACACAAGGCGGGTATTTTCGACCAATTCACGCAATTGCAACCCGGCCTCAACGAAGTCGTCAACATGACGTTCTACCTCGCCTCGGCGGCTTCCGGGCAACAACGCAACAATCTGCTCGTCCATGCCGATTCCATGACGTTTGCGAAACGCTTCTCCATCCCCGGGTGCGGGCACCTCTTCCAGAGCGGGATGTCCGACATAGGTGCAGGCAGGTCCTTTTGCACGGCGAAACACCTCCTCCTCAAATGGCAGCAGCACCATCATATGATCGATATAAGAGCACATCCGGACTGCTCTACGGGGGCGCCATGCCCAAACGCTCGGCGCAACATACGTGATAATGGGAATCTTCTTGTTGCGCGCACGCACACGCTTTGCAACACGATGTGTGAAGTCGGGGCTGTCGATAAGGATGAGTGCGTCCGGGGACTCGCGTAAGGCAAAATCGGCGGTTTCGCGAATGCGGCGCAGTAGTAACGGCAGGCGCTTCATAACGTCCCATATTCCGACAACCGCTGTATCGTTTATATCATGCAACGAAGTCAATCCCTGCGCCGACATTGTTGCACCTCCAACGCCTATGAATGATACCGGTCGAGTCGACACGCGGCGCAGCGATGACATCAACTGCGCACCAAACCGGTCACCGGAAACCTCGCCGGCAACCAGCATAATGCGCAAGGGCTTATCAGTCGTGTTGGTCATGGGGCTTACGCGCGGCCATCTCGTCCGCTTCAAGCGAAAGCAAAAACATTCCTTCCGCATCAATGCGCCTGGCAATTGCTTCGGCATCTATCAGGAGGCATCCCCCCGCTTGTAGCACGACACCTGACAATCCCGCCTGCGACGCATTGATGATCGTCTTCTCGCCAATCACGGGCCAGTCCAGCTCGCGAGTCTGCAACGGTTTAGGGAGTTTAATAAGAACGCCTGCGCGTTCTTGGGGGGAGCCGCGTAACGATTCATCCAACTCGCCCACGCGACGCAACATGTTATCGGTCTGCTCTTGCGCTTCCACCGCCAACACAACACCCCTGCATACGACGACTCCCTGACCAATGTCGTATTTCGCGACCTCGCGTGCAACTTCCACACCGAACGTGATGTCTTTTTGTGTTTCGTTATTTGCGTGATGGCGTCCGAGAAAGCCGGGAGTAGCCAGCAACGATTCGCAAATCTCTTGTGCCGCAACGATGCGAAAACCGCCACGCTCCTCAAGGTAGCGCCGAAGTGCTTGCAGCAACCGTTCATCGTTGCTTCGCTTGCCGACAATCCAACGAAACAAGAATTTCCAAGCTTCGCTGTCACCTCTAAAACCTCGCAAGCTCGGACGGCGAACCCGCCCAACGATTACCAGGTCCCGCACGCCTCTTTCTTGCAACAAGGACATCCCGCGTCGCAGTTCGCCTATATTTATCCAGTGGGGTGCGAATGAGTCCAGCGAACCGTCCGCTTCTCCGGTGAGTGCCAATACAGTGACATCGCGCCCCTGCTTAAGCGCCGCCCGCGCGACCATCTCTGGCAATACGCCGCTGCCGGCAATGATTCCCAAAGGTGCGGTGCTCATTCGGCGTTATTCGGCAAAGTCACCGTCGGGCATGCACAAAGAGCATTTTCCGACCTCAAGAACAAAGTCACGCAGCAAATTCACATGAGCGTTGTTGCTGAAGGTGTCGGTGAGGCTTTCAGCGCGTGCACGAAGCGAGTCGTTTGCATCAAAGAGGATGCCGTAGGCGCGTTTGATGGCGCGGATGTCCGCGGTTTTGAAACCGTGTCTGCGCAATCCCACAAGGTTGAGCCCTTTCAGCGTTGCGGGCATATCCGTGACTAGTGCAAAGGGAAGAACATCATTGCGCACGCCTGTCATGCCCCCGACCATTGCATATTTACCAATCCGGACGAATTGCTGTATCGCGCTATTGCCGCCAAGAATGGCAAAGTCGTCCACCTTGCAGTGTCCTGCAGTCATCGCCGCCGCCGAGAAAATCACATGATTGCCGATAATGCCGTCATGGCCGACATGGCTGTTGCATTGAAGCAGACAATCGGTACCGATGCGCGTCAGCAATCCGCCGCCCTGTGTTCCGCGCGAGATGGTGACATTCTCGCGGATGATCGAGCGCGCGCCGATTTCGAGGAAACTTTCTTCGCCGTCAAATTTCATGTCTTGAGGTTCGCCGCCGATGCAGGCGTGGGGAAACACCACAACATTCTCGCCGAGACGACTATTGCCGCACACGACAACATTCGAATGCAGCATCACGCCGGCTTCAAGGGTGGTCTTGGGTCCAATCTGACAGAAAGCGCCAATCTCGACACTCTCGTGAATACGGGCATCGTCGGCAATGATGGCAGTGGGATGAATGCGCGCTGTCATCAATCTGTGTGCTCTTTTAATCGTCGCCGGTTGAGGCGAGAAACGCGCTGCATTCGGCTTCTGCAACCAGTACGCCGTCAACTTTGGCCTCGCCGGAAAATCGCCAAATGTCCCGACGCATTCCTATTTTTTTAACGTGCAGGCAAAGCCGGTGACCGGGAAGAACGGGTCTACGGAAACGTGCTTTGTCAATTCCAACCATGTAAGTCATCGCGCCGGGAATATTTGCGCGATATGCAGTAACCGCTCCGGCCGTTTGTGCAATCGCTTCGACTATCAATACGCCCGGAAATACGGGATGTCCGGGGAAATGTCCCCGGAAGAAGGGTTCGTTGATCGAGACGTTCTTGATGCCGACTGCGCTTTCCGAATCAACGATGTTCTCAACGCGCTCAATCATAAGGAACGGATAGCGATGCGGAAGCAGCCGCATGATGTCGGCAAGCTCGAGACTATCGCCCGAAGTTTGGGTATTCATAACCGTATTATAGGGGAGTTGCGCAAGAGGGACAAGGTCCGCAAGTATGCCGCGTTCTAGTCCTTATGTTTGCCTCTTGCAAGTTTTGCCAGTGCGGCGACTTCTCTGCGCCAGAGTGCGATAGGTTTGGCAGGATAACCTGCGTGAATTTCGCCGGCGGGGACGTCGCGGGGAACTCCCGAGTTTCCCGCGACCTGGGCGCCGTCGCCGAGTTCGATGTGTCCTGAAATTCCGACCCGTCCGCCTATCGCGACGAACGCGCCAAGCTTCGAGCTTCCCGAGACTCCGGACTGTCCGGCGATGATGCATCCGCGTCCGAGCACGACATTATGGGCGATTTGCACGAGGTTATCGATCTTGGAACCTTCACCGATGATGGTGTCGTCAAGAAAACCGCGGTCGATGCAAGAATTGGCGCCAACCTCAACATCATCTTGGACAAGAACGCGTCCGACCTGCGGGATTTTGCGATGTCCTTGCGGGCCCATAGCGAAGCCGAAGCCGTCTTGTCCGACACGCACGCCCGGATGAAAGATAACCCCGTCGCCGATCAGTGCGTATGAAATGGAAACATGCGGAGCGATTGCACAGTTGCGTCCGATGGTAACGCCCCTGCCGATGACAGTGTGCGCGCCGATGCTCGTGCCCCGACCGATGCGCGCGCCCGCACCGACGACAACTCCGGCTTCAAGGTTGACGTCTTCTTCGAGGACGGCATCAACCGCGACATAAGCATCGGAATCCGTTTTCTTTAATTGGGACCCGTCGGCGGAACTTACGTCCAGGCCATCGACCTCGGGATAGAACAGTGCGACCGCCTCGCCGAAGGCTCGATAGGCATCCTTGCTGGCAAGGATTGCCGTGCCTTTCGGCATAGTGCCGAGTTTTTCGGTTTTCGCGGCATCGAGAATGCAAGCACCGGCTTTGCTGCCGAGAAAGTCGTCGCGGTATTTCGGATGGGTGAAGAAGCACAAGTCACGCGGGCCTGCAGATTGCAGGGACGCGACATCTTCGAGGGTGCGTTCTCCATCTCCATCCGAAATTATCTCCGCGCCGACGGCTTGGGCGATTTCATCCAGACGAAAGGGCCCGGCGTTGCGGTAGAATCTCGCATCCGCCATTGCATGTCTCCTGTCGGCAGAGGTTACTGCCCTTCGGAGGCATCCGTTTCGGTGCCGTCAGGTATGGTCGACAAAGGCGAAGCGGGTGCCGGTGGAATCGTTCGAGGCATGACGACCACGGCGGGCAGACGTTCGTCCAAAGCAGTGACAACATCATCGGTGATGTTCTGCTCCGAGGGAATGGTGTAGCCGATGTCGGCGGAGAGAATTCCCTGCGGATTGACGAGCAAGTCGGCGCCGCGCTCGAGGCGCAAGCTGTTAAAGATCTCTGCGAGATGGTTTTCGACTTCGCGCTGTGCTTCAAACGCTCCATTTTGAACGGCCTGCAAACGTTGCGAGAGTTCAGCCCGAACACGTGTGAGTTTTTCGTCCAGCTGGCGATACTCGGTTTGGAGCTCCTCTTCGGAGATGCTGTCCGCTTTGGCTTTGAGTTTCTTTTCCTCTTCGATGAGGTTGGCTTCTTCCTGCTGTGCATCCGAACGGATAGCAGTGATTTGGTCACTGACCTGCCTTCGAATATCGAGCATGGCAGATGAACCGACAAGCACTTGTTGTACATCAACAAAAAGCAAGTCGCTTACCTGCGGGCCTGATCCTTCTTGCGCGTTTGCAAAACTCACGGAGCATGCTGTTGCGACAATCGTCAAGGTAATGGTTTTCCAGAATGTTTGAATGGTTTTTTTCATGATTTTTCTCCTTACTTGTGTTTAAAATTTCGTTCCTGCACTGAATCGGAACCGTTCGGTTTTATCATAATCCTCTTTGAGGATGGTTCTCGAGAAGTCAAAACGCACCGGTCCGATGGGTGACTCCCAGAAGAAGCCGAAGCCGGCACCCACGCGTGGGTCAAAGCCGTCTTCGATTTGAGTGGTTTGAGTTAGGATGGGTTGGCCCGCGGTATTTATGCCGGCTAAGAACTCGTCTTCATTGTCGGTAATCCCAATCCAGCCGAAGTCGGTAAAGAAATTACCCGAAAGCGCAAGTTCCTCGGGGATGAAAGGCAGTGGCACGGCAAGCGCAAGCGTTCCGATGGCGAAAGCCTGCGCGCCGATGGCATCGTCGGTTCGGACGTCGCGCGGACCAACACCTGCCCGTTCGAATCCGCGAAAAGACGTGCCTCCCTTGAAGAAGCGGTCGTTGAGGCGAACATCTTCGCCAAGTCCGTGGACATAACCGCCGGTCAGGCGGAATGTTCCGATCCAATTCTCGGCAAACTCGTAATAATGCTGGTAGCGAAACTCCTGCTTGACGAAGTTCACGCTGCCCGGCGGCAGGGAGGCATCCTGGTCAAAGGAGACATACCAGCCTTCGGAGGGATTGATGGGGTCGTTTCGACGGTCGGTGGAAATCGTATAACCCAGCAGCGAGCGCGTGTGATCTCCCTGTGCGTCTTGAACGACAGCCGAGGCGTCGGAGGCGACATTGTCGACGCTTTCGTCGAGATAGCGGTAGCGGGAGGTAAGATACCAGTCGGCCCCAAGCGGAAATCCCAGCCGGACACCAATACCGATGGTGCGCTCGTCAAAGGATGACTCGCTTTGGAAGTCGGTTTCGGTTCCGAACAAATCAATACCGGCGGAGAGGTCGCGTCCGAGGAATCGCGGTTCGGTAAAACGCAAATCGAGGGTTTGGCGGTTTTCTCCGTAAGCGAAGCGTGTCTGCAAGGTCTGTCCGCGCCCTCGAAAGTTGCGCTCGGTCAAAGAGATGTCACCGACGAGATTATCGACCGATGAAAATCCAATACCGAAAGAGAGCTCTCCGGTGGCGCGCTCGACGATATTGAAGTCGAGAATGGACAGATCGTCTGCGGAGCCTTCACGCTCAACAACTTCGACCGAGGCGAAATAACCGAGTCCGCGAATGTTGCGCTCGGAGCGTGCACGCAGGGCCCGGTTGAAGGCGTCCTTTTCGACCAGTTCGATTTCGCGGCGAATGACCTCGTCAAGCGTGCGCGAGTTTCCGTTGATGTTGATACGCTCAACGTAGACGCGTTGACCTTCCTCGATGCGAAAGACGACATCAACGGTCTGGGTTTCCTGATTGCGTCGAACCTGCGGGCGCACGTCCGCAAAGACGAAACCCTCTTCGCCCAGCAACAGGACGATGTCGCTGATGGCCTCTTCAATCGCGGCGGCTTCGTAAGGGTCTCCGGTTTCAAATTCAACCAGCGAAATGAACTCCTCGGTATCAAGGCGCGCGACATCCGTGGCGATTTCGATGGTGCCGAAGTCGTAAGGAATGCCTTCCTCCAGGGTAAAGGTGATGAAGAAGTCGCTGCCGTCCGGCGTGAGTTCGGCGACTCCGGAGATAATCCGGATGTCGGCATAACTATTGTTGAGGTAGAATTGCCGCAACAATTCCCGGTCCAATGCAAGCCGGTCGGGGTCGTAACTGTCGCCGGTTACGAAAAAGTTCCACCAATTGCTCTCCTGCGTGGAGATGACGTCTTTTAATTCCGAATCACTAAACACATCATTGCCGATGAAGTTGATGGCGCGGATGCCGGTTACGGGCCCTTCGGAGATTTCGTAGACGAGGTCGATGCGGTTCTGGTCAAGATCAATGGCTTTGGGCTCCACCCGTGCGGCGAAGCGTCCCTGCCGGCGGTAGAGGTCGATGATTCGCTTGGTGTCCGACTGCACCTGCGTGAGGTTGAACGTGGCCCGCTCGCGCAGAAGTGTTTCCGTGCGCAGGCTTTCGTCATCAATGATGTCGTTGCCCTCAAAAGCGATGCGGTTGATGATTGGATTTTCCTGCACCACGACGATAAGGCGCGAGTCTTCCTGGGAAATCTCCACATCCGAAAACAGTCCCGTCGCATACAACGCCTTAAGCGCCGAATCCAGCGTAGCGGGGTCGAACTCATCGCCCACGTTCAACGGCAGATAAGACAAGACCGTCTCGGCGTCCACGCGCAGGTTCCCGGAGATGGCAATCTCCTCGATGATCGTGCCGCTTTGCGCCCGGGCTTCTTTGTTGGAGGAATACGCAACAGCAAGCATCAGACATGCCGCGAAGATTGCAATCCTGCGTAGATACACTTGGCTCTCCTATTTTTTAGCTCAACACGTCACGGAGATACGCAAACAGTTTGAGATGGCGCAAGTCGTTCCATGTAACAAATACCATGAGTAAAATTACAAAAGCCAAACCGAGATGGAACCCGGCGTTCTGGTAACGCTGCGCGAGAGGTTTTCCGAGCAACCCTTCGATAGAATAATACAACAGATGTCCGCCGTCGAGAAGGGGGATGGGAAACAGGTTTATAAGCCCGATGCTTACCGACAGCAATGCGGTCAATTGGATGAGTGCGAGCCATCCGAGTTCCGCCGATTGCCCCGAGATCTGCGCGATGCGGATGGGACCGCCCAGCTGGTCGGCATTGCGCTGGCCGGTAATCATCTGCCCGATATAACTGAGGGTGTCGCGTGTGATGACATAGGTGCGCGAGATTCCCTGCCCGAGCGCGCCGATAATCCCGTATTCGACATGGCGAATCTCGCTGTCTTGCTCGGAAGCGTGCTGGATGACTCCCAGAACACCCGCACGGGTTTCGTTTCCGAACAGGTCGGTGGTGGTCTCCCATCTCGGCGTGACCGCAAGGAGGAGAAGATCACTGCCGCGTTCAATGGTGAATTCCAACGTTTCATCGGGACGGAGCAGAACTTTTTCGCGAATGTCTTGGAAGGATTCGATTTCGCTTCCGTCAATGGCGCGAACGATGTCTCCGGCAAGCAGTCCGGCTTGCTCGGCGGCGCTGTCGGGACGCACCTCGTCGATGCGCGGCGGGCGCGAATATTCTCCGAAGAAGAAAGCGAGCGTTGCAAAGATGACAATCGCGAGAATGAAATTCGCAAGTGGCCCCGCAGCCGCAACCGCCATGCGTGCGCCCAGCGGTTTCGTGTGGAAGTTGCCTTCGTCGTCCTCGTCGACACTCGAACTATCGGGGACGCTTGCAACGTTGGCATCGCCGTGGAAGCGGACATATCCGCCCAGGGGTATCCAGGAAAATTTCCAGCGAGTGCCGTGCTTGTCGGTGTAGCCGAAGATTTCGGATCCGAATCCCACCGAAAAGGTTTCGACGCGCACGCCGTTCCAGCGTGCGACGGCAAAATGCCCAAGTTCGTGGAAAAACACCACAACCGTCAGCACGAATAAAAAGGGCAGGATGTATCCGGCACTCGAAGAGAGAAACTCGAAAAAACCAGCAAGCATTTCCATTTTTGTCTACCTAATTTTAATTGCGAAACTCTCGTTTCGAGAGTTCTTGCATAATAGCATAATTGCCGTTTTAGGCAATCTTTTCGCGTTTTCTTGCGTGCGGGGTTGGTGCGCCTGCGGAGGGGGCATGCGAGAGATTTTGCCGACCACGGATGCGCTCATTGATGCCTTCAAGGGCTTTGCGGCGGGCGTGCCGGTCAAGCGCGAAGACATCGTCGAAACTCTGCGGCGCCTTGAGGGCGTCGGGCGCTGCCGCCATGTCCTCCAGGACGCCTTCAATGACGGGAAGGATGTCGGTGAAGCGCAGCCGCAGCTCCAAAAACGCGGCTACAGCGACCTCATTTGCGGCATTGAGCACGGTTGCAGAGCCGTCATTGCGCTCGAGGGCCGTGCGGGCGAGGCGCAGGGCGGGGAAGCGTTTCTCGCAGGCGGGCTCGAAATCGAGGCTGCCGATTTTCGTGAGATCGGAACTCGCGGTGTCCGTGCGCATCCGCCCGGGGTATGCGAGCGCGTGCGCTATGGGGACGCGCATGTCGGGCGCGGACATGTGCGCCATGACGGAGCCGTCCACATAAGTGACCATTGCATGAACGACGGACTGCGGGTGAAGCACAATGCGAAATTTTTCATGTCCGACGGGAAAGAGCCAATGGGCCTCGATGAGTTCGAGTCCTTTGTTCATCAGCGTTGCGGAGTCAATGGAGATTTTCGCGCCCATGCTCCAAGTGGGGTGCTGAAGCGCTTGTGCGGGAGTGACGTTTTCAAGTTCATCGAGCGTGCGGCTGCGGAAGGGGCCGCCCGATGCGGTGAGGGTGATATGCTCGATCCACTCGGCGCGTTCGGGGTCAAACAGCTGGAAGATGGCGTTGTGTTCGGAGTCCACCGGCAGCAGTTGCGCCCGGGAGCGCTGCGCCGCTTCCACGAAAAGTTTTCCCGCGGCCGCGAGGCACTCTTTGTTTGCCATAGCGACGCATCCTCCCTGTGCAACGATTTCAAGGGCGGGCCTGAGACAGTCCATTCCGACGATGGCGATCATTGTCCAGTCAACCGGACGCGCGGCCGCTTCAAGCAATCCCGATGTTCCCGCGGCGCAGGCGATGCCGGTATCGCGGAGTCGTTCCTTGAGTTCGGGAAAGAGCGCATCGTTGCCGATGACCGCCGTCTTTGCCTTCAATCGGACGGCCTGCTCGCACAACAGTTCAATGTTCGAATGCGCCGTTAGGGCTTCAACTTGAAACTCATCCCCGCGCGCTTCGAGTAGTTCAATGGTGTTGCGTCCGATGGAACCGGTCGACCCGAACACGCTTACCCGTCGAGGCATGGCTACATCCATGAGAGAACTCCCCGCGCAACGGCTTCGCTGTCAAAACTCCCGATGCTTTGAGGCTGCTCGCGCGCCAGTCCGATCAATACGATGAGCCACATGCCGACAAGAAGAGAGTCGATACGGTCGAGGATGCCGCCATGTCCGGGCAGGAGGTTTCCGGAGTCCTTTACACCGGCGCGACGCTTGAGAAAAGACTCGTATAAATCTCCCCCTTGCGAGAGCGCCGCTATAACGGCTCCCAAAATTGCGAACACGCCGATGTCGGGATTCGTAAATTGGAGAATCTTTGCGCATTCGACGCCGGCAAGCCCTCCGGCAACGGCGCCGAAGCCAATCGCGCCGATGGCTCCCGCCCAAGTTTTGTTGGGAGAGATTTTTACGGCAAGGCGGGGGCCTTTGATGATGCGTCCGCAGCAAAAGGCTCCGCTGTCGGCGGCGGCAATCACCGCCAGCAGCCACAAGAAGATTATTGCACCGGCGTTCAAGCCTCCTGCAACGCCCAGATACGCCGCAAACATCAAGCCTCCCAAAAGCGCCGGTAACAACAATAGAGGAAACACAAGCGCGCCGGATTTTTGCGTCCGCGCGAATGTCGCCAGCAAGCAGGTTGATACCAGCAACGCCGCACCGACCTCAAACCATCCCCACGCGAAGGATAACAACAATGCGGGCAGCGCGACGATGCTCACAAGCCCTTCGAGGCTGTGCCAGCTTGCTTTATCCAGCCGCCACAGTTCGGTTATTGCCACCATGCCGGTCAGCCAGAGCAATCCGAGCCAGAATAATTCGCCGAGCCACAAACACGTCAGCACGATTGCTAATGCAATGATTGTGGTTATCAAACGCAGAGAGAGTTCCCTTGCCGGTTTCATGCTCCTGCCGCTCGGTTGGGGTACGTCCCCGCGCGAGAGGTACGTTGCCGAAATATTTCTATCGCTTCGCGCAACGCTTCCGCACCAAAGTCGGGCCACAGCACGTCCATGAACAGAAGTTCCGAGTAGGCGCTTTCCCAAAGGAGAAAATTGCTCAAGCGCTGTTCGCCGCCGGTTCGAATTAACAAGTCCGGCGGCGGCATTCCCGCGGTCGATAGATGCGCGCCGAGTTCGGAAGCGTTGATCTCTTCGGGATCCATTTCGCCGTCGGCAATCTTGCGCACTATTTGCTTGACGGCGCGTGTGAGATCGTAGCGTCCGGAATAGTTGAACGCCAGATTGACATAAACAACGTCATTGTCCTTTGTGAGCGCTTCGGCTTTCTCGATGCTATCGACCAATTCGGCATCAAGGCCGTGACGTTCACCGAGCACTCGCAGGTGCGCGCCCTTGCGGTGAAGTTCTTCGAGGTGGTCGCCGGAGAAGTTTCGCGCCAATCCCATTAGCGCATCGACCTCGTCGGGGGCGCGGTTCCAATTCTCCGTGCTAAAAGCGTAGAAGGTCAGCCACGGAATGTTTTCGTTGATGGCGGCGTCAATGGTGCGGCGCAGAGCCAGTGCGCCTTGCCGGTGCCCTCGAAGCGCCGGAACGCCGTTTGCCCGTGCCCATCGACGGTTGCCGTCCATGGTGAAGGCGATGTGATGAGGCGTGGTTTGATTGCCGCGCACATCCCTGCGCGTCGGGATGTGTGATCCAACCGTGTCAAAAAACGAACGTGCGCGTCCAAGGTTCATGTGCTACTCCCAAGAATACTAAACTTGCATGACCTCACGCTCTTTAAGCGCGAGGGTTTCGTCAATGCGGGAGACGTGGAGGTCGGTGAGTTTTTGAATCTCGTTTGACCGGGTTCGGTGCTCGTCCTGGCTGATTTCGCCTTTTTTTTCGGCTGCGCGCAGTTGGTCCATCCCGTCGCGTCGAATGTTTCGAATGGCAATGCGCGCCTGTTCGGCGTATTTGGCGGCCAGACGCGAAAGCTCCTTGCGACGTTCCTCGCTTAGAGGCGGAACCGGAATACGCAGCACTTGCCCGTCGGTCTGCGGATTGACTCCCAAATCCGCACTGATGATTGCTTTTTCCACCGCGGCGACTTGTTCACGGTCCCAGACCTGCACGCTCAAGGTTCGAGCGTCCGGAACGGAAATGCTTGCCATCTGGTCTAGCGGCATGGATTGCCCGTAGGCTTCAACGCGCACGGATTCCAGCATTCCCGCATTTGCGCGTCCGGTTCGAAGTCCGTTGAATTCGGAGCGCAACGACGCCAAGCCGCCCTCCATCCGGCGCTTTAAGTCATCGATATTGAAAACATTCTCGCTCATTTTGTTCCTGGTTTTCCTCTCGCATTCCCTTCGTTAACGGCCATTATAGCATTAATCAGGGGATTTGGCATGCTTGCCGCCCGAGTCAATGCGCGTGAAGACGCCTTCTCCGCCCGATACCCGGGCAAGATTGCCACCCTCTTCGATTGAAAACAATAATATAGGCATGCCGGTATCGCGTGCCAGCGCCAGGGCGGTGGCATCCATGAAACGCAACCCCCGGGCGAGAGCCTCGTCGTAGGAGATGTGATCGAAGCGCTCGCCTCCGCCTGCCTCCGCTTTCGGGTCGGCGGCATAGACGCCGTCAACTTTGGTGGCTTTGAAGAGAGCGTTGCAGTCCATCTCGGCCGCACGCAAGGCTGCGGCGGTATCGGTGGTGAAATAGGGATGGCCTGTCCCGCCGACGAAGATGGCGATTTCTTCCTCTTGCAGGCATTGCAACGCTTTGCCGCGGGCGTAGGGCTGGCAGGATCCTCCCATATCGCCGATGGGCAGGGCCGAGAACACCTGGGCGGTTCGTCCCGCTTGTCGCAACGCCGCCGCCAGGACCACGCCGTTCATGCAGGTCGCCAGCATGCCGATGGCGTCGGCTTGGGGTTGTTCTATGGAGAGTCCCTCGCTTGAGGCGCCGCGGAAGAAGTTTCCTCCGCCGATGACGATGCCGAAGGTGACGCCTTTGTTGGATGCTTCGACGATGTCCTTGGCGATGCGCTCAAGGGCGTTGGAATCGATACCGAGCCCGCGCCCGCCGGCAAGACTCTCTCCCGAGAGTTTCAGCAACACGCGTGCGTAGGGAGGCATTGTTTTTTTGTTTAAGAGTCGTCGTCAACGGGCTCGGCAAGAGCGAAGCGCAAGAATCCGGACAGCCGCACCTCGGCACCGATGTCTCCGGAGGCGTCCTCAAGGGCTTTGGCGACCGATATCTTTGCGTTCATGACGAAGTCCTGGTTTGCCATCTCTTCGGCATTGCGCGGAGCGTTTGCCGCGACATGCATGGCAAGTTGTTTGCCGATGGTTGCGAGCGATTCGGGTGATGCGGACGATTCAACCGCGACCAACGCGGCAAGCCTGCCGATATCATCGTTGATTTTGTTGTGCACATAGCCGACCACCGCGCCGCTTGAAGCGCGCAACACTCCCGAGCGTCGCAGGCGAAGGTTTTCGCGAATGGTTCCGCCTGCGATTTCTTGTATTTGCTCTTTGACGTTCACGCTTGATCCGGGGTAGTTCGCCGACAACAGCGTTTCGACGTTATCGCCTTGCTCAAGGGCAAGTCCGGCGACATCTTGCGCCAGCGTGCAGAATTCCTTGGTGCGTGCGGCGAAGTCGGTTTCGGTGTTGATCTCGACCAGCGCGCCGCGCAAGCCGTCTATCGCAAGGGCAATGCCTCCTTCGCCGGCTTCGCGCCCCATCTTCGCGCCGGCGCGTTCGCGTGACTCGGCGCGCAACTGTTCTTCGGCGCGTGCAACATCTCCACTGCAGGCTTGCAAGGCGTTTCGACATTGAACCACGCCCGCTCCCGTCTTCTGACGCAACGCCATCACATCGGATGCGGATATTCCGCTCACGAGGATTCCTCCGGTTCCGTCTTTGACTCTTCCGGTTTTGCTTCCGGGTCCGCAGGTGCCGTCTCGGCCGGTGCCTCCGCTTCTGCGGGAGCGTCCGCTTCCGCCGTCTCGGCAAGGGCTTCGGCGCTGTCCGCTTCGTCGGCCGCAAAGGCCGCGCTTTCTTGATACTCCGAGACTCCGTCCAATGCCGCCGCCGAAACCAGTTTGCAGTAGAGCAAGATTGCGCGCGCGCCATCGTCGTTTCCCGGAATCGGGTAAGTGATGTCGTCGGGATTGCTGTTGGAATCCAGAACCGCCATAACGGGTATTCCCAGCTGTTGCGCTTCGCGAACGGCAATGGACTCTTTGTTTGTGTCGATGACGAACATCAGGTCGGGGAGATCTCCCATGCCCTTGATGCCGCCGAGCGCCCTGTTCAGCTTGTCGCGTTCACGCGTGAGTTTCAGCCGCTCCTTCTTGCTCAGGCCCGATGCTTTCTCTTCGGCGAGAACATCTTCCAAGTGACCCAAACGTTTTATCGAATTATTGATGGTCTGCCAGTTGGTGAGCGTTCCACCAAGCCAGCGATGGTCAATGTAGTACTGTGCACACGCCTGCGCCGCTTCGCTCAAGGGTTTTCCCGCGGCCGTCTTTGTTCCGACGAAAAGAATGCGTCCGCCTTCCCGGGTCGTTTCCCGCGCGGCGACAAGCGCCCGGTGGAGCAACGGCATTGTGTGGGTGAGATCGATAATGTGAACGTTGTTGCGCACACCAAACAGATAGGGCTCCATTTTTGGATTCCATCTGTGTCGTTGGTGTCCGAAGTGCACTCCGGCATCGAGCAGTTCGCGCATGGAGAAATCGGGGATCGCCATCGCTGTGGGTTCCTTATGTGTTCGACTGCTCCCGCATGCCGGTTGCACGGAAATGGGCACATGAAAACCATGGAAGGGAGTCGTGCATGCGCACAAAGCCCCCCCGACCATTCCAATCCGGCACCGGGAGATACTCGGAATATACCGAGTATGAGGATTTTTTCAAGGGTTTATTCGTGCGGGGGCGACGGATTTGACGCCCGTCAAGGATTGGATGCGCTCGCGCGCGGCTCTGTCGAGGGTGAAATGTCCGTTTAATCGCAGGCGCGCGTCGCCCCGGGGCTCGCCCGCTCCGTCCAGAATCAGCACCACTGCGACTTTTTCCCCGTTTGCCATGCCGTTTTCGCGCCGGGCGGCTTCAAGGCTCTCGCGGAGGGGGGGCAGGGCGAGCGAATCACTTACCCGAATCTCGAGAATCGGGGGGGACGGAGAAGCGGGGGGAATCGGCGGAGGCGGGGATGCGCCCGGCGCCGGATGAGTCGGGGAGGGCGGCGCCGGAGCGGCCGGTGCGGGGGCGGTCGGCGTCGGGGAAGGCGGCGGAGGTGCGGGAGTCGTGGGTCGTGCCGGTTGCGCCGGTTGCGCAGCGCGCGCGGGCTTTCTTGCGAGAAACGCCTCAAGGGATTCGACATTGGAAATGCGCAGACGGGTTTCGCCTCCGTCTTCACCGGATTGGAATTCAACGTGGGCAACAACCAGGCGCCCGACTTCCAGGAGCGAACGCGACTGCGTGAGGGCTTCGGAGAAGATAATGCCTTCGAACTCGCCGGTGGGATCCGAGAGCGCGACGAAAGCGTAACGGTTTCCTTGTGACGACTTTCGTTCTTTGATGCCGGTGATCACGCCTGCCAGGATTGCGGTGTGTCGATTGTCTTCCCGTGCCTGCCGCAGGCTTAAAGCCCCCGCATTGACCAGGTTTTCTTTGTGGGGGTCAAGGGGGTGGCCGGAGAGATGGAACCCGACCGCTTCGAACTCGTGGCGCAGACGTTCCATGTCCTCCCACACCGGCGCGTCTTTCAGCGGAGCGTCTTGCAGGGTCGTGCCGGCATTTTCGCCGCCGAAGAGATTGTCTTGCGCATTTTCCTGTTCGGCGGCTTCGCGCGCGGAGATGGAAAGCAGCCGGTCGATTTCCTGGAAGATTCGGTTGCGGTTGGGTTCAAGGGCATCAAAGGCGCCGGCTTTTGCCAAAAACTCCCATGAACGCCTGGGCAGGTCTCGCGGGGACACCCGTCGCGCGAAATCAAACAGATCGCGGAAGTTGCCGCCCTCCTCGCGCACTTCGGCAATGTGGCGGGCGGCGCGTCGTCCGATGTTGCGCACGGCGGAGAGCGCATAGAGAATCGATCCGTCGCTGTCGACAGCAAAGACTTCGCCGGAGCGATTGACGCAGGGCGCCTGCAGGGAGACGTCAATGTGTTCGGCTTCTTCCCGAAGGGCGCGGATTCTGTCGGTGTTGTTCATGTCCCAGCTCATGCATGCGGCCAGGAAGGGAGCGGGGTAATGCGCTTTCAAATAAGCCGTCTGGTAGACAAGCATTGCATACGCCGCCGCATGGCTTTTGTTAAAGCCGTAGTCGGCGAATCTATTCACCAGTTGAAAGATATGTTCGGCGCGACTCCGATTGATGTCTTTGTTCAGAACGGCCTCAACGAAGCGCTGCTTTTGTTGTTCCATCTCGGAGCGGATTTTTTTACCCATGGCGCGACGCAGAATGTCGGCTTCGTTGAGGGAGTAGTCGGCGAGAATCTGCGCGATTTTCATCACTTGCTCTTGGTAGACGATGACGCCGTAGGTTTCCTCCAGCACCGGGCGGATTGTGTCATGGAGATAATCGGGATTTTCCTTCCCTTGTTTGCACTTAATGAATGTGGGGATGTTATCCATGGGGCCGGGGCGGTAAAGCGCAATGAGGGCGATCAGATCTTCGATGCGGTCGGCGCCCATTTGCCGCAGGGTGTCACTCATGCCCTGGCCTTCCACCTGAAACACGCCCATGGTGTCACCGCGCCGGAGCATCTCGAAAGTTTTGGCATCGTCCAGGGGCATATCGCGAGGGGCATTAACGCTTGCCGCGGCATCGTCAATGATGCTCAGCGTTTTCAATCCGAGGAAGTCGAACTTAACGAGTCCGGCGCTTTCCACCCACTTCATGGAAAATTGCGTCACCGGCATTTCCGAGCGCGAGTCCCTGTAGAGCGGAACGAGTTCGTCGAGAGGTTTGTTCGAAATGACAATGCCGGCGGCGTGGGTGGATGCGTGCCGGTAGAGTCCTTCGAGTTGTATGGCAACGTCCATCATGTGCGCGACGGTTTCATCTTGCTTGCGCGCTTCGGCCAGCAGCGGGGTTTCGCGGATGGCCTGTTCAAGGGACGTCGGATTGGCGGGAGTATAAGGGATGAGTTTGCACAAGCGGTCGACCTGTCCGTACGGCACGCCGAGGACGCGTCCGACATCGCGCAGGACGGCGCGCGCCTGCAGGGTTCCGAAGGTGATGATTTGCGCGACTCTGTCGCCCCCGTATTTTTCGCAGACGTAGTTGATGACCTCGTCACGCCTGTTCGGGCAGAAGTCGATATCGAAGTCGGGCATGGAGATGCGCTCGGAGTTGAGGAAGCGCTCGAACAACAAGCCGAAGCGCAACGGGTCGATGTCCGTAATGGTGAGCGCGTAGGCGACCAGCGAACCCGCGCCGGAGCCTCGTCCGGGGCCCACGGGGATTTTTTTCGACCGGGCCCACTGGATGAAATCGGCGACGACGAGGAAATATCCGGGATAGTTCATCTTGGTGATGACATCGAGTTCGCTCTCGAGGCGTTGTTCGTATTCTTCCTTCGTGCCGGCGAGATTAGCGCCTTCGAATCGCTTCCGCAGGCCTTCGCGTGCGCGCGAACACAATTCTTCCGCTTCGCTTTGTTCGGCATCCGGGAAGCGCGGCAGGATGGCTTCACGCGGAGTGGGACGGTATGAACAGCGCCGGGCGATTTCGATGGAGTTGTCGAGGGCTTCGGGAATGTCCGCGAAGAGCGTGTGCATTTCTTCGGGAGGCTTGAGATAGTGCTCCTCGGTGCTTCTGCGCCGGTCGGGCTGCTCGAGTCGCACGCCTTGCTCGATGCAGCACAAGACTTCGTAGGCGGGAAAATCTCCGCGCTCATGGAAGCGGGCGGCGTTGGTTGCAACCAGCGGCAACTCGAGCTCGTAAGCGAGGGCAATCTGGCGCGCTTCGCTCAGGCGTTCGTGTTCAAGGTTGTGGCGCTGGAGTTCCACATAGAGGCGTCCGGGGAACATCTCCTTGAGTTTGACGAGCGTCTCTTTCGCGCGCGCGTCTTGTCCTTGGACGAGATAATGCTCAAGGAGACCCTCGTTGCCGCCGGTTAAACAGATGAGTCCTTCGGTGCGGCCCTGCAATGCGTCGAGACGGGCGTGGGGTTCGTGAATGGAAGGAGAATTGGAATTGTTTTCGTTAACAAGCGCTCTGGGCTGAAGATGAATTTTGGAAACGACCTTCATCAAATTTTGATAGCCGGGTTCGTCTTTGGCAAGCAGGAGGATGTGCGGCAGCCGGTAGGTTGTGGTTGCTTGCGCGCCGTCCTGGGAGGGATCCGGATGTACGGGCAGCGTTACTCCGATGATGGGTTGAACGCCTTCCTTGGCAAGCGCTTCGGAAAACTCCAATGCGCCGAAGAGATTTCCCCTGTCGGTGATTGCGATTGCGGGGGATTTGTGGGTTCGGCAGAATTCGGCGAGTCGTTCGATTCGCACCGCGCTTTCAAGCAGAGAGTATGCGGTGTACGTGTGCAGGTGGACGAAAGACATGACCGGCAGTATAGCAGAGACGAGCGGCGCTGTATAAAATCAAACGGGATTCGGCTCCGGGAATTGTGCGCCCGGGCGGTCAAAACGGATTCCCCGAAATCCGCAAAACAAACGGGTAAAACGGCGGGTTTTAAGGCTTGACGTTTGCGTGGCGGTTCGATAAAATTACTTAAATTGTAAATTTCTCAATGCAGGGAGACATCAAATGAATTCGTTTAGTTCTACAGCCGTTGCGGTGTCGGCGACCGTGAAATCACCCCCCCCCCCCCCCCCCCGAACTCATTCGAGGCGGACGACTTAGGAAAACTTCAAAGGGCCTAGTCTCCTTTGCACCGTTTTTAGCCGGCGTATCGGTTTTTGCACTCGGCGCAATGTTGGCATCGACCTCGCCCGTTGAGGCGGGGATTTGCACCGATCCCGGGGTAATTGGGAGGTGGGTTTGTTCCGCTGGCCCGGATAGCGGCGGCAGAGACTTAACGCAAACCATTGAGGGCAGGGCGAATCAGTCTGTAAGCGTTTATGGCACCAGGGGCATCAACAACGTGCCCTCCTTCGGCCTGAATTCTTCCAATACCACTAACTATGGTATCAGAGTCACGTCCGAAGCGACCACCACTACAATTACTGTCAATTTATCGCAAAGCAACAACATTACCTCCCATAACGATGCCGTCCGCATCGACTCAAATGGCACGGGCGCGGTTGTCCTTACAACAAACGGAACCATCAGGTCCAACAATAATGAGGGAATTGACATCAGCCAGTCCGGAAACGGCGATGTTACCGTCACCACGGACGGAACCGTGACAGGGCACGTTTCCGGCATCCAGATCTCCACGGCTGCGGCAACAACGGGCGAGGTAAATCTCACCACAAACGCGGCTGTCACGGGCGGTACGGAAGGTATCAAGCTCGATATCGACGGAAACAACGCGGTTACCGTTATGGCAACCGGAACGGTTACCTCCAGTACCAGTGAAGAGGCTATTGAGGTTGAACATTCCGGCACGGGAGATGTGGACATAACCATCGCCGACACCGTGACCGCCACTGCCGCCGCCAAGGACGCCGTCCGTGTTAACCACTCGGGCACCGGCAATATTACCCTTACCGTCAACGGCAGCGTTGTTGGCGGTTCGAGCGCAAACGCCATCGAGCTTTCAACGACATCAGCATCAAGTAACGCCACTATCGTTTTGGGAACGGGTGCAAGTTTTACCGGCGGTATTGATGTATCCGGTGTCACGGGAGCTGCAAGTATTGAAATTGGCGGAACGGGCGACCGCAGTTTTGACATTGGTGACACTCCCGCAATCACCGGTGACCACAATTTTGATAAAGACGGCGACCATACTCTTACCGTCACGGGAACCCACGCATCCGGGGCAGGCTTCGCCCAAACCAACGTCAATGAAGGAAAACTCGTTTGGGAAGGTTCAATCTTCCGAACCGGGGGCCTTGCCATCGCCGATGGAGCGACCCTTGAAATCACGGATGACAGTTCCTTCAGCGGTGCATCGGTTACACTTTCCGGTCGACTCGAGCTCACCGGAAACGGCACCAATTTCGCTATCGGATCACTTACGGGAGACGGAGAAATCGACATTGATGTCGACTTCTCCGGCGGGGACGCGGAACTCGCCAATGCGCGCCTGAGGACAACATCGGTCACCGGCACAATCCCCGTCAACATTAGATCAATGAATGAATTCCAGGTTTCCGACAACGATGAAGACGGTTTCATTACCCTTCAACACTTCATAGCCGTCGTAGATTCTGCAAATTCCAATGCCTTCGTAGCAGGGGATGTTCTGGACGGCGGCAATTTCGACTTTAACCTTGTTTATAATTCAGCCGAAAATCGATGGGATCTCGTTGCTTGTCCCGTCGGTGCGGGCTGCCAGGCGGCATCGGGAAGCTTTGATGCACTGCTCAATAGTGTGACGCTCCTTGACGTAGCACTCTATGAGTCGCTTCCTGCCGCCCTCTCGCAACTCGCCGACTTGGAGTCCCGCCAGCAACGGCTCCGGGGCAGGCAGCATGCCGGCAATACGGCAATGTGGGGGAAGGTCGGAGGAGCATCCGGAGAGTTCGAACCGAACTCCGCCGCCGGGGCAACATACGAGGCCGAGAACATCGTTGCCGAGTTCGGCGTTGACGTTCCGATTCGCTCCGGTAATTCCTCGTTCAATTTGGGTGCGAGTGTCGCTTTCGGGGACGCCGGCACCGATGTCTCCGTTCCGGTCGGCACCGGAGAAATTGCTTCCGAATCAATCATCAGCACGATCAATGCAGGCTGGGAGCACAGGGGCGTCTATGCGGACGGACAACTCCGATACAGCAGCTTCGATAACAGCATTGAGAAGGATGCAAAGATTGCCGATGTGGACGTGAAGGCATATACGGCGGGCGTTGAGGTCGGATATGCGATGGAACTTGATAAATTGATACGCATCCCCGTGTTTTCTAATACCGTCCTCATTCCCTCGGCGCAGCTCTCGTGGACGAGTGTTGATTTTGACGACTTCACCGACACCGTCGGCACGAACGTTGCTCTCGGAGACGGCGATGTGCTTCTTGCGCGTACAGGCGTCGCGTTCGAGGATTCCTGGGAGGGGATCGACTTTCGCGGCCATGCAGATGTTCTCGTCCCGCTGGACGGCGAAGTTGCCACCAAACTCAACGGAACGGAAATAACCTCCAAGCGCGAAGATCCCGCATTTGACGTTGGTGTCGGCGCGACATATTCATGGGGCGGCGCTTATGCGCTTTCGGCGGACGTCTCCACGCAACAAGGGGGAGAGGTTGCAGGATACGCCGCAAGCCTCGGATTCGTTTATTCGTTCTTCTAAAAACGGCGCCGCGGGTTTGCGGCCTTTGACAGAGCCCGTCTTCACGCTCCCGTACGCGGAATTTTCCGCGCAGTTCCGATCTTATCTCTCTGCGAATTCCCTTGCGAGTTCCGCGCCTTCGTAAAGAAGTCCGCCGCGTAGCAGGATGACCCGATCCATGTGTCCCGCGAGCGCGAGGTTGTGCGTGGCAATCAATGCGGCAAGTCCTCTGACTCGGACGCTTTGGAGTAATTGTTTGAACACCATGCGTGCGGTTGCGGGGTCAAGATCTCCCGTGGGTTCGTCTGCGAGAAGGATGTCGGGTTCGTTTGCGAGCGCCCGTGCAATGGCGACGCGTTGCTGTTCGCCGCCGGATAATTGTCCGGGACGATGCTGAAGCCGCTCCCCCAGGCCGAATTCGCGCAAAAGTTTTTGTGCATGTCTGGATGCTTGCGCGTTTGAGATGCCCCTGATGCGTTGCGGCATGGCGACGTTTTCGAGAGCCGAAAATTCCGAGAGCAGGTGGTGAAATTGGAACACAAAACCGATGCTGCCGCGCCGCAACTGCGAGAGTTCCCTGTCATGGAGATTCGATGTTTCCCTTCCGCAGATGGCGATTTCGCCCCTGTCCGGCTTTTCGAGCAGCCCTGCGATGTGCAGCAGGGATGACTTTCCCGACCCGCTTGGTCCTACCAGCGCGACCATCTCGCCGGCATGGATTTTCATGGAGGCGCCCTTGAACACTTGCAGATGCTCGCCTCCTTGCGTGTAGCTTCGCTCCACCTCCTCGATTGCGAGCATCACGCGCTTGGAATCGGAACCGTTACTCATATCGAAGCGCCTGTACGGGATCTAGGGATGCGGCACGCCAGGAGGGGTAGAGCGTTGCAAAAAACGAAAGCGTGAGCGCCATCAGAACGACGCCTATGATTTCACTCGCATCCATTTTGGCGGGAAGCTGCGTGAGATAATAAACCTCCGGGGAGAAGAGTTCGGTGCCGGAGAGCCTGGAGAGCCACTGCCGGAGCGTTTCGATGTTTTGGCAGAAGAGGATTCCTATGGCGCATCCGATAAGGGTTCCGCTGATGCCGATGCTTGCGCCTGCGAGGAAGAAGATTCGAAGTATGGCGCCCTTTGTCGCCCCCATGGCCCGCAGAACGGCGATGTCCTTGTTTTTGTCTTTGACGAGCATGATCATGCCGGAGACGATGTTGAGCGCGGCGACCAAAACAATCATCGTCAGTATGAGGAACATGACGTTTCGTTCGACTTCAAGAGCGCCTTGGAGGGTCGCATTGGATTGTTTCCAGTCGGCGACGGGATGGTTTGGAGCGGCATTCTGTATTTGCTCGCGGAATTGATCAATGTTTTCGGGATTCTCGATGAAGATTTCAATTTGCGACACTCCCGGACCGGCATTGAAGAATCGTTGCGCGGTTTCCAGCGGAAGGAAGAGAACGTTTGTATCGATCTCCGCCATTCCTACCTCGAACGTTCCGACCACGGGAAAGGAGAGATAGCGCGGCGCGATTCCGAAGGGCGTGTTCGCACCTTCGGGCGCCAGGAGCGTGATGGAGTCGCCGACGGTGACACCCAAAGCCGTCGCCAGCCTTGATCCGGTGATGACGCCTCCGTTCAGGGCAAAAGCGTCCAAGGCGCCTTCACTCAGTCCCTCGGAGAGGATTGCGAGGCGATCAAGGTCGAACGCCTTGATGCCTCGCACGAGCACGCCGCGGGAGGTTCTTGCTCCGCTTACCAATGCTTGCCCGTCCACGAGGGGGATGGCGGCGACGAGTCCGTTGATGTCATCAAGGCGCCTGGTGACGGTGGCGTCATCAAGGACTTGTATGTTTCCCTGATAGACAACGAAGTGCCCGTTGACTCCCAGGATGCGGTCGAGAAGTTCGGTTCTGAATCCGTTCATCACCGACATCACCACCACCAAGGTCGCAACGCCGAGCATGATTCCAAGAAACGACAATGCCGCTATAACGGAGACGAAGCCTTCGGTGTTGGCCGGCCGCAGGTAACGAAACGCGACTTTCCGTTCGAATCCGGAAAACGCACGCGCCTTATCGGGATCGAGCATCATGGGGATGATTCTCCCAGAAGGGCGCGGATGCGCTCGACGAGATTGTCGAGCGGGACCTCGGTGTTTTCGCCCGTGCGCCGCGCCTGGATTTCTCCAACGCCTTTTTTGAGCGAGCGCGGACCGATGCGCAATTGCCATGGCAGCCCGATGAGTTCCATGCGCGAGAGTTTAACGCCGGGGTTTTCGGCCGTGTCATCGAAAAGGGTTTCGATGCCCGCGTTGTTGAGTTGTGTGTAGAGTGATTCGCAGCATTCAACGCATTCGGGCTTGTCGGGGCCGAGATTGGCGAGTCCGACCTGGAAGGGCGCAACCGATTCGGGCCAGATGATTCCGGCATCGTCATGGTACGCCTCGATGATTGCGCCGACGAGTCTCGAGACGCCAATGCCGTAGGAACCGCTCTGCAAAGGAACTGAGTGTCCATCCGGAGTTGAGACCGTCGCCTCAAGAGGCTCGGAATATTTACTCCCGAAAAAGAACACATGGCCGACCTCAATGCCGCGCGCCTCGAGACGGTCGTTCGGAGCGACCTCGGCTTCGAAGACGGCGGGGTCGTGCTCGTCATCCGCGCGGGCGTAGGGTTTCGTCCATTGCTCGACGACGGGCTCGAGATCGGAGTCATAGTCAATGTCGTTGCCGGGCATGGACATTTCCATCAGGTCACGATGGCAGTAAATCTGCGACTCTCCCGTTTCGGCAAGGATGGAAAATTCGTGGCTGAGATCGCCGCCGATGGGGCCGGCTTGTGCCGCCATCGGTATGGCGCGCAGACCCATCCGTTCGAAGGTGCGCAGGTAAGAGACGAACATGCGTCGATACGAACGCCGCGCACTCTCGACATCGACATCAAAGGAGTATCCGTCTTTCATGAGGAACTCGCGTCCGCGCATGACCCCGAAGCGGGGACGGACTTCATCGCGGAACTTCCATTGGATGTGGAACAGGTTTCGCGGCAAATCACGATAACTCCGCGCCGCGGAAGAAAAGATGGAAGTGATCATCTCTTCGTTGGTGGGACCGTAAAGAAGATCGCGTTCATGGCGGTCCTGGATGCGGAGCATTTCTTTTCCGTATTCCTGGTAACGCCCCGAACGTTTCCACAAATCGGCGGATTGTATCGTGGGCATAAGCACCTCGATGCTTCCGGCGCGCTCTTGTTCGTCCCGCACGATTGCCTCGATTTTTTTGAGCACCCGGAATCCGAGGGGCAGCCATGCGTAGATTCCCGCAGTTTGTTGTTGCACGAGTCCCGCGCGCAGCATGAGCCGGTGCGAGACAATATGTGCTTCCGCGGGATTTTCCTTGAGCACGGGGAGGAAGTATCGGGTAAGTCGCATGGGGGCTATTCTAACTCGACTCCGGGCGGAAGAGGAATATCTTCGAGCTGTATCCATCCGCCTTGGATGATTTCGCGCGTGACGAGCCAAAGCACGAAGGCAACGAGCGTGGCGATGATGATTTTCCGTCTGAGTTTCGTGTGCACGGGGGCGCTCTCGCTGGTTCCGGGAACGACTTCGCGTTGCTCTATTTGCGTTGTGACGGCAAACGGCAGGGATGCGAAGAACACCATGCACCAGATGAGGAAAAACAGCAGGGCTTGTAGAAGTATGTCCATTTTATTCGTGGGTTTGTTCGAGTTCGATGAGCACGCCGGCGAAATCCCGCGGATGCAGAAACATTACAGGCGTTCCGTGCGCGCCGTTGGAGATTTCGCCGATGGGCGCAATGCCGTTGTTTTGGAGATGCTCCCGTGCGGCGTGGATGTCATCCACTTCATAACATAAATGATGGATGCCGCCCCGTGGATTTTTTTGCAGGAATTTTTCTATGGGCGAGTTTTCTCCCAAAGGCTCGAGGAGTTCGATGGCCGCGCCGGGCATGCGGACGAAAATCGTGGTCACGCCGTGGTTTGGAACGGGGGTCGGCTCGGATATTTCCGCGCCCATTGCGTCTTTGTAAATGGCCGCCGCCGCTCGAACGTCGGGCACGGCGACAGCGATGTGGTTAAGCCGCTTGCAGAGGGTTTTGAGGAGTTTGTTGTTATCCGGCATGGCTTGCTCCTTGTTGTTCGAGTTTTCGGGTTCGAAGGAATCGCACGTCCGCGGCTTGAAGGGACTGCTCGCCTTGTTTGTCCTGCAGGCGCAATGCGCCGTTGCTGTCGAGTCCGAGAAAGGTGCCGCGCATTTCATTGTTGCTCCCGCCCAAACCCACGCAAATTTCTTCGCCGATGCCGTAGGCGTGCTCCATCCATTCGTTGCGGAAATGTTCAAAGCCTTCTCCTTGATTCCATTCGGAGAGTCGCGTGTCCATGCTCCATGCGAGCGTGCTCAACGCTTCCGATGGTTCGGGATGTTTGCCGCAATGTTGCTGCAGCGATGTCGCCGGATAAGGAGAATCGAGGGGAAAATGTATCAAATTAACTCCGATTCCGATGGCGACCCACCCGATGTCGCCGCCGTCGCTCCGGTGCGTCTCAAGGAGAATGCCGGCGAGTTTTTTTCCGTCCAGCAGAACATCGTTGGGCCATTTCAAAGTAACGCTGTCGTTGCGTTGAAGGAACGACATTGCCATGTCGCGCACCGCCAAGGATGCCACCAGAGAGAGTTGCGGCGCGATGCTTGCGCGAACGCGCGGGCGCAACAAGAGGGTTGCATACAGGTTTCCCGGCGGCGAGTTCCACGTCCGTCCCCGCCGCCCCCGTCCGGAGTTTTGCGAATTTGCCGTTATCCATGTCGGCGGCGGGTCGTCTTGCGCTTGAAGGATGCGCACGGCTTCGGCGTTGGTGCTGTCAACGTCGTCGAAGGCCTGCAACCGGTAGTGTGGCGGCATGTTCATGGCGCGATGAGGGAGGCAGCACCCAATTGCGAGGGAATGAGCAGTGCCGCGGGATAGGCAAAGAAGGCGAGGTTGATGACTCCTGCGACCACGAGCAGAAATTTAAGTCCAAATCCCGAGGTTTGTTGTATCGGCTCCGCGGGTGCATCGAAATACATGATCTTGACGATTCGCAGGTAGTAGAAGGCTGCAACGACGCTTGCGAGCACGCCGATAATGGCAAGGGGGTAGAGTCCGGCTTCGACCACGGCGAGGAAGACGTAGAATTTGGCAAAGAACCCGGCAAGCGGCGGCACGCCCGCCAGCGAGAACAACAATATGGCGAGCATGAACGCCAGGAGGGGATTGCGTTCGTGCAGTCCCGCAAATTCGCTGATGTTTTCGACTTGCGAGTCTTGTTTTTGCATCATGAGAACGGCGCTGAAGATTCCGATATTCATGGTGAGATACAGGGCGAGATACAAGAGGATGCCCGCAACACCTTCGAACGTTGCGGTCACGAGGGCGGCGAGCATGTAACCGATGTGTCCGATTGCGCTGTATGCCATGAGTCGCTTGATGTTCTTTTGTCCGATTGCCGCGAACGCGCCCAAGACCATGCTTGCAACGGCAAGAGCTATAATGATTTGTTGCCATTGCGTTGCCGCGGGAAGGAACCCGTCGGCGAGGAAGCGCACGATGAGCGCGACGGCCGCGAGTTTTGCCGCTCCGGCAAGGAAGGCGGTCACGGGCGTGGGCGCGCCTTCATAGACATCGGGCGTCCACATGTGGAAAGGCACGGCGGAACATTTAAAGGCGAGTCCGGCGAGGACGAAAACAAGTCCGAACAACAGCCCGAGGTTTTCAGGCATTGTGCCGGCCGCGCCTGCAAGATCTTCGAAGCCGGTCGAGCCGGCGAAGCCGTAGAGCAGCGAGCAGCCGAACAACAGGATGCCGGACGAGAGCGCGCCAAGTACGAAATATTTCAGCCCCGCTTCACTCGAGCGCAGGGAATCGCGTTTGAAGGCGGCCAGGACATAGAGGCAGAGTCCCTGGAGTTCGAGTGCGAGATACATGGAGATGAGGTCCCCTGCGGAGACCATGAGGCACATTCCCAGCGTTGCGAGGAGTATGAGCACGGGATATTCGAAGCGTTGGAGTTGTGTTCGTTCGAGGTAGTCGCGCGCCATGAAGATTGCGGCAAGGGCGGCGACAAGGATGAGGCACTTCATATACCGTGCGAAGTCGTCCATGATGATTGCGCCGTTGAACAGGGTGAAGTCGCCCAGCGGGAGTCGGAGGGGGAGCAATAGTGCGATGATCGCCAATATGAGCGTCAAGGCAGTGATGCGATAGACGGACCGCATGGATTTGGGTCGAAAGACGCCGAACGTCAACACGAGCATCGCCATTGCGGCGAGGAGCACTTCCGGCGCGAGCAGAAGGAGCGCGTGGGGTGCGAGGGATTGCAAGGTGGTGAGATTTATCATGTCACTTTAATACGGGCTTGCACCGCCGAGTGCGAGCCCTTCCTGGTAACGGATGAGAATTTGGTCGGCCGCGACGGAGACGGAGTCAAGGATGGGAGCCGGGTATATGCCGAACAGGATGGTTGCCACCAGCAACGGCAGCAGGATGATGATTTCGCGCGGCGTGACATCCATGATGTCCTTAAGCGCCTCGTTTGAAATGGTTCCGAAGATGACGCGGCGGTATAAGAACAGCATGTAGGCGGCGGAGAGAATCATGCCCGCTGCGGCAAGTGCCGCAACCCAGCTGTATTGTCCGAAGACTCCGACGATGGGAAGTATCTCGCCGATGAAACCGCTTGTTCCGGGGAGTCCCACATTCGCCAATGAAAACACCATGAGCGCGAAGGCGAAGACGGGCATGCGTTCAATGATGCCGCCGTAGGTTGCGATTTCGCGACTGTGGGTTCTGTCGTAGAGGACTCCGACGCACAAAAACAATGCGGCCGAGATCCATCCGTGCGACAACATTTGAAACACGGCGCCTTGAACTCCTTGTGCGTTTGCACTGAAGATTCCGATGGTGACGTATCCCATGTGCGCGACGGAGGAATATGCAATGAGTTTTTTGATGTCTTCTTGTGCGAGGGCGACGAAGGACGTGTAGAGGATGGCAATGACGCTCAGCACGAACACCGGCACGGCGAACATTTCGCTCGCAAGAGGGAACATCGGCAGGGAGAAGCGGAGGAATCCGTATCCGCCGAGTTTCAACAACACGCCTGCAAGAATGACGGAGCCCGCGGTCGGCGCTTCAACGTGGGCGTCGGGGAGCCAGGTGTGGGCGGGCCACATCGGCAGTTTGACCATGAAGGCGGCAAAGAAAGCGAGCCACAGCCACGGCTGCATCTGCGGCGGGAAGTCGTAGCGCAACAGGTCGGGGATGGAGGTCGTTCCCGCGCTCCAATAGACGGCCATGATGGCGACCAGCATCAAAACGGAACCAAGGAAGGTGTAGAGGAAGAATTTGAAAGTTGCATAGATTCGCCGCGCTCCTCCCCAGATGCCGATAATGAAGAACATGGGGATGAGTCCGCCCTCGAAGAAGAGGTAGAAGACGACGAGGTCCTGTGCGCAGAAGACGCCGATAAGAAGCGTTTCAAGGACAAGAAAGGCGATCATGTATTCTTTGACGCGTTTTTGAATGCTTTTCCAACTTGCCAGAACACATAAAGGCATGAGGCCCGCGGTGAGCAAAACGAAAGGCGCGGAGATTCCGTCCACACCCATCCGGTAGCGGATGGCGCCGGAAAGCCATGCGACATCTTCAACGAATTGAAACCCGACAGCGTTGTTGTCGAGCTGCGTCCACATGAAGATGGCGAGCATCAAGGTGACGGAGCTCGTCCACAGGGCCGCGTATCGTGCGTTTTTTGCGACGGCTTCGGTTTCGCCTTTCGCCATGGCGATGACGGCCGCGCCCGCGAGGGGGAGGAAGGTGATGAGCGAGAGAAGGTAGACGTTCACGATCAGTTTCCTTTTGTAAGCAGGAACCAGGTTGTGAAGACGCACACGCCGATGAGCATTGCGAAGGCGTAGTGGTAGAAGTATCCGGTCTGCAGGCGGACGGCGGCGCGGGTGATGTCGAGGACTCGTTTGCTCACGCCGTCGGGGCCGAGGCGGTCAATGACGGCGCCGTCGCCTTGTTTCCAAAACAACGCGCCCAGACGCATTGCGGGTTTGACGAAGAGAAAGTTGTAAATTTCGTCAATGTACCACTTATTGAGAAGGAAATTGTAGAGGATCGCGTTTACCTGCGCGATTCGCGCGGGAAGCTTCGGCGAAACAAGATAGAAAAGCGCCGCGATCGCCAGGCCGGCGATGAGAGCCATGAGCGGCGCGTAGACGATCCAGGCGGAGACGTGGTGAATGTCGTCGAGCGGGCTTGCCGCGTCAAACAGCGTTACTCCCCAGAAATTCGTGCGTGTTCCGCCGATGAAACTTTCGTAGAAGAGTCCGCCCGCGGCGAGCGCTCCGACTGCCAAGACGGCAAGCGGCAGGAGCATTGTGTTCGGGCTTTCATGTATTTTTTCGATGATGGCGGGGGCGGTTCTTATGTTTCCGTGGAAGGCGAGGAAGAAGAGCCGCCACGAATAAAACGAGGTGAATAGCGCCGCAAGTATGAGGACGAAAGCTACGTTTTCATTGAGCGTTCCACCGGTGATGTAGGTTGCTTCGATGATGGCGTCTTTGGAGAAGTATCCGGAGGTGAACGGCACGCCGGTCAGCGCAAGGGTGCCGGCGAGCATTGCAAGATATGTGAACGGAAGGTGTTTGACGAGTCCTCCCATTTTACGCAGATCCTGTTCGTCCGAGAGCGCATGGATGACGGAGCCCGCTCCGAGGAAGAGCAATGCCTTGAAGAATGCGTGCGTGAAAAGATGGAACATGCCCGCTTCGTATGCTCCGACGCCCATTGCAACGAACATGTATCCGAGTTGCGAGCAGGTGGAGTATGCGACGACTCGTTTGATGTCGTTCTGCACGAGTGCAACGCTTGCGGCGAAAAAGGCTGTGACGGCGCCGATGAGAACGATGGCCTGTGAAGAGAGGGGAGAGAGTTCAAACAGCGGCGCCGTCCGGGCGATGAGGAACACGCCCGCGGTGACCATTGTAGCCGCATGGATGAGGGCGGAGACGGGAGTCGGGCCTTCCATGGCGTCGGGAAGCCAGGTGTGAAGGAAGAACTGCGCGGATTTTCCCATCGCGCCGAGGAACAGCAACAAGCAGATGGCATCGAGTGTGCGGACGTCCGTGCCAAAGAAGTCGAAGGATTGTTCCGTCGCGGTTGATGCAAGGGAGAATACGGCATCGTATTGAATGGATCCGAAGGTTGCAAAAATGGCGGCGATGGCAAGGACGAGTCCGAGATCGCCGACTCTGTTGACAACGAAAGCCTTGATGGCCGCATTGTTTGCCGCGGGTTTTTTAAACCAGAAGCCTATGAGAAGGTAGGATGCAAGCCCGACGCCTTCCCAGCCGAAGAAAAGTTGCAGAAAGTCGTTAGCGGTCACCAGCGCCAGCATCATGAATGTAAACAGCGAGAGGTAGGCGAAGAATCGCGCGCGATGGGGGTCGTGGCCCATGTATCCGACGGAGTAGATGTGGACGAGTGCGGAGACCAATGTAACGACGACGAGCATGACGCCGGTGAGTCCATCAAGCCGCAGCGACCACCCCGAAGCGAATCCCGCCACGCCGAGCCAATCGAGCACGCCGACTTGCATGGTTTCGCCTTGGAAGCCGGTTTTATAAAAGAGGATTATCGATAATACCGCCGAGACGCTCACGCATGCGCAGGTGATAATCTCGGCGCTTCGATGTCCGATGTATTTTCCAAACAGCCCGGCGATGATGCAGGCTGCAAGCGGCAGAGCTAAAACGAGTTGGAGCATCGAGTGTCAACCTTTCATGATGTTGACGCGCTCGACGTCTATGCTTCCACGGTTGCGGAAGAAGACGGTGAGGATGGCAAGTCCCACGGCGGCTTCCGCCGCGGCAACGGTTAGGACGAGCAGTGCGAAGATTTGCCCGACGAGATCGCCGTTGTGCGTCGCGAAGGCAATCAGGTTGAGGTTTGCGGCCAGCAATATGAGTTCAATGGCCATAAGGATGATGATGAGGTTTTTACGATGCAGAAACACGCCGAACACGCCGATGGTAAAGAGCATCGCGGCGACGGCAAGATAATGTTCGATGGAGATGGTTGCGAAATTCATGTCATGCACCTCTTCGGGATACGAGGTCGCGTGTTTCAACGCTATCGGAGGGTGAACGTGCGATTTGTTCGGCGGGCGGCAAGCCTTTGCGTTGTACCGGCGGTCGCAGCGTTAGAACGATGGCGCCAATCATCGCAACGAGCAGGATGACTCCGGCAATCTGGAACAAGAAGAAATAGTCGGTGTAGAGGATTTCGCCGATGGCGTTTGTATTGGGAGTGGTGTGGAGAGGCGGAGAGGGCGCCTTCGGCGTTGTGGTGCCGGGTGTGAGCGTGATTAGGAAAACAAGAATGAGCTCGATAAGCAGGATAAATCCGACGAGCGCGCCAACGGGCAGATAGTTGAGAAGTCCCGAACGCAGTTCCGTGAAGTCGATATCGAGCATCATGACGACGAACAGGAAGAGCACGGCGACGGCTCCGACATAAACGACAATGAGGATGAGCCCGAGGAATTCGGCGCCTAACAGGATGAACAGCGCGGCGGCGGAGCAGAAGGAAAGGATAAGAAACAGCACCGAACGCACCGGATTCCTTGCGATGATGACGGCGAGCGCCGACGTGACGCACACGCCTGCGAAAAAATAGAATGCAACGGCTTCAAGTATCATGCTGATATTTTACCTCACCGATACGGTGCATCGAGTTTAATGTTTTCTGCGATTTCACGCTCCCACCTGTCACCGTTTGCCAGCAAACGTTCCTTGTCGTAGAGGAGTTCTTCGCGTGTTTCGGTCGCGAACTCGAAGTTGGGGCCTTCGACGATGGCATCAACCGGACACGCCTCCTGGCACAAACCGCAGTAGATGCATTTAACCATATCGATGTCGTAGCGCAAGGCGCGACGGGTTCCGTCGGCTTGGCGCGGGGACGCTTCGATGGTGATGGCTTGGGCGGGGCAGATGGCTTCGCAGAGTTTGCAAGCGATGCATCTTTCCTGTCCGTTGGGATAGCGGCGCAGGGCGTGTTCTCCCCGGAAGCGGGGGGACAAGGGACCCTTTTCGAAGGGGTAGTTGATGGTTGCTTTCGGGGCGAAGAACTGGCGCATGGCCAGCAAAAACGCCGCGATAAATTCGATCAGGAAGAATCCTTTCAACCAGTATTTCCACTTTTTCATATTAAAATCCCCTGTTGGATGACGGTAAGAACGGTTGCGGTTGCAATGACATAGAACAGCGACAAGGGCAAAAACACTTTCCAGCCGAGTCGCATGAGCTGGTCGTATCTGTATCGCGGCACCATTGCTTTGACCATGGCGAAGAAGAAGAACAGCACAAAGAGTTTGGCGAAGAACCAAAGCCACCCGGGAACGGCATTGAGCGGATAAATGTCGATGGGCGGGAGCCATCCTCCCAAAAACAATATGGTCATCAGTGCGCACATTAGTATAACGGCGGCGAGTTCGCCGATCATAAACAACAGAAACGGTGTTGAGGAGTATTCGACCATGAAGCCCGCGACGAGTTCGGATTCGGCTTCGGGGAGGTCGAAGGGAGGCCTGTTGGTTTCGGCGAGAGCGGAGATGAAGAAGACGACGAACATCGGCAGCAGCGGGATGCAGAACCACATGTCTTGTTGCGCGAGAACGATGTCGGTGAGATTGAGCGAACCGGCAAGCAAAAGCACGGTGATAATGACAAATCCGAGCGACACTTCGTAGGAGACCATTTGCGCCGCGGAGCGCAATGCGCCGAGGAAAGCGTATTTGGAATTCGACGCCCATCCGCCCATGAGGACGCCGTAGACCATGAGCGACGAGACCGCGAAGAGGTAAAGCACGCCGGCGTTGATGTCGGCGACCGCCCAGCCCAAATTAACCGGCACGACCGCCCAGGCGGCGATGGCGAGCAGAAAGGTGATGAAGGGCGCAAGGAAATAAATGCCGATGCTCGCGCCCGCCGGCAGTATGGGTTCTTTGAAGACGTATTTAAGCAAGTCGGCGAAGGATTGGAACAGTCCCCACGGACCCACAACATTGGGGCCGCGCCGCAGTTGCACCGCCGCCCAGACTTTCCTGTCCATGTACATTGCGAAGGCGAGGGTGAGGAGCAGTGCGGTGATGATGGCAAGGCAGTGCGCCACAATCCACGCCAACGGAATGAGTATGTCGGTGATGAACTCGATCATTTTTTGTTTGCCAGTTGTGAGCATTGCGCCATCACGGCGGACGCGCGCGCGATGACGTTGGAAAGATGGAAGTCGTTGACGGTCGAAACGAAAGGATCGTCCTGCGGGGACACTTCCGCATGAACGGGTTCCGGCTTTTCGGCGTCGGACAGCGGCGCCAACCGGTCGCGCTCGGCAAAATGCGGCGCCTGCAAAATCATGGACTGCTGTAATGCGAAAGCATCGTCATAAGGCAGCCGACACCCGAGAACGTCGGACAGTTTCCGCAGAATCGTCCAATCCTCCCGCGCGTCGCCGGGAGGGAAGAGTGCGCGTTTTGCAGACTGCACGCGTCCTTCGGTATTAATGAAGGTGGCGGATTTTTCCGTATATGCGGCGGCGGGCAGAACGACATTGGCGAATGCGGCGCCGGCATCGCCGTGCGAGCCCTGGTAAATGACGAAAGCGTTTTTGTTTTGTTGCGGCAGGTGCGCGTCCACGCCGAGGAGGTAGAGCCACTCGATGCTGCCGTTGGTTATGCCTTTGCGGATGCCCGCGCTATCGAGTCCGCCTTGTTGGGGCAGAAAGTCGAGATCGAGTCCCGCAACCTGCGCGGCGTTGGTATGGAGAACGTTGAATCCGTTCCACTCGGTGCCGAGCATGCCGGTTTGTTGTGCGAGAGCGAGCGCCAAGTCGTAAATTTTTGCACCGTCGGGGCGGTTGAGTGCGCCTTGTCCGAGTATGAGCATCGGGCGTTGTGCGGCATCGAGAAGGCTTCGAAAGCGCTGTGCGTCTTTACCCGTCGAGTTGACGAGTTGTTGCAGCGCACTTGCACCTTCGCCGAGTCGAACGCTTTCGTAATCGCGCGGCGGGATGGAGGCTTTCGAGGCGATGACTCCGATTGTCGTGCCGTTCCGCCGCCAGTTTTTTCGCAGCCGTGCATCAAGCAGCGCGGCTTCGCGCCTTACATCCGCACCGATGAGAAGTATGGCATCGGCGTCATCAATGCCGGCTATGGAACTGTTAAAGAGGTAGCTTCCCCGGCTGACCCTTTCGCCTTTGGCGTTGCGTCCGAGCGGCGAGTGCGGTTCCCGGCAATCGAAGTTGGGCGTTCCCATCGAACGCATCAGATCTCCCAGTGCGGCTATGGACTCCGCGCACGCAAGGTCGCCGACGAGAGCCGCGCGTTTTTCGGGAGGAACGCTGCGCGTATTGGCTTCAATGTGTTCGAATGCTTGTTCCCATCCGCATGGATGAAGGCGGTTGTCTTTGCCGCGCAGATAACATTTATCGAGTCGTTGGTTTTTGAGTCCGTCCCAGATGAATCTGCTTTTATCCGAAATCCATTCTTCATTGATGGCATCGAATGTGCGGGGAAGTATCCGCATGACTTCCTGTCCGCGCGTGTCGACGCGAATAGCGGAACCGAGGGCGTCCATGACATCAACGCTCTGCGTGTGCTCCAATTCCCACGAGCGCGCGGTGAATGCGTAGGGCTTGGATGTCAATGCGCCGACGGGACACAGGTCAATGACGTTGCCGGAGAGTTCCGATGTCATCGCGTGCTCGAGGTATGTCGTGATTTCCATGTCTTCGCCCCTGCCGGTTGCTCCGAGTTCCGGAGTGCCCGCGACTTCGCAGGAGAAGCGGACGCAGCGGGTGCAATGGATGCACCGCGTCATGACGGTTTTGATGAGGGGCCCGATGTATTTGTCTTCAACGGCCCGTTTGTTTTCGGCAAAGCGCGATCCGTCCGTGCCGTAAGCGACGGCCTGGTCTTGAAGGTCGCATTCGCCGCCCTGGTCGCAGATGGGGCAGTCGAGCGGGTGGTTGATGAGCAAAAATTCCATGACGCCTTTCCGGGCTTTGTGGACGCTCGGAGTTTTGGTATGAACGACCATGCCGTCGGCAACGGGCAGCGCACAGCTTGCAACGGGCTTGGGCATTTTCTCAACCTCGACGAGGCACATTCTGCAGTTTCCCGCAATCGACAATCTGTCGTGATAACAGAAGCGCGGGATTTCCCTGCCGGCAATCTCGCAGGCTTGCAGGAGAGTCGTGCCGGGGTCAACACTGACCTCGGTGCCGTCAATAACGAGATTGATTTGCTTGGCGTCGCTCATCTTTACTGGCGCTCCTCCATTAGCGGACGGAAGTGTCGAATGAGTCCTTGCACGGGCCACGCCGCCGCATCTCCCAAAGCACATATGGTGTGTCCTTCGACTTGTTTGGTGACATCAAGGAGCGTGTCGATTTCGGCGGGCGAACTTTCGCCGGCGGCAATTTTTTCCATGACACGCCACATCCATCCGGTGCCTTCACGGCACGGGGTGCATTGACCGCAGCTTTCGTGTTTGTAGAAGGCGGAGAGTCGCGCAATGGCACGTATGATATCGGTGGATTTGTCCATGACAATGACGGCCGCGGTGCCGAGGCCGCTTTTTGCTTCCTTGAGCGAGTCGAAGTCCATGCGGATTTTGCCGCAGATGTCGGCAGGCAGCAACGGCACGGAGGATCCACCGGGGATGACGGCGAGGAGATTGTCCCAGCCGCCGCGGACTCCGCCCGCATGCGTCTCGATAAGTTCGCGCAAGGAAATGCCCATTTCTTCTTCAACGTTGCAGGGGCGCTCGACATGTCCGGATATGCAGAAGACTTTGGTTCCCGTGTTACCGGGACGACCGAGGTCCGCAAACCATGACGCGCCCCGTCGCAATATCTCGGGCACGACGGCGATGGTTTCGACATTGTTGATGGTCGTTGGCGCGCCGAAGAGTCCGACGTTTGCGGGAAAGGGGGGTTTGAGTCGCGGCTGTCCTTTTTTTCCTTCAAGGCTTTCGAGCAGGGCGGTTTCCTCGCCGCAAATGTATGCGCCCGCGCCGTGATGAACGAAGAGATCGAAGCTCCATTTGGAGCCGGCCGCGTTGGGGCCGAGGAGTTTGGCGGCATAAGCCTCTTTGATTGCGCGTTGAAGACATTCGCGCTCATGAATAAACTCGCCGCGCACGTATATGTAGCCGGTGTGCGCGCCCATTGCGCGCCCGGCAAGCAGCGCGCCCTCAATGAGTTTGTGGGGTTCGTGCCGGAGGATGTCGCGATCTTTGCAAGTGCCGGGTTCGGACTCGTCCGCATTGATGACGAGGTAATTCGGCGGCGCGGACGCATCGGGGTCGGGCGGCATGAACGACCATTTCAATCCCGTGGGAAAGCCCGCCCCGCCTCGTCCGCGCAGGCCCGACTCTTTGACTTCGGAAGTGAGCCATTCCCGGCCCTTGGCAAGCAGCGCACCGGTGTCCCGCCAGTCGCCGCGCCCGCGCGCGGCTTTAAGGCTTGCGGATTGAAACCCGTAAAGATTGGTGAAGATGCGGTCTTTGTCTTTAAGCATTATTCGGGCTTTTTGAATTGCAGGGTTTCTTGTTCTTCATTGGCACTTTTTTCATTGGCGTTGGCGCTTTTCTCAATTTCAACGGGCTCGGATGCGTGCCTGCCGACATGCGAACCTGCGGTGACCGTCTCGCCGGCGCGCAGTTTCGACAACAATGCACGAAAGGATTGGGAGTTCAGGTCCTCGTGAAAGTCCGCATTGATTTGCACAATGGGAGCGTTGACGCAGGCGCCGAGACATTCGACTTGCCGCCATGTGAAGTTGCCGTCGGACGAGATGCTTTCGGGACTGCCGATTTCCTCGAAGCAAACACGTTCAAGTTCGTCGCTTCCGCGCAGCCAACAGGGCGTCGTCTTGCAAACTTGAACGAGATATTTTCCCACCGGCTCGAGATTAAACATGGTGTAGAAGGTCGCGACTTCATAGACGCGGATATAGGGCATGTTAAGGAATTCGGCGACATGACGGATGGCGGGTTCGGGGAGCCATCCGTCGCATTGTTCCTGCGCGCGCCAGAGCAACGGGAGAACAGCGCTTTGCTCGCGTCCGGCGGGATACTTCTTCAGTTGCGCGTCTGCCCACTTGCGGTTTTCAGGGTTGAATTGAAACCCGTCGGGTTGTTCTGCCGCCAGCCGTCGCACGCTCATCGGTCAACCTCCCCGAATACGATGTCGATAGAGCCGAGAATGGCGGAGACATCGGCGAGCATGTGGCCTCTGGAGATTTCATCCATGGCCTGGAGGTGCGCGAAACCGGGCGCACGGATTTTGCAACGGTAAGGTTTGTTGGAACCGTCGGAGACAAGATATACGCCGAACTCTCCTTTCGGCGCTTCGACCGCGCGGTAAACTTCGCCGGCGGGAACATGATAACCCTCGGTGTAAAGTTTGAAGTGATGGATAAGCGCTTCCATGGAGCGTTTCATTTCGTCTCGGGAAGGCGGGGCAATTTTGCCTTCGCCGCCGTTGATGGCTCCGCCGGGCATGCGCTCAATGCACTGTTTCATAATGTGGAGGGATTGGCGGCATTCTTCCATGCGCAGCAGGTAGCGGTCGTAGCAGTCGGCGTTTTTACCGATGGGAACTTCGAAGTGCATTTCATCGTAGGCTTCGTAAGGCTGGGAGCGCCGAAGGTCCCATGCGAGTCCCGCGGCACGAGCCATGACGCCGGAACATCCCCAAGCTTGCACGTCGTCGGCATCGAAAACTCCTATGCCGACGTTGCGCTGTTTGAAGATTCTGTTTTCGGTGAGGAGGTCTTCGATGTCATCAAGAGTTTTGGCGCAAGGGGCACAAAAATCGAGAATGTCTTCGAGTAGCTGCGAAGGCAGGTCTTGATGCACGCCGCCGGGACGAATGTATGCGGCGTGCATGCGTGAACCGGATGCCCGCTCGTAGAAGACCATAAGTTTTTCGCGTTCTTCGAATCCCCACAACGGCGGCGTAAGCGCGCCGACATCCATGGCTTGCGTTGTGATGTTGAGAAGATGCGAAAGCAGCCGACCGATCTCGCTGTAAAGCATGCGGATGTATTGCGCGCGTTTGGGGATTTCAATATCGAGGAGCGCTTCGACGGCAAGCGCGAAGGCGTGCTCTTGGTTCATGGGGGCGACATAGTCGAGTCGGTCAAAATAGGGAACGGCCTGGAGATAGGTTTTGTGCTCGATGAGTTTTTCCGTTCCGCGGTGCAGAAGCCCGATGTGGGGGTCTATGCGTTCGACGATTTCGCCGTCCAGGTCAAGAACCAGCCGCAGCACGCCATGCGCGGCGGGGTGCTGCGGGCCGAAGTTGATGGTGAACTTCCGGTCTTCGGGGTTTGCCGGATTGTTCTGCGGGTTTTCTTGCTTCATGAATCCGATTCCGGTTTTTGCGCGTGAAGGTCACCGGGCAGGAGGGGCGAATCCATCCCTTCCCAAGGCGAGACGAAATCGAAATCCCGGAAGGCTTGCGGCAAAGCGACCGGTTCATAGACGACTCGTTTGGCATTATCGTCGTAGCGCACCTCGACATATCCCGTTAGCGGAAAGTCTTTGCGAAGCGGATGCCCTTCGAATCCGTAATCGGTGAGCAGGCGGCGCAAGTCGGGATGGTTGGAGAAGAGGATTCCATAAAGGTCATAGGCTTCGCGCTCGAACCATCCTGCCGCCGGAAAAAGTTCGCATGCGCTCGGCGCGGTGTCGCCGTCACCAAGCGCGGTTTTGACCCGAATGCGCTGGTTGTACTCCATGGACAGGAGGTGGTAGACGAGATCAAAACGCTTGCTTCGTTCGGGAAAGTCAACGCCGCAGATATCGATGAGAGTCTTGAATCCGCAGGCGACATCGTCACGCAGGTAAGAAAGCGCCCGCATAATATTATCAACATCGCACGAGAGCGTTGCCTCGTTGCGTGCAATGTCGATGGTGCATATGTCGCCGATATCTCTGAGGATGTGATCGCGCAGTTCCGTTAGGTTTTCATCGCCGAGGTATAGCATTTTTACCGTTCGAGTGTTCCGGTTCTTCGGATTTTTTTCTGCAGCTGGAGCACGCCGTAGACAAGCGCTTCGGCGGACGGCGGGCATCCGGGAATGTAGATGTCGACGGGGATGATGCGGTCGCATCCGCGCACGACGGAGTAGGAGTAATGGTAATATCCGCCGCCGTTTGCGCATGATCCCATCGAGATGACATAACGCGGCTCGGGCATTTGATCGTAGACCTTGCGCAACGCGGCGGCCATTTTGTTGGTGAGCGTTCCTGCGACAATCATGACATCGGATTGTCGAGGCGATGCGCGCGGCGCGAATCCGAAGCGTTCAAGATCGTATCGCGGCATGGAACTTTGCATCATCTCGACGGCGCAACAAGCAAGCCCGAAAGTCATCCAGTGAAGGGAACCGGTCCGCGCCCAGTTGACGAGGTCTTGCGCGGCAGCAAGCATAACGCCTCTACCGGTGACCTGCCTTGCCCATTCTTCCGCGGCACGCAGGTCGGAAGGCGGCGAGTCGGGGAGCGCCGCGGGGTTGTTTTTTTCTAATCCCATTCGAGAGCTCCCTTTTTCCATTCGTATATGAATCCGATGGTGAGTACTGCGAGGAAAATCATCATCGATATGAATCCAAACGCACCGATATCGTTAAACGCAACAGCCCAGGGAAACAGAAATGCAACTTCGAGATCAAAGATGATAAATAAAATTGCAACACGGTAGAATTTAACATCGAATTTCATCCGCGCATCATCGAAAGCCGGAAACCCGCACTCGTATATGGAAGTTTTTTCCGTGTCAGGGTTGTTGGGTGCGAGCACGAAAGCGGACGCCATCAGCGCAATTCCGATAACGGCTGCGATGCCTGCGAAGATGAGTATAGGCAGATAGGAGAGAAGAAAGTCGGTCATGGGAATTTTGTGTTAAATCTATGTGGATTATACCCCCGCCCCCTCAATTTTCCAACAGAATAGAGCAGGCGGTATCTTGAATCGGTTGAGTTTGTTTTTTCGGTCTTCCAGTCTATTTGTTTTTACGAATTTGCCTTGTTTTATTCCGCAAATTTTTTAAAAAAACGAAACAAACAACAAATTCAGAGGTCTCGCTCCCAAATCGCCGACGGGGCTTTCGCTCCCTTTAGGTGATTTATACCCCAAACCCGTAAAAATCTCAAAATCCCGCGCAAATCGCGGGAAAATCTCAAATTATGCCGAAGCGGGAAAAATAACAAATCCCCCCGTTTTTCGCCGAAAATTGCGGGATATACCGGGATAGAGGCAATTTTCGGGCGATTTGCGGGGGTTTTGAGAGGTTTTCGAGGGATATTGTCCGTTCCCGAGCGCGCCGAACCACTTCGGAGGGGGTGCCATTGCTCCCGCGGTTCAGTAAAAACCATGTTAGCCGTTTCGGGGAGCCGATTCGGATTACCTGTATTGACCCCGGCATTACGGGCGAGAGCGGTTTTCTTATCTCTTGATGTTGTGATTACAGCAGTTGTTGAATTTTAAAATTGGGAATCTATAATCGGAAGATAACCGAATGAGATGAAATTTGCTTTAAGAAAGGTGCGTTCTAATGAATTGGAGAATCTTTGATTATCTGTCCCGGCCACGAGCTTTCGTTGCGATGGCGGTATTTCTTCTTTTGGTTGGATTGGCTGCTGTCCTGCCGGAAGATCTGCTTGCCCAAGACGGCACCCAAGAAACTGCGGAAAATGCCGTTTCCGGCGACGCGATGCGGGGAGAAAAAGTCTTCCGCAAATGCAAGGCTTGTCACACGGTGGAAAAAGATGGTCGAAGCCGGATTGGTCCTAATCTTTGGGGTATAGTGGATAATGCTGCCGGCGCTGTGGAAGGGTTCAAATACTCAAAGGCGTTGATTGAGCGGGCTGAAGCGGGGCTGGTTTGGGATGTAGAGAGTTTGGATGCATATTTACGCAAGCCGAGAGAATTTTTGAAAGGTGGGAAAATGACGTTCGGAGGATTGCGCAAAGAGCAGGATCGCTTGGACGTGATTACCTACATGCGTGAAGAAGGCGCAAAAGAATAAATCTCTTGAAGCGTAAATCCGGCGCTGACACGGAAGTGAAATACCCAACATGCCTGTCTTTGTAAAAGGCGAGAGAGTCGCGGCGAGCGTTTACACGATGGGTTAAGCCGATTTTGCGAGAGCCTCCAGCAAAACCAGCAATTGCTTTCCGGATTCCAATTTTGAAATATTGGCGATGCTTGTTAATCGCGCATCTTTCGAAACCTTGAAAAGATCTCCCAAGGTGTCAACATGCTCCGCTTTGAGCAGTAGACTGGCTGCCGTTTTTGCCAATTCAAGGTTTTTATCTGCGACTATTCGTGCAATGGCCGCCCGACGAACAGGTGGAGCAGAGTCGGCCATAAAGTCGAGTGCGGCTTTTGCCGACAGGCGGGCAACGGCTTCGGTTCGTACGAGCGCATCTTCATCTCCCAATGCCTGTTTTAAACATTCTGCCGGGATATCCGTTTTTGCCAGAACGCCAAATGCAGCTTGACGCACGATGGGGATAGTGTCCGTCATCGCCGATTTTGCCGCGACCAAAACCTCGTCGGAGTAATTTTCTTCTCGTGGCCATTTTGCGATTGCCGACCAGACAGCTTGTCTGATTTCGTCTTTACCGTCGCAGGCCTTGTTCAATATAGCTTCTTTTATTTTCCCATTGACTACGGTTCCACAAATTCGAATTGAATCGAGTTGAAGGGAAGGCGCAACATCCATTGGACCTTCAACCGGTTTTCGCTTGAGACGTTTTGCGGGCCGTTCCTCCGGTGTGTCCTCGGCTTCTGCGTTTGGAGCTTCTTCAACGGCAGATTCTCCTGCCGAGATAATTTTTTGCAACGTTGATTCTCGATCAGCGTTTTCGCCCTCTACAATATCGCCTTCCCTGGTAATGCGAATCCGCAGTGGCCCGTCTTCTCCCTTAGGCATTGCAACATCATATTGGTCGTCTTCGCTGTTGCGCTGGGCGGCCGCAGACGTTTGCACGAGCGCTCCGCTTATAGCGACTGCAATGGTGTTTGTTGCCAAACGGTCATCCGTTTCCGCATACCGGGACAATTGTTTTAGTGCAGCGACCCGCACCTGCTGGGCAGGGTTCGTTAAGATATCCGCATAGCTGTCGGACGAAATCGGAGGTGTTATTTCAGCCAATGCTTTCACTGCCTCGACTCGTGCTTCAAGCGGCCGTTCGGTATCGGCGATTAATTCCAGTAGCGGCGCTTTAGAGCGGTCCGGCGCAAAACACGGCAAGGCGCTTGCCGCAGCAGTGGCAAGATTCGCACCCGCATGGCGAAGCCAAAGCAACATGTTTTCAACAAGCACCTCGTGCAAATGAGATGAAATTTTCCCATCCAGAAGCAACAATGCTTCCGCCTGTACATTTTCGTCGGGATCGCTCAAAACCTCTTCAATAAGTTTTGCGTTTATTTTGCCCGCATGACGCAGAGCCCGTTTCCGCACATCGCTTGACGGGTCCGAGAGAGCCAATTGTTCGACGCGCGAATCATCGGGAGGTAAAGCGTTGAGCGCTATGATTCTAACATCAGGGTCCTTTGAGCGGAGCAGGGCATCGATGTGCGGAGACAATGCTTCAACCGAAGCCGACGCGATAGCAGTAGCGGCGCGCCGGAAATCAGAATCCCTTTCGTCCCGGAGAATTCCCAGCAGTGCACCAATCCCGTTCGGTCCCATTTTGCAGAAAGCTTCGAATGCGACAACATCAAGGTCCTGCGCAAATTCATCCGCGCGTGCCGCAAGAATGTCCTCTATTGCCTCGGTCGCTCCCATCTGTCCGAGCGCGGCAATTGCGGCTATTTGCACATCAAGCCAATCGTCCCAATCACTACCTTCATCTTCCCAAGCAATGCTGTTTTCACTTTTTGATAGAACGAGTTTGCGGAGAAGAGCAATGGAATCCCTGCCATCAATGTTGGAAAGCGCCTGAATCGCCGCCAATTTTACCTCGCGAACGGGGTCGCCTTCCAAGGATGCCATCAGCGTGGAAACGTCCTCCGGGCGGGCGAGTGTCACAAGACGTTCCATGGCATCGGAACGAATGTCGGGATCCTGGTCCGTTAATGCCGTCCTCAAAGCCTCGCGCACGTCTGCATCCGAAGCCAGCACTGTGTACGCACGAAGGGCGGCGCTACGAATCAACTCGTTATCTTGACTCAGCAAACGGGCGATGCCGCCTGCCGCTTCATTTGTTTCAACTGAAATCAGTGTGTCGCCGTGTGCTCTTGGCAAGAGTAGTCTCAGGCGATATCGCGACGTGCGAAGGACATTGACCTAAACTGTTTTTTGTAGGGACTTTCGCCTATCTTTTGCACTTTCCCCACACCCATTTTGTAGTTGTAATTACCGCTGATCCAGTCAACGACCCGGCCTGCAAGCGCGTTTGCAGGCTGGGCGGTATGGAGGAAATCCATATACCCCAGGTTTTCCTTCACTGCCGGGGTGACAATTGCAACCGCCGTGATTGATGCACGAGTCAATTCAATATGCCCGTTCTTGAGCAACGTAGCGAAATCAAAATCCGATCCTTCGACACCGACAATCGTGTTGTTTTGCACCGGAATACGGTCGGAGTAAACCTGTACGTAATCACCGGATTCTATGTTTCTGGCTGCGGCGACTTTCGGATGTATCTCGATCCAGTTTTCCGGCCAGCGCTGTACGATATAGGGTCTGCGTCGATCGTCATAACCGGACTGCCAGCGTTCGTTAATACGACCGGAACTAATCCAGATTTCATCTTCGCGCGGCTTCAGCCACTCCCAGTAGCTGGAGAATAAATCCCATGGTGCTTTTTGTATGTTGCATTTGCCGGTCTGGCTGTTGAAGTGCGTGAGTTTTTTGTTGAAGACGGCGCTACCGATGGGACCCTCTTCGGGAAGCGAACGGTTCACGTCATGCAACCGTTTTGTTTCAATTAGATTGCCGTCCCTGTCCATAAGCACGGGACCTTGAATGCCGTTGGTGCCGAATTCGCCGAACTTCTGGTGCAACGTCTTGCCTTCGCGCTGCGCTGCAACCTTGACCATAAAAAAGTCCTTGCGGCTGCCGCGCGAGAATCTTGCACCTTCCTCAAGAACCTCGTTGGAGTCTTTCCAGTCAAAACCCTCGAAGCCCATCTTCTTTGCGAGATTTGCAATAATCCACCAGTCGGGTTTGGACTCGCCCGGCGCATCGTAAAATTTGGGATACAGTCGTATTCGACGCTCGCCGTTGGCACGGGTGAAAGTGTCCTCTCCCCAGCCCGAGGCAGGGAAAACTATGTCGGCATAACGCGCGCCGATGGGATCAACCAAATAAATGTCCTGATTCCAGACAACCATGCCCCCGGAATCCACACGCCGTTTCAGCGTATCTATGATGTCTTGTTTGCTGAAGCTTGCCACCTGATGCGGGTTCCGCGTGGTCAGTTCGTCGAACTTGGCCTGCAGCGATTGTGTGCCGCACATGGCTTGAACCCAAGTCGTGCCTATTACGTGCGCGAGTCGCGTGTGTCCGGACATCAAATACCGGTCTGTGTCGATAGCGCGCCGGCGCCGCCCCGGTAGTTTTTCGGGCGATTTGTTGCGCGGATACCCGCCGCCACGCAGTCCGCCGCGCTGATGTCCTCCTGCGCGGCCAATGACCTGGCCCGGTCGACCGCCGCAGCCGCACACGATGCCAAGGGCCGAAATGGCTTGTGTGTTTCCGGTGTTGTTCGACCAATAAAAGCCTTTCTCGATCATGATGGAGGTTTTTGGCCGCGACCCGTCTTCACGCGGTGCGGCCATCCAGCGCGCTGCGGTAAAGATTTTTGCAACGTCAATCTGGGCCATTTCGGCGGCGACTTCAGGTTTCGAATACTCCTGCGCCAGCAGCCATTTCTTCCAGTCTTCGAAACCGGCTGTTTGGAACTTGCCCCAAGTTGTGCGCCATTGCCAAGGCGTGTTGCGCGTACCTTGACCAAATCCGGAAGACGATTCCCATTTGTTGTTGACCCACTGCTGGATCCATTCCGCGTCTTCCCAGCCATTCTCGACAATCACCCGTGCTATTGCAAGCACCACGGGCAAGTCGGTGCCCGGCTGAATGTCGATGTACAAACCGCCATTCTTCTCGGCATAGGCCACCCCCGCTGTCTTGCGCGGCACCATGAAAATAGCCCTCTGTCCATTCTGGATTGCCGGCATGATAAAATTCGTAAACAGGATTGTTTTGGTTTCGTATGGGTCCGTGCCGCACATCAACAATGTGTCGGCGTCGGCCCAATCATCGTAGCTCGGTCCGAAATTGTCGAAGCCGGCATCCCGAAACCCCGGCGTCGAAGTTACATCGGACGGCGTGTCGTGGAACGTGAAATTCGCGGTGCGAACGTGGCGCAGAGCATACTTTGTGATGGCGTAGGTATTCTCCATGTAGCCGTAGGAGAACGTCTTGACGCCGTAAGCGTTGGTGCCGTGTTGTTTCAATACATAGTTGCCGACCTCGGCCGCAATATCCAATGCAAAATCCCATGTAACCGGCATCAATACTCCGAACATCCTGATCATCGGCGATTTCAACCTGTCGCGTGTGGGCGTCTGCGGGTTGTAGACCTTCTTCGCCAGAGCTCCGCCCCTGATCGAGGAGTTGCCGTCAAAATTGACGAAGTCGGTGCCCTTGTCGGGAACAATGACCACGTGGTGCGGCTCGCCGTTGTGAAGCACGATATTATGCTGGTTCGGCGCTATCCAATTCCCGAGTGGTGCAACGGGAAAATCTTCTCCAAAAGCGTTTTCCTCGGCTTTGGGGCCGCCGACTTTGCCGCCCGCTACCGGCCAGCGGTATACTTTGTAGCCGCAGGCCACAACGCAATAATCACAAGCCGTGGAGATAACATCGGCGTCCGGGGGCGGCAGTGGTACAGATTCTTCAGGAATGTAATATGGTGTCGACATAGTTTTTTCCTATCCTCGAAGATTGTCAAAACGGCCGTAAATCAAGCCGAACATACCAACGGCAAAAATGTCATCGCCTTCGAGTTCCAGTAACACTTGAGGCAACGATTGATATGCTTGACCGGAGATGAAAATGCCGTGCCGGGTGAGATCAAAAGTCGTAAGATGCAGCGGACATGGTCCGAGTGCCTTATCGGCCGCCTGGTAGGTGCCTTGCAAGGGACCGCCTTGGTGGGTGCAGGTGTAATTGAAGCCAACGACATCTTCTTTGGGACCAATGCCTCCTCCCGCCTTGGTGCCGAGTTTGACCAGCATCGATTCCGAATAGTCGCCTTCATCCGGATACAAGAAATCAAAAGGTTCATCGACTTTCAGCGAACTAAGCTTTGTAATGAATTTGCGGGGATATGTTGAAATGACAGCCGGAGTTTGCGCTTCCGCCATGTTCGGGATTCCGACCATCACCACGGTCGTTGCAATTCCCCCGGTGAGAAGAAACTGCCGTCGATTCATGAGGCATGGGCGGGTTCCTGCCTTTTTCGCCTCGTCGTTCTCGCCGTTTATGGCTTGCACTATCTTGGGATCGAGTCGTGTTTCCATTTTCATTCCTTCAGTTCTGTTCCATGGGCAGCGGTTGCATTTCGGGAAGGTCGGGCTCATCGATCAGAATTTCCTCGCCCGAGAGGCTTTCAAGGAACGCGACGATCGCATCGATTTCTTCTTCGTTCAGGCCTAGAGGTTGGATCATCTCGGATTTCGTGGCGGAAAACTCGTTTTCGCCGCCGCCTTCATTGTAAAAAACGACCACATCGCGCAGCGTTTCAAGCATCCCGTTATGCATGTAGGGATAAGTGAATTTGGTATACCGCAGACTCGGCACCCGGAACTTTCCGAAATCGGCTTTTTGTTTTGTCCGGAAGAACAGCCCGGGGTCGTCCTTGAATTTGCGATATTTTTCTTCACTTACGCCCTTGGAATATAATTCGTAGCGGAAAGTGATTTGCGCGAGCTCGTCGTTTTCCCAACCGTCATACGGCGGCACACCGATGTTATAATAAGCTTGATCCGTCAACATTGCTCCGCTGTGGCAAGAGGTGCACCCCGCCTTGCCCGCGAACAGTTCCAGTCCCCTTTTTTGTTGGGCGGTAAGGGCGTCATCGTCCCCACGCATGTAATTATCAAACGGCGTGTCGGTTTGCACCAGCGTTCGTTCAAATGCAGCAATGGCCATGTAGGCGTGACGGATATTCGGCCAATCGTCGCCAAAGACTTCTCTAAAGGCTTCACGATACTCCGGAACAAACGCAAGCCGCGCCTCCATCATGTCATCCTCGCCGTTTCCGGCAACTGCGCCGCGCGCGGCGGAGCGAGCCTGGGACTCCAGTGATCTCGATGCACCAGCCCAAAAAAGTTTACCGTAATAGGCCGAGTTAATTATCGTCTGGCTGTTGCGCCAGTGAGTCGTTCCGGGGTAACCGATGCTAATCGGCGCTTGTACAGCCCATCCCGCCTCGGGCAAATGGCAAGCCGAACAAGGCATGCCGAAATTCCCCGACAGGATGGGGTCGAAAAATAGCATCTTCCCCAATTCGATTTTTTCCGGTGTCATCGGGTTGTCACTTGGAATGGCCGGAGGCTCAAGAGCCGCCAAAGTTTCGGGGCGCAGGTTCTCTTGTGCCGCGGCTCCCCAAGCCATGGTTGAGACCGTGAGAAAAACAGCAAGGAAACGAAGCATCATGTTAGTCCTCATCAATTCTCGGTGTTGCGCCAATCTTCGATTAGTTCGTAATCGAAGTCATCGTTCCGCCAGACGTAGGCATCAATGTCGAACGTGTCACCCGACAAACTCTCAAGAAACGCTATCAAATCAGCTTTTTCGGACGGTATGAGGCCAAGCGGACGCAACCGGGAATCCTTAAGGGAATCCTCGCCTCCGCCGGCATCATAAAAATCAATAACTTCTTCAAGCGTGGCAAAAACTCCGTTGTGCATGTAAGGTGCGGTCCACTTCAGTTCACGGAGCGTTGGGGTAAGGAAGCTGCGTTTGGTCTCGTCACGGTGCGTCCGGATGTAGGCGCCTAAATCTTCGCGAATGTTCATGTAATTCTCGATACCCATGAACTTTGCGTAGGTGACGAATGCAGAATGGCGTTCCGGATCAGACCAAATGTCAGGATTGTTCGGCACGCCTGTATTATGAGGCCTGTCGTCTGTAAAGCGAGTGCCCGTATGGCAGGAGGAACAATTTCCCTTACCCTCGAAAATAGCCTGCCCCCGTCTTGCCGCCGCCGACATTGCACCCGCGTCGAAAGGCGTGTTGCGTGATTGAATTGTCTTCATGAATTCCATAAGTGCGCTGCGCGCCCCGCCATTCGATGGTTCGCCCATTCCTGCCGCGGCAAACATCTCGACATACAAAGGGTCCTGCTTTAAACGCTCCTGCATGACGCGCATGTCCATATTCATCAGGTACGTTTCGGTAATCATCTCCCGCACTACATCGTTGAGATTGGTGCCGAGGCGCCCATCGTGCATCCAAGCATCGCGAAAACCGCTGTTGGCTAGTGTAGGGGTGTTTCTAAAGTGTGCCGCTCCGGTGTAGGCGGCCGACAACGCTTCACCGTCGGTGAACGCATTTTCGGGCTGATGGCAACTGGCACATGACAATGTGGTATCACCGGATAGCCGTACATCGTAGAACAGCCGTTTACCCAATTCGACCTTGGCCGCGTTAACATCCAAAGGGGGTTCCGGCGTCACATCTTGTGCGAGAGCAGGGGTAAGGCTTAACCATGCCACAACCGTTAGAGTCGCCAAGTTCTTCAAGGATTCCTCCTTCACTCTACATTGCCCTATCGCTTTCATCATCCACATTTTAAAGTCCCGTGAGTAGGATGGTCAATAACGATTCCAACTCCAGTATATCACTCTTATTCCATTTAGGTGAAAATTTTTTGAGAATTATGGAGAAAATACTTTTGTCTTTGTAATTTCTTATTTAAACAGCGGGCGAATCTTGCGAAATTTAGCCGAACTTCCCCCTATTTTCCCCTCTTCTTTTCCAAACCTTCCGCTACCTTATTGAGAAATCCTTCCGTTGAAAGCCACCCTTGCTCCGCTCCGACGAGCAACGCCAGGTCTTTTGTCATGAATCCGCTTTCGACAGTGCGGACACAGACTTTCTCGAGCATTTCGGCGAACTCTACGAGATCTCCGTTATTGTCGAGTTTTCCGCGGTATGCCAGCGCTTTCGTCCAAGCGAAGATGGAGGCAATCGAGTTGGTCGAGGTCTCTTCTCCGCGCTGGTGCGCTCGAAAATGTCGTGTGACCGTTCCGTGCGCGGCTTCCGCCTCCATTACCTTCCCGTCCGGAGTTAGCAGAAAGCTCGTCATCAGGCCGAGCGATCCAAATCCCTGTGCCAGAGAGTCGGACTGAACGTCTCCGTCATAGTTTTTGCACGCCCAGACATACGCACCGTTCCATTTCAACGCCGAGGCAACCATGTCATCAATCAATCTGTGTTCGTATGTGGTGTTGCCGGCCTCGAAGCGTTCGCGAAACTCGGATTCGTAAATTTCCTGGAAGATGTCTTTGAAACGTCCATCGTAAGCTTTGAGGATTGTGTTTTTGGTCGAAAGATACAACGGCCATTTTCTATCGAGTGCGAGATTCATGCATGCGCGTGCAAAGTCGCGAATAGAGTCGTCAAGATTAAACATTGAAAGCGCAATGCCCGAACCGGGGAAATCATAGACTTCATGCTCGATTGTTTCGCTGCCGTCTTGTGCTTCCCACTTGACGGTGAGTTTTCCTTTTGCCGGAATGAGAAAATCGGTCGCGCGGTATTGATCTCCGAAAGCGTGTCGTCCGATGACGACGGGCATCGTCCAGCCCGGAACAAGCCGCGGGATGTTTCGGCACAATATCGGCTCGCGAAAGACCGTCCCTCCCAAAATGTTGCGAATGGTTCCGTTCGGCGACTTCCACATCTTCTTCAGCGAAAACTCCTCCACCCGCGCCTCGTCCGGCGTGATAGTTGCGCATTTGACCCCGACACCATGTTTTTGAATTGCTTTTGCCGCGTCAATGGTGATTTGGTCTCCGGTGGCATCGCGCGATTGAATGGAAAGGTCGTAATATTCGAGTGCGATGTCGAGGTTTGGTGTGATGAGTCTATCTTTAATGAGTTGCCAGATGACCCGGGTCATCTCGTCACCGTCAAGCTCGACCACAGGGTTGCGTACAGAGATTTTTGTAGACATTTTTTCGTCTTTCGTGATTTGAAGGTTTCGGTAATGTTACTTCATTCTTTTATGTAATGCAAAATACTCAACGGGCGCCCTTGATAGCTTCGGCAATGTCGGCTACGCGCTTGTGGCGGGGAATGTTCCAATCGGATGGATGAGGAGCAGGAAGAAATGCAATACCAAATTTTTTACAAACTTTCTGAGCAGGAACACCCAAGGCAACGACATTGCGTCCTCGAACTTCATGTTGTGTGATTCTTTCAAACGATTTTTGAACATCCTTTGGTTTTGGCTTTCCTTTCAAAGGTAATAAGTGAAATGCTTGAGTCATGTAAGTGCCTTGGCGTCGAATATCGGCTCGCTCAAGCGCGAGATCTAGAATTTGGTTAAAGGGTATCCAAGGTGCATAGCCGTGCTTTTTTAAAAGTCTATATTTTTCCGGGCAGAGACAAAATTCTTCCAACCTCTTAGCATCAAGCCAATTATGCGCAATCAAACAAGGGCCCGTTGCGGAGCGCGCTTCGATTTGGAGTGGCGTTACATATTCGCCATCAAAGTCTCCGTTGCATGCTTCTGTGAGGTTTTTGTATTCGGGCAACGAAAACTTACGCCGCCGCTTGATGTTACATTCAAAAATGCGGTTGAATTCAGAAAGTTTTGTAGACATATTTTATATTTTACTAGTTTGAAGTTTTTGCAATCTTATTCCATTCTTTCGTGTGAGACAAAGGAGACATGATGGTTTTTCATCCGGTTATTATATTGGTGCGCCCGCAGTTGGGGTGGAACATCGGCGCGGCGGCTCGTGCAATGGCAAACTTCGGCCTTGATGAACTGCGCCTTGTCACTCCGCGGGGACGGCACCCGTCCGCTTCGGCATTAAAAATGGCATCGGGGGCGGAATCGATAGTCGAGCGTGCACAAGTTTTCGATAATCTCGAAAGCGCCGTTGCAGATTTGTCCGTGCTGCTGGCAACAAGTGCACGGCGGCGCGAAATGATGAAAGAGGAGATAACACCCAAGGACGCCGCAATGCGTCTGCGTGCGGCTGCCTCAAGTGATTCGCGTGCCGGCATTCTGTTCGGACCCGAGCGTGCAGGCTTGGAGAACGACGAACTGGTGCTGGCGGAGGCGCTTATAAAAGTCCCAACGGACCCGGGGTTCTCGTCGCTCAATTTGGGGCAGTGTGTCTTGCTGTTGGCATATGAGTATTTTTTGACGGGCGAGCATTTGGATGGCGCCGCCGATGATGGCGAGCCTCCAGCAACACGCGAGGATTTGCTTGGCTTTTTCGAGCAACTTGAGGGGGGTCTGGAAGGGAGTAAATTCTTCCATCCCGAGGAAATGCGTGCCGCAACCGTGCGGAAAATCCGAAATTTCTTCTCCAATGCCCGCCCAAATGCTCGGCAATTGCGGATGCTTCGCGGGATTGTCTCGGCCCTGCGGGGGAAGGGCGTTGACAGGGGTGAATAACCAGGCTACAACATCCCCATGAGCAAGCGAGTCGCGAGTAAGTATAAACTCAACCGGCGAATGGGCGAGAACCTCTGGGGACGCCCAAAGTCTCCGGTTAATCGTCGGGAATATGGCCCCGGCCAGCACGGTCAGCGTTGGCGCGGGAAGCTTTCCAACTTCGGCGTTCAACTCCGAGCCAAGCAAAAACTCAAAGGCTATTACGGAAATATCACCGAGAGGCAGTTTCGCAGCATCTACAAGGAAGCCGCGAGAATGCGCGGGGATACCAGCGAGAACCTGACGGAACTTCTCGAGCGCCGTTTGGACGCGATTGTCTATCGCTGCAAGTTTGTTCCGACCGTCTTTGCCGCACGCCAGTTCGTTAATCACGGACACGTTCGGGTCAACGGGAGACGAGCAAACATTCCAAGCCACCGTCTCCGTCCCGGTGATGTTGTTGAGGTGCGTGAGCGATCCCGGGCCATTCCGATGGTTGTACAGGCAACCGAATCGGAGGAAAGGGACGTCCCTGATTACTTGGAAGTTGACGGCGCAAAGATGCAGGCGAAGTTAGTGCGGCGTCCCGAGTTCGCCGAAATTCCCTATCCTGTTACGATGGAGCCAAAACTCGTCGTCGAGTTCTACTCGCTTTAAAAAAAGAGCGCCGCCGTCCCCCCTGTGGAGGAACGACGACGCCCACGCTACTTACTCTACTACGCACAACTTACAACGCTACGAACGCTACGTACGCACGAACGCGACAGACGCTACGCACGCACTACGCACGAACGCACCACTCTACAAACGCGCGGAGTTATTAACGTCCGCGCGAACTTTTCCAACTGCCATAACCGCGCCAGTCGCCCCAGTCTTGATCGACACGACGGGATACGCTTGCAAATGCTGTTGCGCTGCTTTCACCGTTCTGTGCTTCTGTGCGGTCGTTTTTCGTGCGCTCGGTCGGACTTTTCTCGCGCGGGCTTTCTACGAACTCGGGCACGACACTCTCGGGCACGCCCTCGGGTTTTGCTGCGTTGTCTTCATCGCTCCGGTCTTCTTTGCGGTCATTCCGTGAGCGATCAACTGGATTTCCTTCAAGCAGGTCTTCCACAAAATCGGGCAGGACACGCTCGAAGATACCCTCAAGTTTTGCTGCCTTGTCTTCATTGTTCCGGCCTTCTTTGCGCTCAATCGGACCGTTCTCGCGTTGGTTTTTCGCAAACTCCGGAACATTCCTCTCGGGAAGTTCGTTCTCTGGAAGTTTGCTCTCGGGAATCTCAATTTCCGGAAGCTCGATCTCGGGAAGTTCAATCTCCGGAAGCTCTACCTCGGGAAGTTCAACTTCTTTTCCATCTCGCTCGGGAACATCTCGCTCGGGAACATCTCGCTCGGGAACATCTCGCTCGGGAACGTCGCGCTCGGGAATGTCGCGTTCAGGCTTGTCTATCTCGGGAACGTCGCGTTCAGGAACGTTGCGTTCCGGTTTGTTTTCACCACCCCGGGCTTCTCCGCGGTCATTCTCCGCACGCTCAGCCGGACTGTTTTCGTTCCGGTTGTCCGCAAACGCGGGTGTAGCTGTTGCGCACACCAGCACCGCGCCGAACACCAAAGAAAGAAAGGAAAGTTTTCTCATAGCTATCTCCAAAGGTTTGTTTTTGTTGCATCGGGATTTCGTCCCAACATGTCTTTTTTACGCGTGAGAAGTTAATTTTCTGTTGCTTTTTTCATTGCTTTTTTTTAATGGTGAAAATATAGTTCCGCCCCATGAACGAAGAAGTCGCAAACAAGGCCGCCGCACAGGCTTGGGCAAAGGAGTTCCTTGATGGCTTCTCTCTCGAGATGCTGCCGCGACACATGCCCCTGCTCGCAGATAAAATCGCGCCGAGACTGGGAAAGGGCCGGCGCGTCTATATTGCGCTGGTGGATCCGGCGGAAATAGCCGCACAAGTGGAGATGGCGGCGGCGTTGCGGCGCGTTGGTCTTGAGCCCGTACCGCATCTGCCCGCACGATTTATGGGGAATGTCCCCGACCTGCAACTACATTTGAGGCGCTTGGTTGAAGAAGCCGGAGTGGTCGAGATTCTCGCGCTCGGCGGAGGTGCGCCCCAGCCCTATGGAGAATTTCATTCCGTCATGGAGATGTTGGAGACGGGGTTTTTTCAGGAATTCGGCATTAAGCGCCTTGGTTTTGCCGGACATGTCGAGGGGAATAAAGACATTTCTAAAGAGGGCGACGAGCAGCTCCTCCTTCAGATTCTCAAGGACAAAATTGCATTCGCCAAGGATGCCGGCATAGAGACTTATTTGGTTACGCAGTTCGCGTTCGATATGGATGCCGTTGCAAAGTGGGCGCAACGGCTCCAGGCCGAGGGCATTACTCTGCCGATTCGGGTTGGGTTTGCCGGGCCGGCAAAGCTCAAGACCTTGTTGCATTATTCGTTGATGTGCGGGGTGGGCCCCTCGATTCGGGTGATTCGAAAGCAGGCAAAAGCAGTTCATCGGCTGCTGAAAGTCTCCACTCCTGACGAAATTATCGATTCGCTGGGGGAAATCGCCGTAAAAAAGGGGGATGCAGGCGGCATCATTGCGCCGCATTTCTTTCCGCTGGGCGGTGTTGAGGCAGTGCTGGACTGGTTGGAGAAGCGGCTTGAGGCAGATGCGCTTTAGGGATACTTATCGCCTAATTTTGAATTTTCTAGTAATTTCAAGCACTTAAATCAATCAAAATAGTGAAGGTCCGTTACTGGGAGGCCCTTGGTGAAGCGGTTGCATGGCTCTCGTTATGGAGACGGATCAAAAGAGATTAAGTTTTATGGGAAAGATGGAAGATGGCGAATCGCGTTCGGAATTGATAAAGCGTCTAAAGCTATTATCTTGTTGGTAGCGGGTAACAAATCAGACGGAACAACGATTTTATACTAGGTTAATCAGGACTGCAGAACGGAAGTTAGATGAGTACTATGAGAACGATGAATAAAAGGAAGAGGGACATGAGCATCACTCTTAAAGAAAAAATGGAAAGTTTTTCTCCTGAATTCAGGGAAGAGGTTTACAAGTTTGCCAAAGAACTGTCCGACAGAGAGAACTCTCGGAAGCCTGCGGGTAATTCGGGCAAATCAACCGCCCCAAAAGCAGCAGGTCGGTAGCTTCAGTTGCAAGCGGCAGACATTACCACGCACGATCTGCAAAATAATTCTGTCTTCAAAGTTGAGCAACCTCTGTCGGTTCTCGGGTCGATAGGGGTTTTTCTTGCCAGAAACGGAGAGAATGTACCCGGGCCTCGTCCGGGCCTGGAGAATCACTCGCTGTTCGGCTGGGGTTTCTCTTCGTTCTTTTTGGCGGCGGAGCGGTAGAGTTGGGAGAAATCCACGGGCGAAAGCAATAAACTCGGAAATCCTCCATCGCGAACCATGTCCGCCAATATCCTGCGCGCAAACGGGAATAGCTGACGGGGTCCCTCAATCGATATCACCGCATCAAGCTTGTCGGCAGGAACGTTTTCGACCTGAAACAATCCTCCGTAAAGAACTTCTGCAATAAAAACAACATCGCTCTCAAGGGTCGCTTTCGCTATTAGTTTCAGCGCAACCTCGTAATCATGCTCCCCAATGTGCTTGCGGCTAACTTCCATGTTGATCTCAATCTCGGGCTTTTTCGTTCCCCAGCCCTCCCGCTCAACGGCACGGGGATTCTCAAAACTCAAATCTTTGACGTACTGGCGCAATATCCGCAATTGCGGCTCCTTGCGGGCTTTTCCGTTGGCGTCATTCGCGGGGGTGCTGGGTTTGTCGTTTTTTGCCATGGTTTGTCTACTCTTTCTTTTCTTCGCTCTCGCTCTCGATACGATAGTCGGCTTCAATCACGCCGGCCTCGCGCTCGCGGCGCGCCCGGACGCCCGAAAGCATCCGCCGAATCACAAGCCCGCGAAGCAACGGCATCATTAACAATAAACCAACAGCATCCGTAAAGAAACCCGGAACAATCAACAGGACGCCTCCCGCCGCCAAAAAGGTCGTATCCAGCATCCCGAAAAGGAGATTCTCGCCATCTCGCAAGGCTTTTTGGGTGCGGCGGAAACTCTCAATTCCGAGCCGCCGCAGCAGCACGAGCCCCACGATTCCCGTCCCCAATACCTCCAGAATCGTCCAGCCGACCCCCAACTGCCCGCCAATTGCCACAAATAGGGATATTTCGACCAGCGGCAGAACCAGCACCAGCACAGGGAGAATCCGGAATAACAGCATCGCAACCAAAACTTTCTTATGGAAAAAAATCGATTTACACCCTATCTTATACAATAAGATTGTGGTTGGGGGGATGAAGAAACGGAGAAAATATAGTGGATGGAGTTTTTGACTTAGTTAATCTTTTGTTTCTAGCTGTGGCAATTGGCGTGCTGTTGCGTTTGCGGAGCGTCCTGGGCAGGCGCACCGGACACGAGCAGCCTCCCCAAAACCGCGGGTGGTTCGCAAGCAAACCCTCAAAACCGGAAGTGGTTGAATCCGAATCTGCAAGCGCGGAGGCGGAGACGCCCCCGCGCGAGGAGAGCGCATCCCTCACGCCTCTGCAGCGAGGGCTGCGGGAGATTTCGTTGGCGGACAGGTCGTTCGACCGGGAGCGATTCCTCGAAGGCGCCCGAATCGCTTACGAACAAATCGTCACGGGGTTTGCCGCAAGCAATCGCGAACGACTCCAGGCGCTCTTGGGAGCCGATGCCTTCGAACGCTTCGATGCCGTCATGCGCTCCCGGGAACAAAAAGGCGAAACCGCCCAATGCGAAGTTGTCGCCATACAAAGCGCGGATATTACGGAGGCGCGCATGCGCGGCACGGCGGCAAGAGTCACCGTTCGGTTTCATGCGGATTTACTCTCGAGTGTGCGTGACAAAGAAGGCAGCATTATCGACGGGAATGCCGAGCATCCCTATCGAGCCGAAGACATCTGGACTTTCGAGCGAAATACTCGAGACACCAATCCCAACTGGCGGTTAGTCAAGTCCAGTCACGAGTAAAGCACCACGATGGAGCGGCGTGAGTATCGACGCATCAAAAAGACTCATTTTGGTGGTGCTAACAAAATAGACCTGCATGGAAAATCGCGCGAACAGGCATTGCAAGCATTGCGTGCCTTCGTGAGGACGTCCTGTCAAAACGGATTACGCGAGATTCTCGTGGTGACCGGAAGGGGGCGCAAAGTCTGGGAGTGGGAGAAGCCGGAAGGCGTGCTGCATCGTTCTCTGGGCGCGATGCTTGAAGACAAGGAAATCGCGCCCTATGTCCTCCCGCCGCCGCGGCAAGCAAACATCTCGCATGGCGGGGAGGGCGCGTGGTATGTCCGGTTGCGCAGCCGCGCCCGGAGCAAATCTAAAGGATAAAGCGCGAGATATCGGCATCTCGGGCCAACGCTCCGAGATTGCGCTCAACAAATTCCGCATCAATGGTGATTTTTTCACCGCTTTTATCGGTTGCCGTAAAGCTTATTTCTTCGAGAACGCGTTCCATGACCGTATGGAGTCGACGGGCGCCAATGTTTTCGACCGAGGTATTGATGTCGACGGAGATGTTGGCGAGCGCATCAATGGCATCTTCGGTGAATTTCAATTGAACGTTTTCGGTTTCCATCAATGCCTGATACTGCCGAATGAGATTCGCTTCGGGCTCCGTCAGGATGCGCCGAAAATCGTCGCGGGTCAGCGCTTCGAGCTCGACGCGAATCGGCAGGCGTCCCTGCAGCTCCGGCAAAAGGTCGGAGGGTTTGGTGGCGTGGAAAGCGCCGGACGCGATAAACAAGATGTGGTCGGTCTGCACGCTTCCGTGCCGCGTCGAAACCGTTGCTCCTTCGATTAGCGGCAGCAGATCGCGCTGAACTCCTTCGCGCGAGATGTCGGCGCTTGCACCCTGGCCCGTTCCCCGCGAGCAAATCTTGTCAATTTCGTCGAGAAAGATGATTCCGTTATCTTGTGTTGCCTCGATGGCCTCGCTGATAATCTGCTGTTCATCGAGGAGTTTGTCGCACTCTTCGGCAATCAGAATCGGGTGGGCCTCGCTCACACGGATGCGCCGCTTGCGCGTGGGCGCTCCGCCCAGCGCTTTCGAAAACAAATCCGAAAAATTCATCACGCTTGCCTGCATTCCCGGGATGTTGAAGAGTTCCTGCCCCATCATCATCGGCTTGTTCTCGGTGACTTCGAGTTCGACTTCTTTCTCGTCGAGTGCGCCCGAACGCAATTGCGTGCGAAAGCTCTCGCGAGTCGAATCGGAAGATCCCTCGCCGACCAGGGCGTCCAGCACGCGATTCTCCGCGTTGAGGTGCGCCTGCGCCTCAACTTGCTTGTGCTTGCGGTGGCGAATCATATTGATTGCGGTTTCGAGAAGGTCGCGGATGATTTGCTCTACATCGCGCCCGACATAGCCGACCTCGGTGAATTTTGTCGCTTCAACCTTCAAAAACGGCGCGTTTGCGAGGCGGGCCAGCCGACGCGATATCTCCGTCTTGCCGACTCCCGTGGGGCCTATCATCAGTATGTTTTTCGGCGTAACTTCCTCGCGCAAGGGATCGGACAAGTGCCGCCGCCGCCAGCGGTTGCGCAGCGCTATCGCAACCGCACGCTTTGCCTTCACCTGCCCGACGATATAGCGGTCAAGTTCCGAGACAATCTCACGAGGCGAAAAATCAGACAAAGTTAGTGCTCCTGCGGAAACTCTTGGGAAGTTGCGAGTTTGATTCTACAATGTGACGGCATTTTGTCATAGAGTTATGAGAGAAAAATGAAACAGGACGATTTCACCGACAAGGACACGCTGGAGATTGCCGGAAAGACGTACCGCTCGCGCCTCATCGTCGGGACGGGCAAATACAAGGATTTCCAGCAAAATGCCGATGCTCTGGAAGCATCGGGTGCCGAAATCATCACCGTTGCCGTGCGCCGTGTCAACCTGTCGAATCCCTCCGAGCCGAGGCTCACCGACTTCATCAGTCCGGAACAATACACTTTTCTCCCGAACACCGCCGGGTGTTATACCGCGGAGGATGCCGTTCGAACCTTGCGCCTGGCGCGCGAGGCGGGCGGCTGGTCGCTCGTCAAACTCGAAGTCATCGGCGAAGAGCGCTCGCTTTATCCCAACATGCAGGAAACCCTCCGCGCATGTGAAACCCTCCTTGCCGACGGTTTTGAGGTCATGGTCTATTGCGCCGACGATCCCGTGGCCGCCAAGCGCTTGGAGGAGATGGGGTGCTGCGCGATCATGCCCCTTGCCGCACCGATAGGATCGGGGCTGGGAATTTGCAATCCCGTCCACATCCAGCTCATCGTCGAGCAGGCAAAGGTCCCCGTGCTTGTCGATGCGGGAGTCGGGACCGCATCGGATGCCGTCGTCGCCATGGAACTCGGCTGCGACGGAGTGCTTATGAACACCGCCATCGCCGAGGCGCGCGACCCCGTTGCCATGGCGCACGCAATGCGCCTGGGCGTCGAATCGGGACGACGCGCGTATCTCGCAGGGCGCATGGCAAAGCGGCAATACGGCGATGCAAGTTCACCGCGCACGGGCTTGGTGGATTAATGCCGCCATCTTCTCCCGAATCGCTTTACGGACGAAAGCGCAAACAGCGAATTTTCTTTCTTGGTTGCTCGATGGTGTTGCTGGCGGCAAGCGTTGCCCTGATCGCCGTCGCCCTCGAAGACTCCATCACCTACTTCTACACACCGACCGAACTGCTTGAGAAAAACGTAACTACGGGCGAATCCGTTCGCATCGGCGGAATGGTCGTCCAGGGATCCATCAACTCCGATCCCGACGGCACGATTCGCTTTCTTGTAACCGACTTTTCCAACACAATCTCCGTCGCCTTTAAGGGAATCACTCCGGATTTGTTTGCCGAGGGACAAGGCGTCATTGCCGAGGGAACGCTCGGCGCGAAAGGCAGCCTTGATGCCGAGCGCATCCTTGCCAAGCACGACGAAAACTACAAACCCCCCGAGATGCAATGATTGCGAACATCGGACTGCTGGCCCTCGCTCTCGCGCTTCCGATTGCCCTGTTGCAAAGCGGTGCAAGCCTGTGGGGCGCGCAGCGGCATCACGACAGGCTCATGCAGGTCGGACGCAACGCCGCATTGATGCAGGCCGCATTGCTCGCTCTTGCTTTTGCCTGCCTGGTCATCGCTTTTTTGAGTTCGGACTTCTCGCTCGCGCTCGTCGTTGCGCATTCCCACTCCGCCAAACCGTTTCTTTACAAATTCGCGGCCAGTTGGGGAAACCACGAGGGGTCTCTCGCATTGTGGGTATTGGTGCTGGCGCTTGCCGGCGGCGCATTGGCGATTCTGGGCGAATCACTGGCGCCGCGACTCCGGGCGCGCGCATTGGGGATTCAAGGGTCGCTCGGCGTGCTTTTTACCGGTTTTTTGTTGTTTGCCTCCAATCCGTTCGAACGACTCCCGACTCCCGCGCTAGACGGGTTCGGGCTCAATCCCGTCCTGCAGGACCCCGCCCTCGCAATTCATCCTCCCTTTCTTTATTTCGGCTACGTCGGACTTTCGCTGCCCTTCTCCCTTGCCGTCGCCGCGCTGCTGGAGGGCGGCATTTCATCCGCCTGGGCGCGCTGGCTGCGAATCACCACCCTTGCTTCGTGGAGCGCGCTTACCATCGGCATTGCGCTGGGTTCGTGGTGGGCATACCGCGAGCTCGGATGGGGCGGGTTCTGGTTTTGGGATCCCGTTGAAAACGCTTCCCTCATGCCGTGGCTCATTGCCATCGCCCTGTTTCATTGCGCCGTCATCGTCGAAAAACGCGGTGCATTCCGGCAGTGGAGCATCTTTCTCGCTATTATCGCCTTCTCGCTGGCCATGCTGGGAACCTTTCTTGTGCGCTCCGGCGTGCTCGTTTCGGTGCATAGTTTTGCAACGGACCCGACGCGCGGAATTTTCATCCTTGCCATCCTCGTGTGCGTGAGCGGCGGCGCGTTGTTGTTGTTCTCGGCGCGCGCCGCGCGTTTGCGCGACGATTCTTTGTTCGCGCCGGTCTCGCGCGAAGGCGCCGTGCTCGTTAACAATCTGCTGCTTTGCTGCGGGTGCGCATCCGTGTTCGTCGGAACGCTTTATCCCCTTGCGCTTGAAACCTTAAACGGCGCGAAGGTTTCGGTCGGTGCTCCTTTCTTTAATTTAACTTTTGCACCGCTCATGCTGCCGTTGTTTTTCCTGTTGCCGCTCGGTCCCGTGCTCGCATGGAAGCAAGGCTCCTTGCTCGGCGCGTTGCAACGGATTCAACTTGCGGTTCTCGTCGGTTTGGCCGCAATCATCGGCACTCTCGCGTATAAGGGCGCCGCGCCGCTGTGGGCGTCGCTCGCCTTCGGCCTGGGCGTATGGATACTCGTCGGCGTGTGCTGCGAAATCTTCCAACGCCTGCGTTCGAGCGAATCGCGTCCGGGCGCGTCCTTCTGGGGCATGAGCCTCGCCCATGCGGGCATGGGCGTGCTGCTGCTTGGAGTCGTCGCGCATTCCGCCTGGAGCATTGAGCGCATTGAATCCCTGCGCCCCGGCGATTCTCTCGATGTCGCGGGTTTCAATATCACATTCGAGAACACCGCCTTCACGCGCAGTGACAATTTCTTTGCCGAACAGGCGTTGCTGCGGGTGCGTTCGGGCAACGGAGAAGTTTTTGATCTCACCGCGGAGCGGCGCGTCTATCCGATACGTGCAACGTCAACTTCGGAAAGCGCCATCAACTACTCGCTTGCCGGCGATCTCTATGTCGTGCTCGGCGACAATTGGATTGCCGATGCCGAGGCGCGCGTGTTTCGCTTTTATTGGAATCCTCTGGTCTCGTTGATTTGGCTGGGCGCGGCGCTGATGGCAATCGGGGGAGGGTGCTGTCTTGCGGACCGGCGCTACCGGGCAAGCCGCCCGGAAGCGAAACGCGGATGGGAGAGCCGGCAGGAGAATCTCTCCGTTGAAGAGATTCAATGAAGCGGCTGTTGGTTCTTTTCGCGGCGGCGGTTTTCGCGTTTGCGGACGCATCAATGGCGTTGCAGCCCGACGAACGTCTTGACGATCCCGCCCTTGAGGCCCGCGCCCGGGCCCTTGCGGCCGAAATGCGCTGCCTCGTCTGCCAGAATCAATCCATTGACGATTCGTCCGCGCCTTTCGCGCGGGATGTCCGGTTGCTCCTGCGGAGCCGCCTTGAGGCCGGGGACACGGATGAAGAAGTTCGAGCCTTTCTGGTCGCCCGCTTCGGCGAGTTCATCCTGCTAAAACCGACGACCCAAGGAGTCAATCTGGTATTATGGCTGTCGCCGTTGTTGGCGTTGGCATTCGCATCCATCGTTGCGTGGTGGTATTATCGACGCTGGCGCGCCCAAGGTTAATGCGTCCAAGTCGCATCGCACAACACAAACAAACATCGGGAGAACATCCATGTCCGTCCTATCCGAAAAAGTAACCTTCCCCGGCTCCTCCGGCGAGATGCTCGCGGGACGGCTCGACCGCGGCGAATCAGCTCCGCGCGCCTTTGCGCTTTTTGCCCATTGCTTCACCTGCACCAAGGACATTTTCGCAGCCGCCCGGATTGCGACCGCGCTTGCCGAGCAGGACATTGCCGTTCTGCGTTTTGACTTCACGGGGCTTGGCGCGTCCGAGGGGGATTTCGCCAACACAAACTTCACCTCAAACGTTGAAGACCTCGTGCGCGCGGCCGATTTCTTGCGAAAGGAATACCAGCCGCCCGCCATTCTCATCGGGCATTCGCTCGGCGGCGCGGCGGTCCTCGCGGCCGCGGAACAAGTTCCCGAAGCCGTTGCGGTTGCAACCGTAGGCGCGCCCGCGACCGCCGAACATGTCGCCCACCAGTTCGGCGACCGCTTGGAGGTCATCGAAGAAAAGGGCGAGGCGAAAGTTCTGCTCGCGGGACGGCCTTTCCACATCCGGAAACAATTTCTCGAAGACATTGCCGAACAGCATGTCTCCAAGAGAATCGCAAACATGAACAAGGCGTTGCTGGTGTTTCATGCACCCGGCGATGCAACCGTCAAAATCGATAACGCCGCGCAAATCTTCCGGGTCGCACGCCACCCGAAGAGTTTCATCTCGCTTGATGACGCCGACCATCTGTTATCGAAACGCAAAGACGCCATCTATGTCGCCGACGTTCTTTCCGCATGGGCGACGCGCTATCTTGCGAAGTTGGAAGGGGAGGAAGAGTAGAGGGCTACGGCTACATGCCCGAGTAGTTGGGGCCGCCGCCGCCTTCGGGAACCGTCCAGTCGATGTTTTGACTCGGGTCCTTGATATCGCACGTCTTGCAGTGCACGCAGTTTTGCGCGTTGATCTGAAAACGAACAATGTCCTCGCCGGACCGGCCTTTCTCCTCGAGAATCTCGTAAACGCCGGCGGGACAGTAACGTTGCGCGGGTTCGGCGAAACGGGGAAGATTCACGTTGACGGGAACGGAGTTGTCGCCCAGGCGCAAATGCACCGGTTGATCTTCTTCGTGATTGACTCCCGACAGCGCCAGGCAGGTCAATCGGTCAAAGGAGATTTTGCCGTCGGCTTTGGGATAGTCTATCGGCTTCGATTTTTTCGCCTCCGACAGGTTCAAAGCATCCGACTTGCCGTGCTTAAACGTCCAGGGCAATCCCAATCCGAACTGGTTCAACCACAAATCCAGGCCCGCAAACATAACGCCGGGGAACAATCCGAAACGACTCCACAGGGGTTTGAGGTTGCGCGCGCGTTTTAATTCTTTTGCCACGGCACTCTTGGCAAACGCTTTCGGGTAGGCATCGAGAACATCCCGCGCGCGTCCGTCCAGCAATGCTTGCGCCGCAGCGTCCGCCGCCATCATTCCCGTTGCAACCGCATTGTGCGAACCTTTAATGCGCGGAACATTCACAAAGCCCGCGGCGCAGCCTATCAACGCGCCTCCCGGAAACACCAGCTCGGGAATCGATTGCCAGCCGCCCTCGGTTATCGCGCGGGCGCCGTAGGAAATCGCGCGACCTCCCTGAAGCGTCGCTCGAATGGCCGGATGGGTCTTGAAGCGTTGAAACTCCTCGAACGGAGAAAGATACGGATTGCTGTAATTGAGATGGACGACAAAACCGACCGCAACCAGATTGTTGTCCATGTGATACAGGAACGACCCGCCGCCGGTTGCGTTGTCCAGGGGCCAGCCCAGCGTGTGCTGCACGAGTCCGCGGGAATGTTGCTCCGCGGGAACCTCCCAGACTTCCTTGATGCCGATGCCGTATTTTTGCGGCTCGCTTTTGGCGTCCAGTTTGAAATGCGAAATCAGATATTTTGATAAAGAGCCCCTCGCGCCTTCGGCGAGGAAAGTGTATTTGCCGTGAAGTTCGACGCCCGGGGTATAACCGTCTTTCTTTTCGCCGTTGCGCCCGACGCCCATGTCACCGGTTGCAACGCCTTTGAGCGCGCCGTTGTCATCGAACAGCACCTCGGCGGCGGCAAAGCCCGGATAAATCTCCACGCCGAGAGCCTCCGCCTGCTCGCCGAGCCAGCGACAGAGATTGCCCAGGCTCGCAATATAGGAACCCTCGTTGCGCATCATTGAGGGCAAAAGAAAATTTGGAATCCGGATGGCGGCTTTGCGCCCCAGCATCAAGAACTTGTCGGCATGCACGGGGGTTTTGCCGGCGATGTCCGCCTCGCGCCATTCCGGCAGCAGCGCATCCAGGCCGATCGGGTCAATCACCGCTCCCGACAGGATATGCGCGCCAACCTCCGCGCCCTTCTCAATCACGCAAACGGAAATCTCGCTTCCGTGCTTGGCGGCAAGTTGTTTCAGGCGGATGGCCGCGGAGAGCCCCGCCGGGCCCGCCCCGACGATCACAACATCATATTCCATTGCTTCGCGCTCCTGCGGCGCGAGCACGGTTCCTTGCCGGGCTGTGAGATTTTCGTTCATAGGCAAATTTGTAGGGTTTTCACGCCCTCGCGTCAAGGCATACGAAGGGCTTCGATTGTTTTTTTAAAAGTGGTATACTTGACCCATGAATATCGCTACCGACAGCGCCGATTTGCAGAGCGTCCGAGGCGACATTGCAGGTGCGCATGGCCTCCCCAATCGCTTCTACACCGACCCCGACGTCTTCGAGGAGGAGAAGCATAAAATTTTTGAAAGCAGCTGGAGTTGCATCGGCTTTGGCTCGGATGTTCCCGAACCCGGATGCGTTATGCCGGTTGATTTTCTCGGAACGCCGCTGCTCGTTGTGCGCGGCACCGACAAACAGTTGCGGGTCTTCCAAAACGTTTGCCGGCATCGCGGCATGATTTTGGTGAGCGAGAAGGCAAAACTCTCGAAGCTCATTCGTTGTCCTTATCATTCGTGGAGTTACGATCTCACCGGCGCGCTCCAGGCAACTCCCCACGTCGGAGGCCCGGACAACCATTCCCATCCGGCAATCTGCAAGCAGGACCTCGGGCTCCTCGAAGTGCGCGCGCACGAATTCCTCGGCGCCATCTTCGTTAACATGGACGGCGCGGCAAAGCCCTTTGAAGAATATGCGCAAACGCTGCTGCAACGCTGGCACGCCTTTGATCTGCCGCTGCATTCGGGAGGCTCGCTCGGTTCGGTCACGATGAACGTCGCGTGCAATTGGAAACTCGCCGTTGAAAACTATTGCGAGAGCTACCATCTTCCTTTTATCCATCCCGGCCTCAACAGTTACTCCAGGCTTGAGGATCATTACCACATCGAGCAGCCGGGAGAATTTTCCGGGCAAGGCTCGCGGGTTTATTCGCCGGTCTTGTCGAAGGACGGACGGCGCCTTCCCGATTTTGCGGGTCTCGGCAGCGAGTGGGACAAGAAATCCGAGTATATTTCGTTTTTCCCCAACGTGCTGCTCGGCGTCCATCGCGACCACACTTTCGCAATGTTGTTGCAGCCCGTTGATTGCGGGCACACCATCGAACGCTTGGAAATCTTCTATGCCGAAGACGTTAAGGACGACGAACAGGCGCAAGAACTGCTCGTCAACAACCGCGATCTGTGGCAACAGGTTTTTTCCGAGGACATCGGCGTGGTGGAGGGAATGCAGCGCGGCCGGCACTGCGACCGTTTCGATGGCGGCAAATTCTCGCCGGTCATGGACAGCCCCACGCATGTCTTCCACAGTTGGGTCGCCGAGCGTTTTGTCTAAGCAGACCCAAACTTTCGGCATCGCCGGATGCGGCGTCATCGGCGCCGGGTGGGCGGCCCGGGCGCTCCATGTGGGAATTGATGTCATCGCTTTTGATGTTGACGGCGCGATGGAAGCGCGTCTGCATGCCGCTATTGAGCATGCGAGGCCCGCGCTCGATTCCCTGACCGAAGGCATGGCGCTTCCCGAACGGGGGAAGCTGTCCTTCACCACCGACCTGAAGGCGCTGGCGTCCGGTGCAAGTTTCATCCAGGAGAACATTCCGGAGCAGTTGAAACTTAAGCGGGATTTTTTTGCGGAACTTTCCGCGAGCGCGAGCGAAGATGTTCTCATTGCATCAAGCACGTCGGGGTTTATGCCTTCCGAGATGCAAAAGGACATGACGCATCCCGAGCGCATTTTTGTCGGACACCCGTTCAATCCGGTCTATCTGGTCCCGCTGGTCGAGGTCGTGGGCGGCGCGCAAACATCTCCGCAGGTTCTCGAGCAGGCATCGAAGATCTATCTCCAACTCGGAATGTATCCGTTGCGGGTTCGCAAGGAAGCTCCGGGACATATCGCCGACCGTCTCCAAGAGGCGCTCTGGCGCGAGAGTCTCCACGCCCTCAACGACGATATTGCAACAACGCGCGAGCTGGACGACGCCCTTGTCTACGGTCCCGGGCTGCGATGGGCGCTGATGGGGGTCAACCAGGTTTATATGCTCGGCGGCGGCGAAGGGGGCGCAGAGCACTTTCTCGAGCAATTCGGTCCGGCACTGGAGTTTCCATGGACGCACTTGAAGGCGCCGGTTTTGGATGACGCTCTCGCGCAAAAGTTTATAGAGGGAACAAAAGAGCAAGCCGAAGGCCGCTCCATTCGCGAGCTCGAACGCGTGCGCGATGAATGTCTCATTGCGGTTCAAAAAGTTCTCCGCCGTCACAACATCGGCGCCGGGAAAGCGCTTAACCAATTCGCCGAGACACTGGAAAAAGGCAGCGCATCCTCCAATTAAATTAAAAAAGAAGGATGCCCGTTTTTTGCAAATGTGCTAGGCTGTCCGCGATTGCGCCTCTGCCTTTCCCGTCCATTAAGTCCTTGGGAACGTTTCGTAGCCCCCGAACATGAACACCGAGAAATTCCCCAACCCCGCTGATTTGAAACGCCGCCGCTTCACCCTTGGGCGCGTGTTGCTTGCGCTCGCATGCCTCGTTGTGATTGCAGCGGGCGCGGGCGCCTGGAAACTTACGCACGGGGGGATTCCCCTGAATTTTCTACAGCCCCGATTCGAGCAGGCTTTCGAATCGCGCCTGCCCGGCCAACGCATCGACATCGGCGCCGCCACCCTTGAATGGGACATGGACGCCTCAACGATGTTGCTGCATTTGCACGACACGCACATCTTTGCCGAAGGCGGAACGCCGGTGGCCGAATTCTCGAACCTGCTGCTGGATGTGGAGTTGTGGCAGTTGCTGCAGGGACGGATTCGGTTGACCCATGTGGTTTTGGTCGGCGGATTTGTCGACATCAAGCGCCTGCCCGACGGCTCTTTCGACTTCGATGTTGCCCGGACCATTGACGATGGCGGTGCGGAGGGTGACGTGCTCGTGCACACCCTGCCGGACACGCAGATAGCCGAAGACATTTTTGCGTTTGCCTCGCCTGCAATTCTGCCGAAGATTTTGGGAAAACTGACGCAATCCATCAGTTTTTTCGAAACGCTCGAAACACTCGAGATTCGCGGCGCCGATTTTTTGTTTCACGACAGCAAGAGCGGCTTGCGTTTGCATATGGAAAACCTGCGCCTGAAGTTTCAGCGCGCGGGACAAGGCGTTGAATGGGAGATTTCGGCGCGAATCGGCGCTAATAACGATAGTTGGAATCTGGCGGGAAGCGGACGCCAGGATTTCGAGCCTTTGCATGCGGACATGGATATACGCCTTAGGCGCGTCGGCGGCAACGGGATTTCTGCCGATTCGGCCCGGCTGCAAGCGCATTTTGACGCGGATGCGCGCCGCGTGGTCGTTGACGAAATAGCTTTGCAAATGGGGGAAAACCAAATCGCCCTGAACGGCATCATCGAGTTTTCCGAAGATCTTCTGCACCGGATTGAATTTCAAGGTGAAAAACTTGCCGTTCACATCAAAGGCGTTACGCAGTCGAGTGTTGCCGTTGACAAATTTTCTTTACGCGGGAATTTTCGCCTGCCGAGCGTGAATTTATCCGAGGCGCAATTCGATATTGAGGCGTTGCGCCTGGAACTTCCCGGGCACAATGTCGATATCTTCGGGAGCCTCCGCCCGGCGCCGAGATCGCCGGAACTGCGCGTTTCGATTTCCTCCGAGGCGTTGCGAAAGGACGAGTTGATGGCGCTGTGGCCTGTTCCTCTCGAGACTTTCACGCGCGAGTGGGTGGGCGAACATATTTTGTCCGCGCGTTTGGAAAATGTTCTCATTCGTTTGAATATGGACGGCGGCGTGCTCGCGGATGTGTTGGTGGAAGAAAAACCGCTGCCGCAAGACTCGCTGTTGATTCAGACGGATTTGTACGATGTTGTTCTTGATTATCTTCCTCCGTTGCCGAAAATTGAAAACGCGAACGGCGGCCTGCGCATTCGGGACAGTCATTTCGAGGCATGGGCGGACAACGCGACGGTGAGTCCCTCCGCCGATACTTCCGATATTAATCTGCAAGACCTTCGTTTCATCGTGGACGGGATTTACATCAAGGACCCGCCCTCGAGCATGAGCCTCTCGTTTCAAGGCGAAGCGAACGCCCTGTTTTCGTTGCTCCAAAGCGAGGCAATCGGGTTGCGTCAAAAAGGCGCGCGCATTGAGGCGCTCCAAAGCGAGGGTTTCATAAGCGGCGATTTGTCGCTTGCCATGCGGCTTTACGACGACATCGAAGCCCATCATGTTGACCTTGCCATTGACGCCCGGGGCGAGGGTCTTTTGCTGCCCTTGTCCGAAGGCGATTTCCGGCTCTCCCAAGCGGACCTTCATTTTACCGGCAGCCTGAAAGAGATGCGCGCCAAAGGACATGCACGCATCAACGACATCCGGATAGAACTCGACTTTCACAAGCAATTCGACTTCATCGGCGAAGACGCGGTCAGCATCGACATCGGCGGCATGTTGGACGCCGCGCAACTCGAAAATTTGGGCACGGACCTGCCCGTTGATGTTGCGGGAAGCATTCCCACATCCCTGAGCCTGCGCGGCGACGAGAACGGCATCCACGAAGGCCGAATGCGGATGGACCTGACGCCCGTTTCGTTTGAAGAGGCGCTCATCGGCTGGAACAAGCCGCGAGAACAAGCCGCATCCCTGGACATGCGTTTCAAATTGCCCGGTGAAGGGGTCATTGAGGTTCCCGATTTGCTGCTTCAAAGCGAAGACGTTGAAGTGCGCGGCAGTTTTAGCATTGATGCCGACAACAAGGTGACCGAGGTGTCTCTTCCGGTTATCCGGGTCGGCGCGGATACGTCTCTCAGCGCCTATGCGCACAGGGGGGTGGGCGATGTGTTTACGCTCGATATCGGCGGCAGTTCCCTCGATATCCGCTATATGATCGATAACATATTGAGCGGTGAAGGGTTGCTTGAAGACGATGCCGAAGAAACCGCCGAAGAGGAGGACGATGCCGGCGAGGACGGCGAGGGCGGCGAGACTGGCGAGGCTGACGAGGACGGCGAGTATGACAAACAGTTCGTCACGCGCGGGCGAATCAAGAGATTGTTGAGTCATGACGGCGTTGAGGTAGACGATGCGGTTTTTTATCTGCGCCAATCCGGAGACCACGTCGTTGCTTCGCAGTTGGATGCAAAAATCGGAGAGTCGCACCTCCATCTGCGCCTGGATACGCTGGCGGACAAGGGAGGCCGCAAACTGAAAATCTCTTCGGGTAACGGCGGAGCAACCCTCAAAGGACTCGACTTGTATCCGCACGTTGCCGAAGGCGCGTTGTCCGTGGAGGCGGATTTGTCGCCGATTGACGAGCCTTTGAAGATTCGCGGGCGTATCACGGGCAGATCGTTTCGCGTTCTGAATGCACCCGCGTTTGCGAGATTGTTATCGCTGGCATCGCTGTCGGGGATTGGGGAATTGCTTGCACAGAGCGGGATTTTTTTTCAGGAGCTGGAATTGCCCTTCGAGATGAGTCCCGAGGAGATTCGTCTGCTGGACGGTGACATGAACGGCCCTTCGCTCGGGTTGACGTTGCGCGGGAGCATTAATCGCTCCGAAAAGCATGTTGATTTGCAAGGCACGCTGGTGCCGTCGTATACGTTGAATTCGCTGTTGGGGAATATCCCCGTGCTGGGCGAGTTGATTATCGGTCGTCAGGGCGAGGGCATCTTCGGCGTGACCTTTCTGATAAAGGGCCCGGTCGAGGATGTCGATATAGTGGCGAATCCGCTTTCGGTTTTAACTCCGGGATTTTTGCGCCGGTTCATCGAGTTCGGCGAGAACGAGACCGACACTCTCGACATACAACCGGATCGGGAGAGACCCTAAACTCACTCTATACGAAGAAGCGCGTGTTTCTTTCTGCCGACGCTTAGTTTGATGGTTTGGTTCGGGGTTATGTCCGTCGTCATGAGGTGATGCTTCTCGTCTTTAATGATTTCTCCGTTGACGCGCACGGCTCCGTCGCGCACATGGCGGCGCGCTTCGCTGTTGGTGTCGGCAAGTTTTACCGCCACCAAAGCCTTCAACAAGCCGTATTCCTGCTGCAGTGTTTCCCGGGAAATCCCCACCGAGGGAATCGCGCTGCTTTCCTTGTCCGAATCGCCGCCGAAACTTGCTTCCACGCCTGCGTGAATCTCCGACAAGATTTCCGCTCCGTGCAACATGGACGTTGCCTCATCGGCAAGAGATATCTTCGCGTCGTTAATTCCGTATTCGGGCCTTTCCATCTCAACAATCTTTTCGACGGGTATGTCGGTAAACAGGCGCAGGAAGCGTCCGACATCCTTGTCATCCACGTTGCGCCAATATTGCCAGTAATCCCAAGGCGAAGTCATTGAGGCATCAAGCCATACGGCACCGGAAGCGGTCTTGCCCATTTTCTGTCCGTTTGCCGTCGTGATGAGGGGGGAGGTGAGGCCGAAGATCTGTTTTTGGTCAATCCTGCGCGCGAGTTCCATGCCGTTAACGATATTGCCCCATTGGTCGGCGCCGCCTATCTGCAAGATGCAATCATGCCGACGGGAGAGTTCGAGGAAGTCATAAGCCTGGAAGACCATGTAATTGAATTCGAGGAAGCTGAGATTCTGTTCTCTTTCCAAGCGCGTCTTGACGGAATCAAATCCCAGCATTCGATTGACGGAGAAGTGGCGTCCGTAGTCGCGCAAGAAGTTGATGTAGTTGAGGTCGTCCAGCCAGTCGCGATTGTTAACCAGCAAGGCGCCGGCGGGGCTGTCCTCGAATTTAAGGTATTTCTGAAAGCAATTTTTGATGCGTTGGATGTTCTTCTCAATGCTTTCTTCATCAAGGAGTTTGCGCGTTTCCTCCTTGCCGGAAGGATCGCCGATGCGGGTGGTTGCGCCGCCGAGCAGAACGATGGGGCGATGCCCCTTTTTCTGCCACCATCGCAACATCATTATCGAGATGAGATTGCCGATGTGGAGCGAGGGTGCGGTGCAATCGAAGCCGACGTAAGCGGTGGCAGGAGGTTGGAAGATGCCGTCATCCAGTCCTTCAAAGTCCGTGCATTGATGGATGAAATCGCGAGCCTGCAGCTCGCGCAGAATTGAAGATCTTAGTTCCATTCCCGCAGGATAGCACGAACGGCGGAACGTGGTAGGCTAGCGCGATGAATAATTCAAAATCCTCGGAGTTGCCTGCAACGCCTTCGGGCAAGTGGGAGTTCTGGATCGACCGCGGCGGCACCTTCACCGACATTCTCGCACGCGACCCGAACGGCGAACTCCATGCCCACAAACTGCTTTCGGAAAACCCCGGGCGTTATCGCGACGCCTCCCTCCAGGGCATCCGCGACCTCCTCGATATTCCCGCCGATGCGCCGATCCCGACCGAGGGCATCGCAAGCGTCCGCATGGGCACGACCATCGCGACGAATGCGCTGCTCGAGCACCGCGGCGCGCGCGTAGCACTTTTCGTCAACGAGGGCTTCGCCGATGCTCTCGCCATCGGTTACCAGAACCGCGAAAAGATATTTGCGCTCGATATTCATAAACCGTCGCTGCTGTATGAGCGCGTGTTTGAGATTCCCGGACGCTTCCGCGCCGACGGCGTTGAGCATACGCCTCTCGACGAGGATGCCGCCCGCGAGGCTCTCGCACAGGCGAAGTCGGACGGCATTGAAGCGATTGCGATAGTGTTTCTGCACGGATGGCGCTCGAGTGCGCATGAAGCCCGTGTTGCCGCCCTTGCGCGCGAGATGGATTTTGAGCAGGTGTGCGTGTCGCATGAGGTTGCGCCGTTGATAAAACTGGTTGCGCGCGGCGATACAACGGTTGTGGACTCGTATCTCTCGCCGATATTGCGCCGTTATGTCGACCATGTAGCGGGCGAATTGCGGGCGCATGGCACGCAGGACGGATGTCGTTTGATGTTTATGAAGTCGTCCGGCGGCTTGAGCGATGCGACGCTCTTTCGCGGCAAGGATGCGATATTGTCGGGCCCGAGCGGGGGCGTGGTTGCGGCGGCGCGCATAGGCGAGCGGGCCGGATTTGAGCGTGTAATTGCCTTTGACATGGGCGGCACGTCAACGGATGTGGCGCAGTATAGCGGCGCGTTTGAGCGCGTTTCCGAGACGAAGATAGCCGGTGTTCGCTTGTGCGTGCCGATGATGCATGTGCACACGGTTGCGGCGGGCGGGGGATCGGTGCTGGCGTATGACGGCGCCCGCATGCAGGTCGGGCCGCAGTCGGCGGGATCGGATCCGGGTCCGGCGTGCTATCGAAACGGCGGGCCTTTGTGCGTGAGCGATGCGAATCTGAGGACGGGAAGGCTGGACGCCCGCTTCTTCCCGCACATTTTCGGGCGCGATGCAAACGAGCCGCTGGATGTCGATACCGTGACTTCAAAGTTTGCACAACTCGCCAAGGAGATTGATCCGGCCGCCAAGTCCGAAGAAATCGCCGCCGGCTTTCGTCGCATTGCGATTGACAATATGGCGCGCGCGATCGAGAAGGTGTCGGTTCGCAGCGGTTATGATGTTACGCGTTACGTGCTCGTGAGTTTCGGGGGAGCGGGAGGGCAGCATGCGTGCGCGTTGGCGGACGCGTTGTCGATGCGCAGCGCGTTGATACATCCGCTTTCGGGGTTGTTGTCGGCGTACGGGATCGGTCTCGCCGACATCACCGCGCACCGTCGCCACGGCGTGGAAACGGAACTTGATGACGACGGCATGGCGAAGTTTGGCGAGATTGCGGCGCGTCTGCGCGAGGAGACGCGCGAAGAACTCTCAAACGAGGGTGTCGCGCATGATGCGATGGTGACGAAAATAGCGGCCGCGTTGCGTTATCAGGGAAGCGATGCCGCCCTTGAGGTTCCCCACGGCGATATTGGCGAGATGAAGGAATCTTTCACGCGGGCGCATGAGAGACAATTTGGTTTTATTGATCCGGCCCGCTCGATAGTGATTGAGGCCGCCGTTGTTGAGAGCGTCGGCGGCGGTGCGGGATTGCGCGAGAAGGAGCAGCCCGCAAGCACCGAGCCGCTTCCGCAAGCCGATGCGACCACGCGGATTTACCAGGACGGCGAGTGGTGTGAAGCGCCCGTTCATCGCCTTGAGCATCTCGGCGTTGGCCACGAAGTCGCCGGCCCGGCACTGCTGGTTGAGCCGCACGGGACAATCGTCGTGGAGTCGGGCTGGCGCGCGCGGATAACGCCGTTGCGGCATGTTTTGCTCGAGCGCATCAAGGAAGTCGTGCGTGTTGCGGTCGGCTCAAAAAAAGCCGACCCGGTGATGCTGGAGATTTTCAACAATCTGTTTATGTCGATAGCGGAGCAGATGGGGATTGCGCTGGAAAAAACGGCGGTTTCGGTAAACATCCGCGAGCGTTTGGACTTTTCCTGCGCGTTGTTTGACGGGGAGGGGCGTTTGATTGCGAACGCGCCGCACATGCCGGTTCATTTGGGATCGATGGGCGCGAGCGTTGAGGAGGTTATCGCCCGCAATCCGAATATGAAAGAGGGCGATGTGTTTGCGCTCAACGACCCCTACCACGGCGGAACGCATCTTCCCGACATCACCGTTGTGATGCCCGTGTTTACCGATGGCGGCGATTCCCCCGCCTTTTACACGGCATCAAGGGGGCATCATGCGGATATCGGAGGCATCACCCCGGGATCGATGCCGCCGTTTTCAAACACGCTCGATGAAGAAGGCGTGCTGCTCGACAATATTCAGTTGGTAAAGGACGGGCGCTTGCGCAAGAAAGAGATTCTCGAAGCGCTCGCTTCAGGCGACTATCCCGCGCGCAATCCTGCACAAAATCTCACCGACCTGGAAGCGCAGATAGCCGCCTGCCGCAAGGGCGCCGAAGAGATCGGCAACATCTGCGAAAGTTTCGGCATTGATGTCGTGCGCGCCTACATGAATCATGTTCGCGACAACGCCGAGGAGTCCGTTCGCCGCGTTATCGATGTATTGCAGGATTCGTCTTTTAAGGTGTCGCTCGATAGCGGCGAGGAAATCCGCGTGCACATCACCCTTGATCACAAGGCGCGCTCGGCGCGTATTGATTTTACCGGCTCGTCCAAGCAATCCTCGAGTAACTTCAACGCGCCCTCTTCCATTGTTACGGCCGCGACCCTGTATGCGTTTCGCTGCATGGCGAAAACGGACATTCCCCTCAATGCCGGATGCCTGCGGCCTTTGGAGATAGTGATTCCCGAAGGTTCCTTTTTGGCGCCGACATATCCCGCCGCGGTCGTTGCAGGCAATGTGGAGACGAGCCAGCAGTTGGTGGATTGCATCTTCGGCGCGTTGGGAGTGGTGGCGGCGAGTCAGGGAACGATGAACAACTTCACTTTCGGCGATGCGGAGTATCAATATTACGAGACCATCTGCGGGGGTTCGGGAGCGGGTGACGGCTTTGCGGGCGTGAGCGCCGTGCAAACGCATATGACGAACTCGCGCCTGACGGACGCGGAGGTGCTGGAGTCGCGTTATCCGGTTTTGGTCGAGCGCTTTGCCGTTCGCGAAGGCAGCGGCGGGAGGGGAAAATATGCCGGCGGCGACGGCGTCGTGCGGGTGCTGCGTTTCCTTCGTCCGATGACGGTCTCGATGCTTTCAGGGCGTCGGGAGCACCGTCCGTTCGGTTTGGCGGGCGGAGGCGACGGCGCACCGGGAGAAACCCTGATTCGCCGTGCGAACGGTTCGGTCGAACTGCTGCGCGCGGCGGATAAAGCCGAGATGGGCATCGGCGACTGCATCGAGATTCGAACGCCCGGCGGGGGAGGTTTTGGAAAGGGCTAGCGCGCCAGCCGGCGTATGCACCGAACATCCCCTTCGATTTTTTGGATGCGTTGGATGGCCTGTTCGATGGGCTCGCTTGTAACGCACATGCTGTTTGCTTCGGCGTGAAGGAATTGAGTTTCGCTTTGCATGATTCCGACATGCCCGCGCCAGAAGACGAAGTCGCCGCGCGCGAAGCCGTCGGTCTCAACGCCCAGCTCGCGTTCTTGCATGTCGGTATCGCGCGGACACGGGATTCCCGCCCACTCCAGTGATAATTGCAGCAATGCGGAGCAATCAAGTCCGAGAGAGTCGCGCCCGCCCCACAGATAGGGAACGCCGAGCATCCGCTCCGCCACGCCTACATAATCATCCACGCGCGTGTCGACATCGGTTAGATGCTTCGTGAATACATAGCCTTCGGACGTTCGCGAGAAACTTCCCTCCGTTTTTTCGACGGACAGTTTTGCGTTCATCCCCGTTGACATCAGCACCGGTGATTTCAAATCGGCGTCCTGATAAAAGAAGGTGCGCAGTGCGCGTACGAGGTGCGTTGGCGTTCGAAGCCCCTCGCGCAAATCCTGCGTGCGCACATAGCCGACATAACCGTCCAGAACGGCCTGTCCCCACGCCCATTCGCCGGCAACGTCATAGACCCGGAAGCCCTCGCCGAGAAGCATCTGCGTATCGAGGGGCGAATCGGCGCGCGGATGCCTGCACAGGTTCGCGAGCGCCGCGCCGACGTGGTGCTCGCGCGCCGGTACGAATCGCTCGGCTTCCACGCGTCCGCGCAACTCTTCCGCGGCGATGTCGTCGCGGTAGGGGTGTCTTCGCTTGTCGAGTTCGCCGGTCATTAATTTTCAATTATCCCGGCCTCGAGATAATACCGTTTGGCTCCGGGATGCAGGAAGATGGGCGTGTCGTCAATGGAAATGTTGATATGTCCCGAGGTCGGCCGCAGCCGTTCGCGGTTGGCGGGGTTGAAGAACGCGCGCAGGATTTCATAGACGAGATCGTCATCAACGCTTTCGTTCACGATCCATGACGCGCCGACGCCGAGAGTTTTGATTTCGCCGCTGTATTTGTAGAGTTGCGCGGGCAGGGTGAAGGGGGAGAAGAAATTGTTTTCGCGAATAAGTTTCCGGGCGGGTTTTCCGTCAATGGGGATGAGTCGGATGGCGCCGCGTTCGGCGAGATTTGCGATGGAGGGGTTCGGCGGCCCCGAAATCAAAAAGAAAGCATCGAGGTTGTTGTTGAGGATTTGGTCCGCGGCGGCGGACGAGTCCATCTCCCGCAGCCGGATGTCGTTGCGGCCAAGTCCGAAGGCTTGGAGAATGGCGATTGCATCGGCGTGAGTTCCCGATCCGGGGATGTCGAGAGAGACGCGTTTGTCGCGCAGGTCTTCGACGCTGTTGATGTCGGAGTCGTAGCGCGCAACGAGATGGATGGCCTCGCGGTAGAGGTTTGCTATGACGCGCACGCGATCGAGCGGGGGCGCTCCCTTGAAGACTCCCTCGCTCCAGAAGGATGCATATACAATGTCGGCTTGTGCGAGTCCGGATTCGAATTGTCCTGCGTTGACGGAGCGCATGTTCGCAACGGAGCCTTGCGTTGTTTGCGCAATGGCGATGAGTCCGGGCACGCCGCATCTTCCTCCGACTTCGCAGGGTTCGGCGCCGGGCGGATGCGAGACGACCGAGGCGATCGTCTTGCCGACGGAAAAATACGTGCCGGAGGTCGGTCCCGTTGCGATGCGGAAGAAGGAGACTTTATCGACGTTTTTGAAGCCCTGGCTTCCAAGGTATACGGCGACTGCGAGAATGAAGAGTCCCGCAACGCATATGCATCCGGCGAAAATTCGATTATTGCTCCACCGAACTACGTTGCGGATGAAAGCCTGGAGGACGGTTTGCAAAGAAGGCAATTTCATCTTTGATTACGCGGATGTCCAAGGTTTGTAAAACGCTAAGAGCATATTGGCGCAATGTTGCGCTTGTGGCAAGGCTTTCGAGGGGGATTTATGCTAGGCTGTGCCATGGTCATTTTTTCCGCGCGGATGCTTGCGCCGATATCACTGGTGTTATTTGCGTGCTTGCTTGCGGGCGCGCCCCGGACGGCGTTGAGCCAGGAGGCTTCCGTGTTTGCGGTGGTGAAGGCCTCCCCTGCGAATGTTCGTTTGGGGCCGAGTTTTGACCATGCGGTGAAGTGGGTATACCGGCGCAGCGGCGTTCCGGTGGCGGTTATCGAGCGTTTTGAGCACTGGCGCCGTATTCGCGATGTGGACGGTGATGAAGGCTGGGTGCACTTCGCCCTGCTGGACAGCACCGCCCGCGGGGCGATCGTTCGGCGCGTCGGCGCCGAAGATGCCGGGGCGCCCCTGCCGCTGCTTGCGGATGCCGATGCCGGTGCCGCCGCCGTTGCGCTGTTGGAGCCGGGGGTTGTGCTGGAAGTATTGTCGTGCGCGGAGGCATGGTGTCGTGTCACCGCGGGCGAGCGCCGTGGATGGGTTTTGCGCAAAGGGTTGTGGGGGGTTGATTCGGGTGATTTTTGAATGGGCTGAGGGGAATCGAACCCCCGACCTCGGCTCTTCGATGGTGGGCCGAGGGGAATCGAACCCCCGATCTCGGCTCTTCGATGGTGGAGCTGAGGGGAATCGAACCCCTGACCTCAACGTTGCGAACGTTGCGCTCTCCCGACTGAGCTACAGCCCCATGTTCCGGGATTATACATAAAAAGTTTTGGTTATGACGAAAGATTTTTACAGCGATGTTGGAGTGCTACCGGGCGTGTTTCATGCGGGCTCGAGTTTTGCGGCTTCGATGCTGGATGTCTGGCGCGTGGATTTGCGCGCGCTGGGTGCGCATGAAACGGCTCTGTTAAGCCTTCTGCCTGCCGCCGAGGCGGCGCCGGGGGAGCGCGGATTGTCGCGGGGCGCGCTGCGGCTGTTGCTGGGAGCGTATCTGGGATGCTCGCCCGAGGATGTTGTTTTGGATGCCGGCGCGCACGGCAAGCCGGCTCTCGCACGGCGGCAAGGCAACACCCGGGACCTTCGTTTCAATGTTTCCCGAAGCGGTTCAACGGCTTTGGTGGCGATGACTCTCGGGCGCGACATCGGCGTTGATGTGGAGCGGATGCGTCCGGTTCCAAAACTGATGAAGATTGCGCATCGATATTTTAGCTCCGAACAATGCGAACAACTCGAACAATTGGAGCCGCAAAAGCGCGATGAGGAATTTTTGCGTCTTTGGAGCCGCTTTGAGTCGCTCTCCAAAGCGTCCGGCTACGGCGTGCAATTGCTTGGCGCAAAGAGAAACATGCCGCCGCGTTCAACGCAAAAGTTCAAAACCCGCGATATCTCCTGGTCTGCGCGGGAAGGCGGACTTTATCTCGCGTCCGTCAGCGTGGAGGGGGACGTGCCGCACTTGCGCTGCCGGCCTTTTCCCTGATTATTTCGCCGCGACGATTATTTTTTCGAAGAGATCGTGCACTTGCTTTTGCGAGTCGGCGAGCTTGCGATTGAGTTCATCAAAACTCTCGACTTGGCCCGCGCGTGCGAGCAGCTGATGAAACTCTTTGGGGATTGTGTCGGTTTGGATTTTTCCCTCAATGCAGATTTGAAGCGCATGGGTGAGTGCATGAAGCAGGTCCCAGTGGCGTTTGAGCAGATTGCCTTCACTTTCGCCGAGCACGCCGAGTTCGGCGAAACGCTTGAAGGCGTCGCGATTGTTGCGCACGAGGACCTGCGGAGTGTCGTATGCGTGTGCAAGCTGGATGTATTGGCTGATGAATTCCATATCGATGAACCCGCCGCTTGCGTGCTTGAGTTCCCAGGGATCGGTGCTTGGATTTTCCTTCTTGATTCGCTCGCGCATATCGACGACGTCCGCGGCGAGCAGGGCGGGATTGCGCCGCCGGCAAAGCACCTCGTTGATGGCGTCCCTCATTCGGTTTTGCGCGCGCTCCGGGCCCGTGAGAGGCAGGGCGCGCGTGAGCGCCATGTGTTCCCATGTCCATGCGTGGTCGCGCTGATATTCGCGGAAGCGCTCGAGGGAGGTGACAATGGATCCGGATGCTCCAAAGGGACGCAGGCGCATGTCGACGCTGAAGAGTTTGCCGCCGACGGTCGGTATGCTCAAAGCCTTGATGAGTTTTTGAGTGATTCGCTGGAACCAGCCGGAGTCGTCGTTGTCGCTGTCGTGGATGATGATGATGTCGAGGTCGGATTCCGGCGACATCTCTCCGCTTCCCAGTTTACCCATTGCGACGACCGTGGGCATCTCGGCGTTAATGTTTTCGCTTGATGATTTTTCCCGAAGCACTTGCGTCTCTTGTTCAACGACGACGGACTCAAGGGTCCGGATGACGGCGCAGCCCAGATCGGCGTAATGCTGTCCGGCGCGGCGCGGCGAGAGTCTTGATGCGAGGAGTTGCATGCCCAGGCGGAATCGCTCTTCATAAACCCTCTCGCGCACCGCGCCGAGCTTGGCGTCGAAACTATTTACGCTTTTGAGGCGGATGTTGAAACTCTCGAGCAGTTTGTTCGCATCGGGAAGTTCGTCGGGGTTAATGATGCTGTCGATCGCGGAGACGTTGCGTTCGAGATAGTTTGCAAGCCGCGGGGCCGAACTGCAGATTTGCATGAGGAAGGTCAGGATTTTCGGATTTGTGTCAAACAGGGAAAGGAGCTGGACCTCGGCGGGCAGCGCGCGCAACAGGGTGTTGAAATTTGCGATGCTTGCATCGGGCTCGATGTTGTCGGCGGCGGCTTTGAGGATTTCGGGGAGGAGTTTGGCAAGCAGGTTTCTGTTGTGCTCGGATGCGGCCACGGGCATGTTCCCGTGGCTCCACTCGCGCACGATGCCCGAGATTTTCTCGGCATCGACAAACCCCATGGAATGGAGTTTTTTCAAGGTGGGCGGGTCGTCCTCAAGGGCGGGAAAGACGAGTTCGGGGAGCTTGTCCTTCTTGCCGGCTTTTTTCGAGAACAATCCGGAGACGAGGCGTTCGACTTCATCGAGTCGCCCGGATACGTCGCGCCATAATTCCGTGCCGTTTTCATAACCGGAAAAGCGCGCGAGCGAATCCATCTCTTCGGCGCTTCGCGGAAGCGCGTGGGTTTGTTCGTCGTTGACCATTTGGAGCCGGTGTTCGAGCATTCGCAGGAAATGGTATTGCCTGCTGAGTTTGTTTGCGGTTTCGGAATCGATCCATCCCGACCGCAGCAGGGCCGCAAGTCCGCCGCAGGTTGTCCTTGAGCGCAGGGATTCGTCTTTACCGCCGGCGATGAGTTGCTGCGCCTGGACGAAGAATTCGATGGCGCGTATGCCTCCCGCGCCCCGCTTGATGTCGTATCCCTGCCCGGAAGCGGCGTCCCGCGCGCGTTTAAGGGCGTGGGTTTGTTCTTTCATTGCGTGGATGTCGCGGATGGTGTTGGCATCGAGATATTTGCGCCAGACAAAGGGCCGCATGGCTTTGATGAAGTCTATGCCGAGGTCCTTGTCTCCGCCCCCGGTGCTTGCCTTGATGAATGCGGCGCGCTCCCAGTTCCGCCCGATGCTTTCGTAATAGCTCTCGGCCGCGGGTATGGAGATGGCAACGGCGGAGGATCCCGCATCCGGACGCAGGCGCAGGTCAACCCGAAAGACGTGCCCCAGCGAAGTCGGCGTGGTGAGGATGGCGGCAAGGTCGCGGGTGATTCGTATGAAAAAGTTCTTCTCGTCGACGTGTTCGGCGAGAGGGGCCTTGCCGGGTTCGAAGAGCGCGATGATATCGATGTCGCTGGAATAGTTGAGTTCACGCGAGCCGTATTTTCCCATTCCGATGATGGTGAGCGCGCAGTTTTGCGCCTTGATCGATTCGGTGAGTTCATTGCGGTTGAATGCATCGTTCAACAGCCACGAGAGGCTTGTCTCAATGACGGCGTCGGCAAAGCGGCTGAGTGCATCGGTGACCTCCTCAAGGCTCCAGATGTTTCGCATGTCGGCGAGGGCGACGAGCAGGGCGACGCGCCTGCGAATCTCGCGCAGCCGCACCATCAGCTGGTTGCGCTCGGTTGAATCCAGGGCGTTGCGCGCCTCCTTGAGCAGGACGCGGAAAAGGCGCTCGGTTTCGGGCTTGTCGGCGGCGCGCAGGAAATCGGCGAGGGATTGGGGCTCGGCGGAGGCGATTCGCCACAGGAACGGCGAGGCGCCCAGAATCGAGAGCACGAGTTCGCGCGTTTGGGTGGATTCCAGCACGTCCGCCAGCGGCGGCTCGGCCTGGATGATCTCGCCGAGTCTATCCTCGGCGCGTTTGGGGAAGAGAGGGGGGAGACACCTCCCCGGCGCGGACGCTTCCGCGCCGGTCCCGGATTCATCCGGGATGGAGGATGTCTTGTTGTTTGCTTCTATCTGTGTGGTTGTTAGCAACCTGCCGAGCGCTTGAGCTGGGCGTATGGACGGAAGCGGAGGTTTTTGGAAGCTTTGATCTTGATGGGCTCCTGCGTGCGCGGGTTGATGCCCGTGCGAGCCTTCCGTGTCGTGATGTAGAAGGTTCCGAAGTTTCCGATGTTGTACGTCTCGTCGGTTCCTTTCCGGAGTTCCTTGAGTCCGTTCTCGATTTCACCGAGTACGGTTTCGACGAGTCGTTTGGCCTCGGCTTTCGAAATGTTTTCCTTCGTTGCGACGTTGCTGATTAGGTCTGTTTTGCTCATTCTTATAATCCCAAATGTTGCGGTGTGAAAGATAAAGAGTTCGTCCCAAGCGGCTATATTGACGCCATAGGTATCCGAATCAATACAGGCATTTATGTATATTCGTCAAGACAAAATCTCGGGCGGGGGCGCTTATCGGAGCGGATTGGCGGGGATTCGTTGGAAGTTTCGCCATATTTTTGCTGAAATTCGGGCGTGAGAATGCACACGGAGGCGGCAAATGCCGTCCGAAATTGCGACTCGGAAGGGGGTTTTTCACTGGAAAAAAGCACCGGACCGTGTTATCTTGACAGCATGAGTTCGCACAGTCAGTTTTACATCGATGGCAAGTGGACGGACGCGGAGAGCGCGCAGACCCTTGAGGTAATTGATCCCGCCAGCGAGTCGGCGGCGGGCAAGATTTCTTTGGGAAGTCATGCCGATGTCGACAAGGCGGTTGCCGCTGCGAGGCGGGCGTTTGCAGATTTTTCCGTCACCACCAAAGACGAGCGCATCGCTCTTTTGGAACGCATCGTTGGTTGTTATGAATCCCGCCAAGAAGAATTGGCGCAATTGGTTTCAAAAGAGATGGGTTCGCTGATAGGGTTTTCCCGCTCCGAACAAGTGCCTTCGGGCCTGGGACATTTCCAGCAGACTCTTGAAACTCTGAAGGCGTATGATTTCGAAGAGGATCATGGTTCAACACGTTGGTCCCGCGAACCGATCGGTGTTTGCGCCATGATTACTCCGTGGAATTGGCCGCTCAACCAAATCGCCGCGAAGGTTGCGCCCGCATTGGCGGCGGGCTGCACGATGGTGCTGAAACCCTCGGAAATTGCGCCGTTGGACGCTTTTGTCGTTGCCGAGATTCTCCATGAAGCGGGCGTTCCGGCAGGGGTTTTCAATCTTGTCAACGGCACGGGCCCCGATGTCGGCGAGTATATGGCGGGACACCCGGGCGTTGATATGGTCTCCTTTACCGGCTCAACCCGCGCGGGGATTCTGGTCGCGAAGGCCGCCGCGGGAACCATCAAACGCGTGACCCAGGAACTCGGCGGCAAGTCTCCCAACATCCTCCTTGATGATGCCGACATGGAAACCGCCGTGAGCGGCGGCGTGCTGGGTTGTTTCGGTAATGCGGGACAGTCCTGCGACGCTCCCTCCCGAATGTTCGTTCCCGCATCGCGTTATGAAGAAGCCGTTGAGATTGCAAAGAACACCGCCGAGGGAGTCTCCAATCGCCAGCCCCTTGATGACAATGCCAAAGCCGAAGACATCGGTCCGGTGGTGTCGCAAATACAATATGACAAGATTCAGGGATTGTTGGAGAAGGGAGTCTCGGAAGGCGCGCGGGTGGTTGTCGGCGGTCCCGGCCGGGCCGAAGGATTTAATAAGGGCTATTTCGTTCGCCCGACGGTGTTTGCCGATGTCCACAACGAGATGACCGTTGCACGCGAGGAAATCTTCGGACCGGCGTTGTCCATGATTCCCTATAAAAGCGAGGACGAAGCCATCGCACTCGCCAATGACACGCCCTACGGGCTGGCGGGATATGTTTCGTCGGGGGATCTTGCGCGCGCCCGTCACGTTGCCTCGCGCATACGTGCCGGCAATATCTACATCAACGGAGCGCCTCCCGATAGTTCGGCGCCCTTCGGCGGATACAAGCAGTCCGGAAACGGGCGCGAGTTCGGGACGCTCGGGCTTGAGGAATATCTCGAAGTCAAAGCCATCGCAGGACACCAGGCATAAAGCATGATTCGATGACGAATCAGGCGGAGCCGGTCCCTATATCGCTGGTTGCGAGGATGGATTTGTAGGAATTCTAGAAACGAGCCGATTCTTTCGATCATTTGACACCATCGGCGACGACTTCCAATCTCGGAAGTTTGTTAATGGGTAGCGAAGGGGAATCCCATTGACGCTTTTCTTTCCGCATAGACGGGCGCGAGCGTTGCAGAATAAATAAATCGTCGGCAGGTCGACGCAGCCAAAATACCTTTCCCGGTTTTTTAATATTGCCTCTTGAAAACCCCGTTCACCATCCCCATATGAATCTTGCAAGGACGCCGTTTTGGGTTCTCGCACCATAACCGCGCCGGAATGGCGCAACATAAACATCGCTTCAAAGAAAGGATGAAACCATGGCATATTTTGACCTCTCCCCCCTGTACCGCTCAACTGTAGGATTCGATCGCCTTGCCGCGTTGCTTGGTGAAATGAATCAAAGCAACCAGCAAAGCGGTTATCCCCCGTACAACATCGCCCGAGTCGGCGAGCATGCATATCGCATCTCCATGGCCGTTGCCGGGTTCTCCGAAAGTGACGTCAGCGTTACCATCGAGAACAACGAGCTTCGAGTCACGGGGTCGATTGAGCAAAAGACCGACGAGGCGAACGAGGAATTCCTTTACCAGGGAATTGCCAGCCGAAGCTTCGAACGGCGCTTCCGGCTCAACGACCACGTCAAGGTCGCGGACGCACACCTTGAGAACGGAATGCTCCACATCGACCTTGTCCAGGAAATCCCGGAAGAAAAGAAGCCGCGGCAAATCCCCGTGCGGAGCGGCCTCGCCCCGGCCAAAGAGGATTCCTCCAAAGTCGTTGAGGCGGCCTAGTCGCTTCGGGGGGCTCTCTCTTTTCCAACCGGTTCGAATCGGTTAGAATCAAAACCAAGGCACTTCCTCCCGCCCCCCCATCCAATCAGGGAGGAAGTGCTCTTTTTTTGGGGGGCGGGTTTTGCGTCCGGTAAATTCCAGCGATTCCAATGTGGCGTTGATCGCAATAATTTTCTTGACCCGGCCGTAAAAACCCTTAAAAGCAATTTCATTATGAAAGCTCTTCTCAAATCCACATGGATCCTCCTAGTTGCCGTCACCCTCATGATGATGGGAAACGGATTGCAAGGACCGCTTCTTGGCGTAAGGGCCGTCACGGAAGGCTTTAATTCAACGATTACCGGATTCATCATGTCCGGGTATTTTGCCGGACTTCTCTTCGGCTCTTACATCGCCCCGAAACTTGTGCGGCAGGTCGGGCATATCCGCGTCTTTGCCGCCTTTGCTTCCATCGCTTCGACATGCATCCTCACGCAGGCCGCTTTCGTTGAACCCGTTACCTGGGTTTTCATGCGCTTCGTTACAGGCATGTGCATGTCCGGACTCTACGTCGTCGTTGAAAGTTGGTTTAATGACAAGGCCGACAACAACACCCGCGGAACCCTGCTTGCCATCTATTCCACGCTCCAGCTCACCGGCGTAGCTCTCGGGCAGCTTCTTCTCAACCTCGCAAGTCCGAGCGGATACGATCTCTTCTTGCTCACCTCCGTGCTTATTTCGCTGTCCCTCGTGCCCGTTGCGCTCACAAACATCTCCGCGCCGACGGTCGAGAAAACCGAATCGGTCAGCTGGAAAGACCTTTACCAGATCTCGCCGTTCGGAGTTATCGGATTGTTTTTGCTCGGAATGGTGCAAAGCGTTTTGTTCGGCATGAGTGCCGTGTTTGCAAGTCTCATCGGGCTTAGTGTTGTTGCTGTTTCCTTCTTCGCGTCCATGCCTTTTATCGGAGGCATATTGTTGCTCTTTCCGCTCGGATTTCTCTCCGACAAACTCGACCGCCGCAAAGTCGTCATTCTCACTTCGACGGGATCGGCGATTTTTGCGATGATGGGCTTTATAGTCTTCGATAACAACATCTCCCTTCTCTTCTTGGTCATAACCGTTTACGGGGGGCTAAGTTATCCGATGTATTCGCTCCTCATCGCCCATGCCAACGACAATGCCAGGCCCGAGCAAATGCTGTCGGTATGCTCCGGTTTGGTGATGATTTTCGGACTCGGCGCGACTCTCGGGCCGCTCATCGTCGGATTCACGATGGACTGGTATGGCTATGGAAGCTTCTTTCTGTTCCTCGCAGCCGTTCACGTGCTTATTTCGGTGTTTGGAATCTATCGAACCACGAAGCGTGCATCCGTCGAAGAGCGCCTCGATTACGTTCCGCTGCCCATGCGCGCAACTCCCATTGCCGCTAAAACCCTTGCCAAAGACATGGCGAGGCAGTCGCGTCGGCTGGGCAGGCGCATGCAGCGTCGACGTTCTCGCAAGAAGTCCGCCTAGCCGTTCCGGGCTGTTATTCTTCGCGGGTGATGTAGAGGACGGCGAGCAAAATAAAGATTGCGAAAATGTAGGCTTTGTCCTGGGCGTTCCACTGGCTTGCCCACATAACGAACCATTCGGCGCCTATGACCGCAAATCCCGTATACCACACAAGGATTGCAACAATCGCGCCTGCAACGACAAAGATCTTGCCGGCCGCGGGGGGATATTGGAGAAACGCGGAGCTTAAAATCAAGGCTCCCCCGACGAAAAACAGCAATCCGGTAACGATCTCGCCTGTAATGATTGCAATATAAAAAGCTATCTGCACGCTCGTTGAAGTGATTGCACGGGCTTGGACGGCGGCGGGATCAAACCACTCTTCGAAGGCGTCCATGGCGAGAACATGCTGTACAAACTGCCAGTTGGTGTCGAAATCGATGATATTGCCGATGCCCGTCAACAAGCCAAACAGCCCTATCGAAAGGGCTATCACGGCTTTGAGGATGAGTTCCATAAAACGCTGCAACGGTTCCGAGGGTCTGTGCCGCATCATCTTTGCACCTCCGCGCCCGCCGGGACCACCATGCGCCAATTCTGCGAAATCAAAACCTCGTCGTTTGAAGCATCGAGTGTTTCAACGTGCATCAGCACGTAACCCCTGTCCGTTTTTGACTCCGACTTGCGCGTTTCAAGAATTTCACCACGGCAGTGAATCTCCGTTCCCGGCAATACCGGTTGATGAAATCGAATTTGTTCGAGCAGCATCCCGATCAAGGGCGTTGCACCGAACGGCTTGCTGTCCGCGACCAGGCGCATTGATTCACACAACACATGCCAGCCGCTTGCGGCCAGGACTCCGAGAAGCGAATCCTTTGCCGCGGCTTCATCCAGGTGAATCGGTTGCGGGTCGTAGGCGCGCGCGAAGTCTTTCATCGCGTCCCCTTCGAGACGTTTGCTGCTTGTCTCGAATTTGTCGCCAACGTGCACATCTTCAAATTGTTTTGCCATCATTATCCTTCCAATTCAAACGCCGCTCGCATCAATGCTCGAGTATAGTCCATATTGGGCGATGAGAAAACCTGCCCCGAGGAGCCCTGTTCAACGACTTTTCCCCCCTGCATCACCAGCAATTCGTTCGCCATCGCGCGCACGACCTTCAGGTCGTGGCTGATAAAGAGGTAGGCGAGGCCGTAGCGGTCCTGAAGATCGCGCAACAGGTCAATAATCTGCGCTTGGACGGACATGTCCAGCGCCGATGTCGGTTCGTCCAGCACGAGGAAGTCGGGTTTGAGTACAATCGCCCGCGCAATCGCAATGCGCTGGCGTTGTCCTCCGGAAAACTCGTGGGGATAGCGCGTGCGCATTTGTGCATCAAGTCCGACTTCTTCGAGAGCATCGCAAATGCGCGTTATGTGCGCATCGCTGCCGCGCTCGGAGCGTGCATGCACCGCCAGTCCTTCGCCGACAATCTCTCCGACCGACAAACGCGGATTTAACGAACCGTAAGGATCCTGGAAAACAATTTGCATGCGTGCCCGCATTGCCCGCATTTGCGATTCCTTGAGGGCGTTGACGTCTTCGCCGTCGAAGCGGATGCGTCCCTCGCTTGCCAGCAGTCGCAGTATGGCGAGTCCCAGCGTTGTTTTGCCCGAGCCGGATTCTCCCACGAGTCCGAGGGTTTCGCCTTTGCGGATGGAAAACGACACCCCGTCGACTGCTTTGACATGCCCCACCGTGCGCCGCATCACGCCCCGGCGAATCGGGAACCATACCTTCAAATTATCCACCTCGACAACGGGTTTGGCATCGGGTTTGAGCGCGGGGGGCGTGCCCGAGGGCTCGGAGTTGATCAGGTGCCGGGTGTAGGGATGTTTTGGTTCGGAAAAAATCCGTTCGCTTGCGCCTTCTTCGACGACGCGTCCCTCGGTCATCACATAGACGCGCTGGGCGAGGGTTCGAATGATTCCGAGGTCGTGTGAAATAAACAGCATCGACATATTCATCTCGCGCTTGAGACGTTCGAGCAGTCGAAGGATTTGCGCCTGAACGGTGACGTCCAGCGCGGTGGTGGGCTCGTCGGCGATGAGAAGTTCGGGCTCGTTCACCAGCGCCATCGCAATCATCACGCGTTGGCGCTGTCCGCCGGAAAGCTGGTGCGGGTACGAGTCGAGTCGTTCTTCCGGATTGTTGATTCCGACAAGATTAAGCAGCTCAAGCACGCGCGTTCGCGCGCGGGCGCGTCCGCAGCCCGTATGCAGGACGAGCGCCTCGGCAATCTGGCGCTCGATGGTGTGAAGGGGGTTGAGCGAACTCATCGGCTCCTGGAAAATCATTGAGATGCGTCCGCCGCGAATCTTGCGCAAGCGTTCGGGGGCGATGCTTAGGAGGTCATGTCCGCCGAAGTGAATCTTGCCCGAGGGGTGGTATGCGGACGGATACGGCAGCAGCCGTAGAACCGAAAGCGCGCTCACCGATTTTCCCGAGCCCGATTCGCCGACGATTCCGACGGTTTCGCCCCGTCCGATGTGAAAGGAGATATTGCGCACGGCCGCAACATCGCCTTCCTGCGAGCGGAAATGCACGCTCAGGTCTTTGACGTCGAGCAGGGGCGAATCGGTCATGGCGCTTCGATGGTCTTGCGCGGGTCAAAAGCGTCGCGCACGGCCTCGCCCACGAATATCAGCAGCGACAGCATCACCGCGATGGTTATAAATCCTGCAAATCCCAGCCACGGCGCCTGCAGATTCGCCTTGCCTTGCGCGAGCAGCTCTCCCAGAGAGGGCGAGCCCGGCGGCAGCCCGAAGCCGAGAAAGTCGAGAGCCGTAAGCGTCGTGATGGATGCGTTCAGCAGGAACGGCGTGAAGGTCAGCGTTGCGACCATCGCGTTCGGCAACAGGTGGCGGAACATGATCGAAGCGTTGCCCACTCCCATTGCCCGGGCGGCGGTTACATATTCGAAGTTGCGTCCGCGCAGAAACTCCGCGCGCACGACTCCCACCAGCGCAACCCAGCTAAACAGCAGGAGTATGCATAAAAGTATCCAGAAGTTCGGCTCGATGACCGAAGCAATGATGATGAGAAGGTAAAGGTAGGGCACGGAGTTCCAGACCTCGATGACGCGCTGGAAGATGAGGTCGGTCCATCCGCCGAAGTATCCCTGCACGGCTCCCGCGGCAACGCCGACCACCGAGGAAAACAGCGTGAGCGTGATTCCGAACAGCACCGAGATGCGGAAGCCGTACAGGACGCGCGCGACGACGTCGCGGCCCTGGTCGTCGGTGCCGAGCCAGTTTTCCGTCGTGGGCGGCGAGGGCGCCGGGCTGGGCAGGTCGAGATTGATGGTGGAGGGGCCGTACCGGATGGGCGCCCAGACGATGAAGCCTTCGCCGTCCTCTTCGATGAGCGTTTGCACGAAGGGGTCCCGATAGTCGGCCCGGGTTTCAAAGTCGCCGCCGAACGCGGTCTCGGGGTAGGCGACAAACACGGGGAAGTAGGATTCGCCCTTGTAGTTAACATAGAGGGGGTTGTCGTTGGCGATGAATTCGGCGAACAGCGAGACGACGAAGAGCAGGGAGAACACCCAAAAAGAATAGTAGCCGCGGCGGTTGCGCTTGAAGTTTTGCAGGCGTCTTTGGTTGAGAGCGGAGAGGCGCATCATCGGTCAGTCCCGCGATTCAAAATCGATGCGCGGATCGATGAGCATGTAGGAGATGTCGCTCAGCAGCGCGATAAGCAGGCCGAGCAGTCCGAAAATATAGAGCGTGGCGAACACCACGGGATAATCCCTGTTGATGATGCTTTCATAGGAGAGGAGTCCGAGTCCGTCCAGCGAGAAGATGGTTTCGATGAGCAGCGCTCCGCCGAAGAACGCGCCGATGAACGCCCCGGGAAATCCCGCGATCACGATCAACATGGCGTTCCGGAACACATGGCCGTACAGGATGCGCCGTTCGGTCAGGCCCTTGGCGCGCGCGGTCGTGACGTATTGCTTGCGGATTTCGTCGAGGAAGGAATTTTTCGTAAGCAGCGTCATCGTTGCGAAAGCCCCGATCATCATCGATATGACCGGCAGGATGATATGCCAGAGGTAATCAAGGGTGCGTCCGGCCCACGAGAGTTCCTCCCAATTTTCGGATGTGAGCCCCCGCAGCGGGAAGATGTTCCAATAGGTTCCCCCGGCAAAGAGCACGATCAACAACACCGCAAACAGAAAGGAGGGGATTGCATAACCGATGATGATGACGGCGCTGCTCCAAATGTCGAAGCGGGAGCCGTCGCGCACGGCTTTGGCAACGCCGAGCGGTATGGAGATGAGATAGGTGAGCAGCGTCGTCCACAATCCCAGCGAGATGGAAACGGGAAGTTTTTCGGCGATGAGGTCGATGACGCTGACGTCCCGGTAGTAGCTTTCGCCGAAGTCGAAGCGCAGGTAGTTCCACAGCATCAGGAAGAAGCGTTCGTGCGCGGGTTTGTCGAAGCCGAATTGCCGTTCGAGTTCGGCGATGAATTCAGGATCGAGTCCCTGCGCGCCCCGGTATTTGCCCGCAACTTCGGTGCCTTGCGCCCCCGGGCTTTGAGCGCCCGCACTGATGTCTCCCGACTGCCCTCCGCCGAAGCGGGCGGTTGCGGCAACCTCGGTGCCGGTGATTTGCGCGATGATGCGCTCCACCGGGCCACCGGGTGCAAACTGCACAATGATGAAACTGATCAGCAGGATTCCCAGAATGGTGGGAATCATGAGCAACAGCCGCCGCAGGATGTAAGCCGCCATGAAATTCGCCTGTTTTTTTAGGGAGGGTTATATACCGAAGTTCCCCCAATTCCGTTTTGTTTCCCATCCAATGCCCGTCCAGTGTAGCCTGAATCAATGCGCCTATCAACAAGCATAACGGTTCAGGCGAGTTGAAGCCCGGCCAAGGTGTTCGATTCGCCGTTTTGAACACGCCGCGCGGGGACAATCCGCCCCCGGGCTTCCGCGGTGATTGTCCCCCTGCTGAATCAGGAAATCGTCCCCCAACGAGACGAATCCGGGGAACAAAACGCGGGTGGCAGAACGCGGGTGACGGGCGGTCGGGATGTGCTAGACTGCCGGGGTATCGGCAATCAGTTAGGTCAGAAAAGGAGAAATTCCGATGAACTTGTTTCGTTCCGCCGTTATCGCGGCGGCTTTGTTGGTTCCGTTTGGATCGTCGGCGACTGCGACAGCGGAGAATTCCGCCCCTTCTCTTCCCCATTTAACCGACTCCCGTACATTGGATTTGCGGGCCGTCGGATCGAAGTTGGTCACCGAGACCATCGAAGATGCTTTGCGGCAGGGCGGTCTTGCTCTGTTTGGAGAAGGATTTCAACTTGATTCATCGCTGATTTATGAATTCGGAAAAGATGAAGACAATGTTGAAGGCGAATTGGACATTGTGCTTCCCTTGCTGAATTTTGACGAGCATGCGGTTTTCTTGCAGCCCGGCGCCGTTTTCTGGACCGGACTGGAAGACGAAGAGCGCGCCGACGGAAACATCGGATTGGTTTACCGGACCAACCTGACCGAAAATCTTATCGGCGGCATTTCGACTTTCTACGATCATGATTTTGCAATAGGACATTCCCGCGTCGGCGGCGGCATTGATTTGCAGAGCGGGTATTTTCGAACGGCTCTCAATTATTACTACCCGCTCGGCGACACCCAGGACGGCAGGGAAGGATATATCGAAGATGCCCTGCAAGGCGGGGATGCCCGTCTTGTTATTGAAAGGGAAGTGATACGCGTCGGCGGGAGCATCGGCTATTGGAAGTTTCAAGGAAAGGACGATGTTGAGGACGAGTGGGAGTTTTCCTACAGCCTTGATGCGGGATTTCGGTTTCTTCCGGGGCTTTTTCTGGAAGGCGGCTGGGAAGGCCATGATTCCGACAAATCGCTTGGTGAACGTTGGAATATCGGCTGGGCGTTTCGGTTCTCCCTGCCGTATTTTGAAGGCGCAAGCTATGGCGGCAGAGAGATGTCCGCGAGCCTGCACAAAGTTGTCGAGCGGGAGAAGCGGATATTATACGAGGAGAGGGAAGCGGGTCCGAAAGTTTCGGTTATTCGCAGCAATGCGAACGAGATTGTTGCGGAGGGAGGAATAATAACCGCGACAATTCAACTGGATGAAGTTTTTGAAGAAAACGTCTCTTTGAATTTAATCGGGAGCGGCACTGCAACATATAACGACGACTATACGGTATCGGCCGGCGGAAGAGTTTGTCCCGCGGTCACGGAGGATAATTGCCAGATAACCATACCGGCGGGCCAGATAAGTGCCAGTGCGGCCATTGCCATAAACGAGGACGGGAGGGGAGAATCGGAAGAGATCATAATTCTTTCGCCCGTCGTTGCCGATGCGGGCGATACGGGTTTGTTGCCCGGCGGCGCTCTGGTTATCAACATTCCTGCGGATCCGCCTCTGCCGACCGTTTCATTGAGCGCGTCCAGCACGGAAATCACGGAGGGAGGTATGGCGACCCTGACGCTCACCCTGAACGAAATGTTGGAAGAGAATGCAACATTTAATCTTATCGGGAGCGGAGGTGCGGAATACGGAACTTCTGCCGATTGGAATTTAAGTGTGGGCGGAACCGATTGCGGCATGGCAAGCGAGAGCAACCCTTGTCCGGTGACTATTTCGCAGGGCGGCACAACTGCCGAAGTGACCGTTGAAGTCCATGCGGACTCGACCACCGAGACAACCTCCGAAACCTTTACCGTTTCCGTCGAGGTTGATTCCGGAAGCACAAGCATCGTGCAGGCGGGAAGCCGTTCAAGTGTGGATTTCACCATTCCCGCGGATCCGCCTCTGCCAACGGTTTCACTGAGTGCCAGTGGAACGACCATAGCGGAAGGAGAAACCGCGACCATAACGGTTACATTGAGCGAAACTCTCGGAAGACAGGCTACATTTACTCTTACCAGTAGTAGAGACAGTGCAACATACGGCACTTTTACCGGTGACGATTATTACATAGTTCGTAATGACGGAGTTAATTGCGCCAGATTGTGCACTATAACGATTCCACAGGGACAAACCAGTGTCGACCTAACTGTTCAAGTCGCTGCAGATTCAATGAACGAGACGATTGCCGAAACCTTTACCACTTCTCTTACGGTTAACCCGACAAGCACAGACATAGTGCAGCTTGGAAGTCCGTCCATGTTGGATTTCACCATTTCTGCAGAGGATCCATTGCCTACGGTTTCGCTGAGGGTTGATAAAACGACCATAGTGGAAGGAGAAACCGCGACCATAACGGTTGCATTGAGTGAGGCTCTTGAAGAACAAACTGCATTTACTCTTACCGGCAGCACGAATAGTGCAACATACGGAGTTTCGCAAGATTATACCCTCAGTCACAGCGGGGTTACTTGTGCTCGTGCGTGCTCGGTAATAATTCCGGCAAGGCAGAGCAGTTTTGAAGTAACCGTTAATGTCGATGAAGATTCGAGAAACGAGACGACTGCCGAAACCTTTGCTACTTCTCTTACGATTAATTCACAAAGCAGAGGCGTTGTAGCGCTTGGAAGTCCATCCACGTTGGATTTCACCATTCCTGCAGAGGACCCATTGCCTACGGTTTCATGGGAGGCCGATGTCACTTCAATCACAGAAGGAGAAACGGCAAAAATTACGTTTACATTGAGTGGGGCTCTTGGAGGCAATGCAACATTCAATCTCAGAAGTTTCAGTTTCGGCAGAACAGCGACATACGGCACCGGTGCTAACGATGATTGGAATCTAAGTGTTGGCGGAACTGATTGTCCTACGGCAACTTCCACCAACCCTTGCCAGGTAACGATTATGCAGGGTGCTACAACTGCCGAAGTAATTATTGAAACCAACGCGGACATGACTGTCGAGATGACTGAAAACATTACGATTACTGTCGAAATTGATTCTGATTCGGGAAGCAGAAGCATCGTGGCGCTTGGAAACTCGGGGACTTTGCAACTCACCATCGAAGACCCCCCCTCTACCAAGAACAAAGTTGGTTTTGCTACGGCGAGTCAAACGATAACTGTTGGTGAAAATGTCGGAACGACTTCACTCATGATGCAGCTCTCCAATGCTGATGGAACGCCTTACACGCTTTCTGTTCCCTCCCCAATGAACTTCAGGGTGAGAACCAGCGGTGACACCAATAGTAGTGATTTCAGCGTCAGTTTTACCGATGGAAATGACGGCGTTTGGTTCAATACCGGTGTAGTGTCCATCTTTCAGGGCAGGAGTTTCACCGGCGGACTTGTCCCGTTCACTGTCACCGTTACCGATGACAGTACAAGTGAGAGCACGGAAGCTTTCACCCTTACCATGGAATTGGACGCTCCAGGAGGTGTCTCTTTCCCGACTGAAACATGGGAAATTGACCCTAGCAACAACACGGTTACTCTTACCATCAACGATAACGACTAACTTGCCACGATGCTTCCAAATATCACCCAATAGTGAAATACATGATAGCGAAGACCATACAATAACCTTGCTGAATTGATCGGCAATGTTTCCAAGATTGGATATAATATGAATGAGCGGCGAGGGAACGTTGGAGGAAACTATCAAGCCGTTACAGGCGAATCCGGTATTGATGGCATCATGACCGTTCCCGCGAAGAGTTCCCGGGAGAATCTCGCAACAAACGACCGGCGAACGATTCAATGCAACCCGCTAATATCCTTGATTTAGTTGCTTGACTATCATCAAGAAATGGATAGAATTGCTCCCTAGGTTATTTCTCAACATAAAGAGGGCTTTCAAATGAAGTTATCCCGTTTCATCGCTTACGCATCCGTGGCTCTAATGCTTCCGTTCGGGCTGGCACAGGCTACGACATTGAATGCCGTCTCCCCCGGCTCGGCATCACCCAATTCCCATCCCTCGTTTTCGGTAATCGAAGATCGAACTTTAAACCTTCGGGAAACCGCTTCCCAGTTGGTTGTTGAGACTGTTGAGGATGCTTTGAGGGCCGGAGGTGTTGCGCTGCTTGGCGAGGGTTTCCAAATTGACTCGTCCTTGGGCTGGGTTTTCGGGGAAGATATTACAAGCATTGACGGCGGGATTGATGCCGCGCTCCCGTTGCTGAATAAAAACGGGCATGTAATATTCACGCAGCCCGGGTTGGTTTTCTGGGAAGGGCACGGGGAAGAAGAACGCATTGACGCCAACTTTGGAATTGTTTACCGCACCGACCTTGCAAACACGCCTGTCGGCATTGATGCGATCGGAGGCGTTTCATTGTTCTACGATTACGACTTTCATCGGGTTGGCCATGAGCGTATCAGCATCGGCGCGGACGTACAGACGGATAATTTCCACGGCGCATTTAACTATTACCACCCTTTGAGCAATGAAGAGGACGGACGGGAGGGTTTTGTAGAGGAACCCTTGAAGGGAGTGGATTTACGGGTTGCGCTTGAAAGGAGCTGGGTGCGCGCGGGGGCTCGTGTTGGCCTATGGCGATTTGACGGGGGAGAAGAGATTGCGGATGACTGGAGGTCTTCGGTTGGTTTTGATGCGGGGTATCGGATTATTCCGGGTGTTTTCTTTGAGGCTGATTGGGAGAAGCATCAGGAAGACTTCGCGCTCGACCAGCGTTTTAAACTGGGCTTGGCGTTTCGGTTCTCTTTGCCCGGCTTTGAGGGACAGAGTTATGCCGGCGGCTCGAAGTCGACGGACTTGTATAAGATTGTCGACCGGGAGAAGCGGATTTTGTATGAGGAACGAGAGTCGGGTCCAAGAGTTTCGATAGTTCGCACCGGAAGCGAAAGTGTCGGGGAAGGCGATATGCTGGAATTAGACATCCAATTGAACGAAGCGTTGGATGAGAATGTGACGATTAATCTGGTGGGAAGCGGCGTTGCAACTTATGGAGAGATTAGCGATGGTGGCGACTGGTTGCTGGATAACGGCAATGGCAATTGTGACTCCGTCCAGGGAACCGATTGCCAGGTAACCATCACTACCGGTGAAACCGGTGTTAGCGGTGTGATGATTGCCATCAATGATGACGGGCGTACCGACGAACCTCCTGAGGACATAGTTCTTTCCATGGAAATTGAGTCAACCGGCGATACGGATTTGATGATTGGCGCTCCTTTCACTTTTACGATCCCCGCCGACCCGCCGTTGCCAACCGTCAATTTGAGCAGCAGCACAAACATTGTAGAGGAGGGAGATACGGCGACCATAACGCTTACATTGAACGAGGATCTTCCGAACGATGCCACATTTAATCTTATTGCCGGCGAGGCAGGAGCGACGTACGGCACTGATTGGAATTTAAGTGTCGGCGGAGTTGATTGCAATACGGCAAGCGAGACCAGCCCTTGCCAAGTAACGATTACACAAGGCCGCACAACAGCTGAAGTGACTCTTGAAGCCAACAGTGATTCAACCCTCGAATCGCCTTCTGAAACCGTGACTGTTTCCGTTGAGGTTGATTCGGGCAGCGTCAACATTGTGACAGGCGGAAGTTCAACGAGCCTGAATTTCACCATTCAAGATCCTCCAACCATTTCTATAAGTTATGACGGGAGTCAAACCGTCGCATCGCATGAGGAAATCCGAATGAGAATCGATTTAAACCGGGCTATAACCCAGCCCATTACCGTAAATATGACCCATACAGGCAATGCACCTTACCATGCCGGCGGTGCTATGGGGGGAGCTTGGGAATTATGGTATAACCCTGTTCCGCCAGGCGAGGAGCCGCCTGATGAGTTCATCCTTGTTGGTAACATTTCTACTATTTGTGCGGATATCACGCCGCATTGCTCCATTCCCATCCCGGCGGGACAAACTACAGTCGACATAGAAGTTGTTACATCAGGATTATCTAGCGGGCTAACCATTATCCTCGCCATTGCACCTGATGGCCCAAGCATGAATCTTGTAGAACTTGGAACCTCTTCAATCGGCACATTGACTGTGCAATAAATTCCAAATCACCCGCAAGAGTTTCCTGCCACGCCAAACGGGTAGCGGAGAGTTCATTGGAAAATCTTCTTTGAATTTACCTAACATTCCCCCGCCGTCCCCTAATCATCTCCATGCTGCGCGTTAATTGCAATCGTGTGTGATGTCTCTTTTCATGTCCGCATTTTACCGTCCGGGACCGTGCCGTTACAGATAGGTTTGTTTGACAAGTCCCGGCCGCCGCGCTTCGACCAAACTCAACATATCAACAATTTCACCATCAAAAATCCGCCTCAAGTCTTTCTTGTAAACGGACAGATTCGTGCATTCCAGCAAGATGAGTCCGATGTCGTGTTGTTGCAGGACAGGTGCTAGTTGCGCACAAAGTTCCTTTGACGCCCTGTTCGTATCAAGTTCCGTTAAATCCTGCGCAATCACCCGATAAAGGTGGGAGGTTGCATCCAGCCCCATGACATGACCGGAGAAACCATCGAGATGGCTCGAAAACAAAGGGGACGACAAAACCGTATCATCAAAGGTCAGCACCAATATCCGACGCGGGTCAAAGCGTTGGCAAAGCGCGGGCAGGGCCGTGAGCGACGAACTGATAAACTCTCCCGTTGCCGCTTCCGCGAGGACATCCTGCCAGTAAATCATGAAACCGCACGATGTGATAACGAGGGGCTCTTCGGCCTGCGTAACGGCCTGTTTGAACGCGGAAATATCAAAATTGTCGGCGTCTTTTGTGACGATGTTGTCGACGCACGCCTGCGGAATGATGCTGATATCAACATCAAGACGGTAACTGAGGGGGCTGGCAACATCTCCTGCCGGCCTTGGAAAGGAGGTATCCAACTGCAATATGCGCAGAACAGCCATCGCGTATGCCTGTCAGTTCCGGCTTTGTCTCACGGTATCGGGCAGCCATGTCGCCAGTTCGGGCCAGGCGACGAGAATCACGACCATCAAAACCATCAATGCCACCATAGGAACAGCGGTTTTGGCGATATAGGAGATTTCGTGGTTGGTCATTCCTTGAAGCACGAACAGATTAAATCCGATAGGCGGCGTGACTTGTGCCATCTCAACAACGACCACGATGAAAATGCCAAACCAGATCACATCAATGCCGGCCTGCCTTATCATCGGCTCGACAATGGCCATGGTTAGCACAACGGAGGAAATGCCGTCCAGGAACATGCCCAGGATGATGTAGAAAATCGTCAACGCCGCTATAAGCACAAGGGGCGAGAGGTTGAGCATATCTATGTAGTTGGCAAGGGCGCGCGGCAGTCCGGTAAAGCCCATTGATAGGGACAAAAACGATGCTCCCATCAAAATCAATGCAATCATAGCGGACGTGCGTGTTGCGCCCATCAGGCTCGCCGAGAAACTCGACCAAGTGAGCGATCCCTGGCTTGCGGCCAATATCAACGCGCCCGCCACTCCCACCGCGGCGGCCTCGGTTGCGGTCGCCCAGCCGAAATACATGGAGCCGATCACGACAATCACAAGCAGTATCACGGGGATCAGAAACTGGCTTTCCTTTATCATTTTCATAAGCGACATGCTTTCAACCTGCGCGGGCCTCTCGCTTCGCCTGACGTAATGCCATGCGATGATGTAGGTCATGAAAAGGCTTGCGAGCACAAGCCCCGGCAGCACCCCGGCTATGAACAGTTTGGTGATGGACTCGTTGATGGTGACGCCGTAAACAATCAATGTTAGTGACGGCGGTATCATCAAGCCCAGCGTTGCCGCCCCGGCCAGCGTGCCGATAATCATATATTCGGGATAGCCCCGCTGTCTTAACTCGGGGATGGACATTTTGCCCACCGTTGCCAGCGTTGCGGCGGACGATCCCGAAACGGCGGCAAACAGGGTGCAGCCTGCAATGTTTGTGTGCAGCAGCCCGCCCGGGAGCCGCCTCATCCATGGCGACAATCCCCGAAACATGTCTTCCGACAGGCGCGTCCGGTACAGGATTTCGCCCATCCAGATAAACAAGGGCAGCGCGGTCAACGTCCAGCTGGACGCTCCCGTCCAAATGGTCGTGATCATGGCATCGCCCGCGGGGCGCGAGGTGAATAATTCCATGCCGACCCATGCCACGCCGATCAGTGCAAGCCCCACCCAGACGGAACTGCCGAGCAGGAAAAACAGCACGAACAAAAACAAGCCGGTTGCGTAAATCTCCGTCACTCGACCTTCTCCTTTTTAATGGCGGAGTGTCCCGTTACGATCAGCCTGATGAAATGATCCCACAAACACAACGCGAGCAATATCGTGCCGATGGACATGGCAATTTGCGGCACCCAAACGGGAGTGTAAATCCACTCGCCGCCGTTTTGTGAGAGCAGTTCCGGCCAGTCGGCGGGCGATGTGACCGGGAGCGCGAGCAATGTCACGAAAAATTCGGGTATTTGATCCTGGCCTTGTGTTCTATCGTTCAGCATTTCCGATATGAAGTTTGTCTTCACTGCAAACCGGGCGAAGTAGGTTGCGGTGATTGCGGCTACCAAAAGGGCGAAACCGTCCAGCCAGAGTTTTGTAAAATTATTGATATTCAAAAAGATGGACACGCGTATGTGCGCGCCCCTGCCGAGCGCATGGGCGAGGGCGAAAAAGGACGTAGCCGCCATTGCATAGCCGGCGAATTCGGTGGAACCCTCAAACGTGAAACCTGTCCAGCGGGCAATCATCTGAACGACAATGATCAGCAGGATGCCGACCATGCAAACGGCCGCAAGGACGCCGGAAACAAAATAAATTCGGTCAAGCACGGCCCAAGCGCGCGGCAACACGGGCGACAGCCCGCGCCGCGAGAAGAACAAAAGGGCCGCCAGCACGACGGGTGCGACAAAAAGCCAGAACCAAAGCGGCAGGCCGAGTAGGACGGGCCAGTCTTTCATCGCTTCACTTCACAGGACGCCGGGCAAGCCTGCCTCCGGCGCCGTAAAGCCGCCGGAGGCACGTTGCTTACAGAAGCGATCGAAAGGTTACATCCTTTTGTAGGCGTCAATGATGGCTTGTCCGTCTGCACCGACCGACTCCAGCCATTCGTCCTGCATTTTCGCCCCGATATCTTTGAGTTCTTTCAGGAAAGCCGGACCTGCATCCTGCACAATCATGCCGTTGCCTTCCAACTGCTCAAAATACCAGTTTGCCAACCTGGCCGATTCCGCGGCGCAAGAAGCGCCCGTTTCGTTCGCGGCCCTGTGCAAAGCCGCACGAGTGTCGCCGCTCAGCCCTTCATAAACGCCTTTGTTGATGATGACATAGTTGCGCGGCAACCAGGCATTGACCTTGTAGTAATGGCTCAGATGCTCCCATACTTTTCTGTCGTAGCCCGTTGAGCCCGACGAGATGAAGGCTTCGGCGACGCCCGTTGCCAGTGCCTGGCTTAACTCGGCGGCTTCGACCTGAACGGGCAGCATCCCCAACTCCTTGGCGAAAGTCGCGGTTGCCGAATTGTAAGAACGGAATTTTACGCCCTGTGTATCCGCGCTGGAGTCGACTTCCTTGTTGAAGTAAAAGCCCTGGCCCGGCCACGGACAGGTGTAGAGCGTAACCAGGTTCAAGTCGGCCAGTTGCGCGTTGACCTTTTCTTTTGCGGCTTCCCAGAGTTTCTCGTTTTCTTCGTAGGTCGTTGCCAGGAAGGGCAGGTTGTCCCATCCCAGAAGGGGCGCTTCATTGGCGTGTGCCGACATGAAACGCTCGCCGATTGGAGCCTGTCCCGTTTGAACGGCGCGCTTAATCTCGCCGCCCTTGAACAAAGAGCCGCCCGGATGGATCGTGATATCAACCTCTCCGTTGGTGTATTCCCTCACCTTGTCGGCAAAAATGACCCCGTGCTCCGAATGGTAATTTGTAGCGGCATAGGCCATGGGCATGTCCCATTCTTCCGCCGATGCGGCCGTTGACGAAAACATCAACGCAACTGCCGCAGCTATCATGGATACTTTGTGTAGTTTCATTGTCTTTTCTCCCTGCTTGTATATTTTACGATTTCGCATTTCATGCGCCGGTGTTAGAACCGATCTGTCCTGTATGGTATCACATTGACGGTCATTTGTGCTCCGGACATTAAATCAGCCATGATCCTGCCCGTTTTTGCACCTCCCGTTAAACCGAGATGCTGATGGCCAAAGGCTGTAAACAGTTCGGCTTCATCGGTTACTCTGCCGATCATCGGCAGCGAATCGGTAAGGGCGGGCCTGTGGCCGAGCCATTCCGACTGCTCCCGATATTTGAGATTGGGAAACAGTTGCTTAATTCTGCGTTTGAGCATGTCCAGCGGTTGCTGTCTGCTTGCCGTTTTGAGTCCCGCGAATTCCACTATGCCGGCACATCTTATCCGCCCGCGCATTGGCGTGACGACAAATTTGCCGGAGACCACCATCATGGAATTTTTCGGATAGCTGTCGGGAGCAACCAGTTCTATGTGATAGCCGCGTTCTGTTTCAAGCGGGATGGACAGTCCGAATTTGGTCAATAACGGCTTCGACCAAACGCCCGTTGTCAGGGCGATTTTGTCACCTCCTATGGGCCCTTCATCCGTCACCAGTCCGGCTCTTCCCGATTCGTTTATCTCGATATCCGAGACGGCGGCTCGAATGAAACCGCCTCCCTCGGAAACAAAATGCTCGACCAACGCTTTCACATAGGCGCCGGGATCCGAAATCCGCCCGTGGTTGGCGCATCGGACGACGGTGTCGAAATTGCCCGCATAAAAGGGGTCCGTCTCGGCATATTCTTCACCCGAACAGATTTCATAGGCAATGCCCCGCTCGTTGCGCAGCTTCCAGGCAAATTCGTCCGCCTTGAATTCTGCGCGGCTTGCATAGCCGAAACAATAATCGCCGTCCTCAATGAACGACTCCGCGCCCGTGCCCGCCGCTAACGCCCTGTGCTGGGCGACCGTGTCATAAATGAGGGGCGTCATCCCGTCGGCATAACGTCTTACATCCCGCTCGTTACAATGCGAGAGGTAGGGCCCCAAAAAAGGAATCAACCGGGGAAGATAGCCGAGTCGAAGGAAAAGGGGGGAGTTTCTGTCCAACAGCATCAGCGGAGCCTTGCCGATCAGGCCGGGCATTGTGACCGGCGTGATGGAGGCCGCGGCGAGAACGCCGGCATTTCCGTGCGATGTGCCGGCCGCCGGTCCTTCTTTATCCACCAGCATAACTTCATAGCCTGCGCGTTGCAGCCAGATGGCGGTCGAAACCCCGACAATACCCGCGCCTGCAACCACAATCTTTTCGGACATGTTCTTCCTCCCCTGACAGACCCGTCCTCGTTTCGGGTTAATCAGAGATTATATTGACATCGTTACTGCTTATGGCAAAGCGATTCCCGTGTCAATTTTTCCGACTTGTCCTTCGGCTGTTGAGAAAGCCGCGATCGCGGCGCGGTTGCAGGCGCTACAGCTTCGAAACGATCATTGCTGTTCCGTCTCGAACACTTTCATTATTTCGGCGTCCGCGTCAAATTGAAACAAGAAAGGTTCATTCATTCCGAAAGGTTCGTTTGTCCCGAGGGCGTTGTTGAAGTTAAAGTACCCGATTTTGCCGACAAGGGAGAAATCTCCGCTCAGGGGAACGGCAGGTTCGAGCAGTGCAATGTCCGTGAAGGCTTCATTGATGTGAGAGTCGAACATCGTTTCCATCAGGAACTGTTGAGCCAGCGAGAAACCGCCCGGCTCAATGCCGGCATTCCGGTTGTTGAAGGTTTCCGGGTTTTGCTCCGCTGCCGCGCTTTGCGCATTGTTCTCGGCGTCCAGCGGCTTGAGCGCGGTGATTTGCCGGCAATGATCGGAGAATGATTTAAGGTTTTCCATACACTTCAGTTTCTCGTCGCCCTTATTGATAACAACGGGGCCTGCGTGAGAGGGAGTTGTTCCTGCAAACCCGATCACCATTAAAGAGATTGCGAAGGTCGTTAAAGTCATCCAAGTCTTCATCTTTTTCTTCCTTGTGTAGCATTGCGTTAATTCCTTGTACGACTTTAATTCTTTGCGCGATTCTTCTGCCCGGCATCGCCCAAGCCTTTCCGTCTACCGGCAAGCCGCCCGGTTTCCCGGTGGATCCGCGCCGTCGGGAAAGTGCGCCGAGCACAATAGTCGGCCTGTTTCCTCTACGTCTTGCGGAAATTCCGAGGACGCATCAAGCGGATACAAAATAAATCTTTAAGAAAAACCGCCTCGTCGGCGTGTATGCACATCTTTTCTACGATGTTTGTCGGCGTTGCCGGTTTTGGCGTCTCCCGGCCGCATTCCCATCCAATTTCTGCTCCTAGTATAACTCGAATTGGCTTGTCTGTCAACGGTTGTAATGGTTCGGGCGGTTTAAGACTCGGCGG
>JAPOUU010000074.1 GCA_026708505.1 Hyphomicrobiales bacterium | reverse complement strand
TGGCGGATGTGGTGCTGCTCGGGGATGAAGGCGGCGTGAAGATTTTGGGAAGCGGTTGATTCGATCGATTCGCAAAAAGCGGCGCCCGGACCGATTTTGAACGCCCGGGAGATTATCTATTGAAAAAATCCTCTATAAGTTGTTGAAAAAGAAGCGAATCGATTCGCTTTTTTGACGGAGAATATTTGGAGAAATTCGGCGTATATGGTGATGTTTTAGAAGTGATTCTTGTTTTCGGGCGATAAGCAAAAGAGAATTTTGAATTTTTTTTATTAAGCGTTTGACGGGGGGGGGGGGTATTCTATTAATCGATATAACAGGTCTGTCTCTAATGAGGCGTTCACTATGGAATATGTAAGGTGTGAAAGGCGGCTGGCTATGAAGAGCACAAACCTCAAGACGAAGAATTCGCTTGCGGCTCTCCTGACCGGAACCACCCTGGCCATTGCGTTGGGATTGACGTTTGCACCGTCAACATCGGCGTTTGCGATGGGCGGCGGCGGGGGCGGCGAATCGGCACCCGCGACACCGAAGATTACCAAGGTCAAAGACTCCGGCGACAAACCCGAAGACAAGGTTGCCGAAGTCGGAAAGCCCGCCGTTAGGCCCAAGGACGAGGCTCCCGCGGTCGGCGGGTTGAAAACCAAAGAGCCGGAAGAAAAGTCGCTCGCGATTAAGGATCCGGACGAGGACAAAACTCCCAACAAACCCGACGAAAGAACGAATAATTTCCCCGAGCCTGAAGTTCCCGAAGCTGTCTATGCGGTTGTCGGTTTTACAACATCGGCTACACGAGTAAAAGAAGGCTTCGCCGTGAATCTACTAGTTAAGACTAGAGGACAAATTTCGGAAAATTTAACGTTGCCATTACAATTGCGGTTTGGAGGTACTGCCACAGAGGGGAGTGATATTGAATTGTTGAAGAATGAAGATTTTGTCTTGCAGAAAAAGGAAAAAACGGCATTTTGGTTTAAAAAGGTGGTTGTTTACATTCGGCCAGATGGCGAGCCCGAACCCGATGAAACGGTTACAATCACTCTTGAAGGTAACCTTCCCCAGGGCGTGTCCTTTGACACACAAAGCCATACCATTACCATTCCCGCCAACGATCAAGCCACTGAGATTGTTGTTGACACTGAGAAGGAAGAAACTCCTGAAGTTGCTACCAAGCCCGATGATGACGCCGATGACAAAACCGGCACGGACCCCGAAGACAAGGTTGTCGACAAGCCTAAAGTTCCTGAAGTAATTGATGCTATTGTCGGCTTTGCAACACCAGCTTCGTCGACGAAGGAGGGAGATGATGCGAGATGGACAAACTTGCAAGTCGAGCTTAGTAAACCGCTTCCACAGACGCTGACATTGGAAGTAGTGTTCCGAGGACGGTCGGCTTCTGATACTGACATTCATTCTTTGTCGGAGACGGTGACCTTTTCGGAAGGAGAGACGACCGCATCAATAAGTTTTATTGTTTGGGACGACTCTGTTGTTGAGTCCGATGAGAGTTTTTTGGTTGCTTTACGACATAGACATAGTCTTCTTCCCGCCGGTGTAACGTTCGGCACGAGAGGACATGTTGTCACCATCATTGACAACGATATTCCCGAACCTGAACCTGAAGTCGTTGAAGCGACTGTCGGATTCGCGGAGGCGGCTACGTATGCTGCGAGGGAGGGCGCAGGCCCCCGGTCCCTGCAGATTGTGCTTAGCGAGCCTCTCCCGAAGACGCTGACACTCTCATTGTCATTAAGTGAGAGCAGCACCGCCTCGGCCGGAGATATCACTTTCTCCCCGCATGCGACATTCCCGCAAGGCGAGACGTCCGCGTATGTAGATTTTACCGTTCTGGAGGATGCTGTCCCCGAATATGCCGAGATGGTTACGTTGATTCTCGGAGGCGCGCTCCCCGATGGCGTGACATTCGCCACACAAAGCCACACCATCATCATCCCGGACAACGATCAGGTCGAAAGAATTCCTGAAATTCGGATCAGGCATCGTGGTGAGATTTCAATTGTAAATAGAGAGCATGTCGCTAGCATAAGAGCCATACAAGATTATTTAACAAAGGGAAGTACAGAAAAAAGTGATACTTCAATTATAAATTACGGGAATGTGGACGGGGTTACATTCGTTAAACATCGTGCAAATACCAATGGTGACATTTTGATTGAAAATCGCGGAACTGCCTCCGGTATATTTGCTGAGTACAGAGGAAATGTCGGCGATGTTTCGATCGAGAATCATGAAACTGCCTGGGCTCTCTCGGCTGATTATGATGGAAATATTGGTGATGTTTCAATCGGGAATCATGGGACCGTTGGTCGGGATATAGAAGTTGATTATAATGGAGAAGAAGGCAGTATTGAAATTGCAAACCATGGAACTGTTGGAAAGATAATAAACGCCGATCATTCCGGAAAAGGCACCATTGGAATTACAAATCGTGGAACTGTTGGTCAGGTAGAAGTTTGGCCTTATGGAGGTGGCATTAAAGCCCGGCATACTGGAGATGGCGCCATTGAAGTTGCAAATTATGGACCCGTTAGCCGGTATATGGAAGTCCTGCATCGAGGAGGGGGGAATGTTTTGATTGAAAATCGCGGAGAAATTGATCGGGATATGGATATCAGGCACGAAGGGGCAGGCGACATTTCAATTGCAAACTACGGAACCGTTGGTCAGGCAGGAGTTCAGCCTTATAGCCCTTATAGCATTGCAACCCGGCATGAAGGAGATGGTGCCATTGAAGTTATAAATTATGGATCCGTTGGCCGGGATATATGGGCTTGGCATCGGGGGGAGGGTAATGTTTTGATTGAAAATCAAGGAGACATTGGTCGGGAAATAGATGTCAGACACAACGGGAAAGGTGACGTTTTAATTGCAAACTACGGAACCGGTGCGGTAAACGTTTATCATTATGGCGATGGAGTTATCCGTTTTGAGGGGAATATTAATAAATCCGGAGAACATTGGCTGGAAGGTGAAACAATCCGTCTTGGAAATATCGATTTTAAAGGCAGTGAAAAAGGAGGCTATAGCGAGTTGATAATAGTCGGAGGCTATGAAAGCTCAAGCGAGACGCAGTTGAATTTCCATGTTGGGCCGAATAAAGATTTTGGAAAGTTGTGGATTGAGGGAGATGTCACGGGGCAGAGCCGCGTGTCGTTGATTATGGATGATGCAAGCTTTATTACGGAATCCACGAATTTCCCTCAAATGATATTTGCAGTATTTGCAGAAGGGGAGTATGACGTGAAAGCGGATAGTTTTGTGGGTGAGCAGACTGTTGGTGCGTTCAATTATGTTCTTGAGCACGATATTTTGGAGGGAGTTTATAGTGATAAAGATTATGTGTGGAGTTTCGTCAACCGGGGACTTTCCGATGTTGCCGTCAAAACTTCTAAAACTCCGGATGAGATTGCCAAAAACATAGAAACTCCGCCGACAACCAACCCCGATAAAAAACCCGAGGAACTTGGCTTGTGGGGAGAGCAGAATGGTTCGCACACGACCATAGGTTTGGACGCTCTTGCAATGAGATGGATGGGCGGCGATATGACCGTGGGAACAAGCATGGCTCGAAATTCCTCAACATCAAACAACATCGATGTTGAAAGCCAAATCACCGCATTGACGGCAAGCTGGGAACGCAAGGGCTTCTATGTGGGCGGACAAACCCGGTATGCCAGTTTCACAAGCGATGTATCAACGGATCGCCTTTCGGTGGTTCAAGATAATGAAGGCACCGGCGTAAACGCATCCGCCGACTTGGGCTATCGTTTTGTCTTTCCGTTCGGCGGGATGGATTTTGAAGTTGCGCCGCAGGTGCAGTTGACCTGGTCCCGTGTGAACTTTGACGATTTTGTCGGGCCGCATGGGGAGAAGGTTTCGTTGGAGGATGGTGATCTTGTGACGGGGCGTTTGGGCCTGTCGTGGGACGGCGAGTGGCAAGGCGCCGGAGGTTTCGGGCAGGTTTACGGCGGAATGAACTTGCGCGGTGCGATGGATGGCAAAACGTCCGTGAACGTGTCGGGCGTATCCGTTGCCAACGAGCAGGATGATTTGTCGGTGGACGGAAGACTCGGCCTCTCCTACGAGTGGGATGAAGGCTATGCGGTTCACGGCGAGGTATCGACGTTGCGTGAGGACGACAACGAGATTCGTGCCGACTTGGGTGTGCGGGTCGACTTCTAAATCAGCACCGCTCAGAAAAAGAAGCATTTAATCAAAACTTTTCAAAATTGTGGTTTCTGTTTGCGGGGCGCTCTTTGTCGGCGGCGCACGGGTCGATTCTTAAGAGTCTGGGCGAGCGCGTTTTAAGAAAATCCTCTATAAGTTGTTAAAAAACCGGCAAAATTATGTTTTTTGACTGGCCGTATTTGAAGAAAACCGGCGCCTATCGCCGAATTTGGAATTATTTTTGCTTGCGAGCGTAAATAAGTAAAAAATTTGAAATTTTATCTTGATATGTCTGCCGGAGGGGGGTACCCTGTCATCTACGTGATTTCAGTCTGCCTCCAAGGTGGCGTTCACTATGTAGGATGTGAAAGTGGATCAATGATGAAAACCGCAAACCGCACGATGAAGAATTCGTTTGCAACTTTCCTGACGGGAATGGCCTTGGCTGTTGCGTTGGGATTGACGTTTGCACTGTCAACGCCTGCGCTTGCCGGCGGGGGTGGCGGCGGCGGAGGCGGCGGGGCGCCCGCACCGAAGGTTACCAAAGTCGAAGATCCTGTCGCCAACCCTCGGGACGAGGTTGCCGAGGTTGAAAGGCCCGCTATTGAGGACGAGCCTCCGGTTCCTGCAGCCAGTGCGCCGAGAACCAGAGATCCGGGCGGGGGCAAGACTCCCAACAAGCCCGATGAAAGAACCGTTGAAACTCCCGAGCCCAAACCTGAGCCTGAAGTTGCCACAGCGACTGTCGAATTCAGGCACGGGCCTACGCAGATAAAGGAAGGCGAGGGTGCGGACCTGAAGGTCGCGCTCAGCAATACTCTTTCGCGGTCGGTAACGGTGCAGTTGTCCAAGGAGGGTGACGGCCTTGACCTCTCGTCAAGCACGGTGACCTTCCAGCCGGGACAAAAAGAAAAGATTGTGAGGCTCAGCGCCGTTCAAGACGACGACAGCAACGACGAAAGAGTGGTCATCTATTTCGGAGGCAGTCTTCCTGCAGGCGTGACACGCGGCCAGGCGCGCAGCCATGTCGTTGCCGTCATTGACGATGATCCCGTTGCGCCTGCGACGGTTGAATTCGCGAGGGGAACTACGCGGATAAAGGAAGGCGAGAGCGAGGACCTGAAGGTCTTGCTCAGCAGAGAATTTTCGCAGCCGGTAACGGTGCAGTTGTCCAAGGAGGGTGACGGCCTTGAACTTTCGTCAAGCACGGTGACCTTCCAGCCGGGACGGACGGAAGAGATTGTGAGACTTACGGGCGTTCAAGACGAGGACAGCAACGATGAAGAGGCGACCATCTCTGTCGGCAATCTTCCCACAGGCGTGACGCACGGCAAGGCACGCAGGCATGTCGTTACCATTGTCGATGATGATCCCTTTGTGCCTGCGACGGTTGAATTCGCGAGACGGACTACGCAGATAAAGGAAGGCGAGAGCGAGGACCTGAAGGTCTTGCTCAGCAGGGGATTTTCGCAACCGGTAACGGTGCAACTCTCGGTGACCGGCGACGGCCTTGAGCTCTCGTCAAGCACGGTGACCTTCCCGGCGAGAGATACGGAAGAGATTGTGAGACTTACGGGCGTTCAAGACGACGACAGCAATGATGAAACAGCGACCATCTCTTTCGGCAGTCTTCCCGCAGGTGTGACATACGGCGGGATACACGGCCATGTCGTTACCATTGTCGATGATGACGATGATGCGACTGTTGAATTTGCGAGAGGGACCACGCAGATAAAGGAAGGCGAGAGCGAGGACCTGAAGGTCTTGCTCAGCAGGGAGTTTTCGCAACCGGTAACGGTGCAACTCTCGGTGACCGGCGGCGGCCTTGATCTCTCATCGAGCACGGTGACCTTCCCGTCAGGATCGACGGAAGAGATTGTGAGACTTACGGGCGTTCAAGACGACGACAGCAATGATGAAACAGCGACCATCTCTTTCGGCAGTCTTCCCGCAGGTGTGACATACGGCGGGATACACGGCCATGTCGTTACCATTGTCGATGATGACCCCTTTGTGCCTGCGACGGTTGAATTCACGCACCTGAGCTCGGTGGTGAATGAGGGCAGTACCGGGAACATACAAGTCGGGCTTAGCAAGCCTCTCCCGCAGGCGCTGACGCTCTCATTATCAATAAGTGGAAGTGGTAGCACCGCCTCGGCTGGCAGCGATGTCACTTTCCCCTCGCACGTGACATTCTCGCAAGGCGAGACGGTCGCGAATGTGAGCTTTACCGTTCTGGAGGATGCTACCCCCGAACCGGCCGAAACGGTTGTTCTCACTCTTGCCGACCCTGTCGGCGCATCGCTTCCTGCGGGCGTGATAATCGGCACAAATAGCACTCATACCGTTACCATTCCCGCCAACGACAACGCCGTTGGTTTTGCATCGAGCGCGTCAACGATTACGGAGGGCGGAAGCACGATGACGGAAATCTTGGTGACCACCGTCAACCCCGCGCCCGTGGATATCGCGCTGAATGTTTTGCCCGCGGGCACGGCAACGGAAGGAACGGATTACACGATTTCCCCCAAAAGCCTGGTGATACCGGCGGGGCAGACGAGCGGCACGATTACGCTGACAGGCATAGACGATGACATCGGCGAAGGGGACGAGACTGTTACTCTTACCCTTGAAGCAAGCGTTACCGCGCTCTTGCCGGACGGCTGGACGCTCGGTGTGCACACTCATGTCATCACCATCGTTGATGACGATAATGATGCGACTGTTGAATTTGCGAGAGGGACTACGCGGATAAAGGAGGGCGAGACCGAGGACTTGAAGATTTTGCTTAGCAGGGAGTTTTCGCAACCGGTAACGGTGCAACTCTCGATGACCGGCAACGGCCTTGAGCTCTCGTCGAGCACAGTAATCTTCCCGGCGAGGTCAACAGAAGAGATTGTGAGACTTACCGCCGTTCAAGACGAGGACAGCGACGATGAAGAAGCGGTCATCTCTCTCATTCTCGGGATCAATTCTCCTGCAGGTGTGACATACGGCGGGATACACAGCCATGTCGTCACCATCATTGACGATGATTCTGTTGTAGTTGAACCGCCCGTAGAAGAGCCCCCTGTAGTCGTTGTCAAACCCGATGATGACGACAAGCCCGGTGATGGCGACGGGTCCGATGACGAAATTGTCGAAGCAGATTGTGAAAATGTCGATATCATAAACGAGGAGTACGTTCGCGATATAGAGGCTGAAAATCGCGGGAATTGTCATATTTCAATTGAAAATCTGGATGTTGTTGGCTGGGACATAGAAGCCACGCATCACGGTTCCGAGAATGGAAGCGGCATGATCTTAATTAAGAACGCGACACAGGGGGATGTTGGTTGGAACATAGAAGCCACGCATCATGGCGATAACAAGATTTCAATTGAGAATTGGGGGGATATTGGTTGGGATATAGAAGCCAGGCATTACGGGGAAGGTAATATTGAGATCGTAAATGAAAAGGATGTTGGTTGGGATGTAGTCGCCCGGCATTCCGGGGACGGCAAGATTGAGATCGTAAATCGAGGGGATGTCGATTGGGACATAGAAGCACGGCATTCCGGTAGTAACGATATTTCAATTGAGAACTGGGGGGATGTTGGTTGGGATATAGAAGCCAGGCATCGCGGAACCGGTAAGATTGGGATTATAAATCAAGAGAATGTCGGTTGGGACATAGAAGCACGGCATTACGGTGATGACGGGACTTCACATAACGATATTTCAATTGAGAACTGGGGGGATGTTGGTTGGGATATAGAAGCCAGGCATCGCGGAACCGGTAAGATTGGGATTATAAATCAAGAGAATGTCGGTTGGGACATAGAAGCCAGGCATCGCGAGGACGGTGAAATTGAAATTTCAAATCATGGTGATGTTGGTTGGGATATAGAAGCCAGGCATTCCGGAGACGGCGGAATTTCAATTGTAAATCAAGGAACTGTCGGTTGGGACATATATGCCAGACATTCCGGGGAGGGCGAGATTTCAATTGTAAATCAAGGAACTGTCGGTTGGGACATAGATGTCAGACATTCCGGGGATAACGGGGCTATACGTTTCAGTGGAAACGCAGCCAGAGTAGATCATGTTTTGGAAGCCGAGACGGTCTATGTCAAAGACATCGTTTTTGCTAACCCGCGGCGGTCCGAAGAAGTAAGGGTAATCGGTAACTATGAGGCTTTGAGTGACACGCAATTGATTTTCCATATTGATTCGGATCGGTGGAATAATGGAGACCTGTTGAGGATTGACGGAGATGTTACGGGTCAAAGTCTTGTGTCGGTGGTTGTGCCGGACAGGGAATCCTCCCGGATTTCGACCAATTCTCCCGTATTGATAAGGGTTAATGGTGAAGCGCAGGCGGATAGTTTTGTGGGCGAGGAGACCATAGGCGCGTTCGATTTTGTTCTCGAGCACAATGGCGGTACTTCTTCCAACGCGTGGCGTTTTGTTAGCGATGGGATTTCCGATGCAGCCGATCGAAGTTCCCGGATCCCGGACTCTTTTATCACTAATATAGAAAATCCGCCGGGATTTGACCCTGACAATATGCCCGGTGGCGGGTACTGCTTATGGGGAGAGCAGCTTGGTTCGCACACCGTTCTTGGCTTTGCGGTTCCTGTAACGAGATTAATGGGAGGCGACATGCTTGTGGGAACAAGCGTTGCCCGAAATTCCTCAACATCGAATAACATCAGTGTTGAGAGTCAAATCACCGCGCTGACGGCCAACTGGGAGCGCAAAGGTTTCTATGTGGGCGGCCAGACCCGGGTTGCTCGTTTTACAAGCGATGTGTCAACGAGCCGTCTTTCAGTGGTTCAAGACAATGAAGGCACAGGCATAAACACCTCCATGGAGACGGGATACCGGTTCAATGTGATGAATTTCCAAATCTCGCCGCAGGCGCAATTGGCCTGGACGCGCGTCGGTTTTGATGACTTCGTCGGGCCTCATGGAGAGTTGGTCTCGCTGGAAGATGGCGATCGTGTGACAGGGAGCTTGGGCTTGTTGTGGGACGGCGAGTGGCAGGGTGCTGAAAGTTTCGTGCGACTCTACGGCGAAATGAACATGCGCGGCAATCTGGATGGTAAGACGTCCGTGAACGTGTCGGGCACATCAATCGCCAACGAGCAGGATGATTTGTCGATGGATGGAAAACTTGGCCTCTCCTACGAGTGGGGCGAAGGGTATGCGATTCACGGCGAGGCGTCGGCTGCGGACCATGATGGTGATGACGAGATTCGTGCCGACCTGGGCCTGCGGATCGATTTCTAAACCGGCGTCGCCCAGAGAAAGACGCATTTAACCAAACTTCTCAAAATCGTATTCTGTTCGCGGCGGCGCTCTTTGCCGGTGGTGTCCGGGTCGATTTTTTAGGGGCCGGGCGAGCATTCTTTGGAAAATATCCCCTATGAGTTGTTAAAAAAGTCTTTTTTTGACCGATTGTATTTGCCGAAATCGGGCGTCTATCGCCGAATTTGGAATTATTTTTGTTTGCGGGCGTAAACAGGGAAAAATTTTGGGATTTTTACCTTGATAGGCTTGCCGGAGGGGGGTATCCTGTTAACTAGCACATTTAGTCTGCCTCCAAGGTGGCATTCACTATGTAAAGCGTGAAAGGGGATTGGCAATGCAAGGCACAAATCACAAAACAAAGAGTTCGTTTGTAATTTTTCTAACGGGGATGGTTCCGGCCGTTGCGTTGGGATTGACGTTTGCGCTGTCAACACCGGCATTTGCGCTGGGCGGCGGTGGCGGATCGGCGCCCGCGACACCAAAGATTACCAAGGCCGAAGATCCCGGGGACGAGGCCGAAAAATCCGCCGTTGAGTTTGATGCCCCGATTCTCGCGGCCAGTGAATCGAGAACTAAAGATCCGGACGAGGACAAGACTCCCAACAAACCCGACGAAAGAACGAATAATTTCCCCGAGCCTGAAGTTCCCGAAGTTGTCGAGGCGGTTGTCGGTTTTACGGCAGCATCGGCTACACGAATAGAGGAAGGGAGCACCGCGAAATTATACGTTGCACTTAGCGAATCCGTTTCGGAAGCAGTAGTGTTATCATTGCGACTGGAAGGCAGTGCCACAAAGGATAGTGATTATTCTTTACTGAATAAGGTGAGCATTCCGCAGGGAACAAGAATCGCGGATGTGGTTGTTTCCATTCAAGATGACATTGTCTCCGAATCCGATGAAACGATTACAATCACTCTTGAGGGCAGCCTTCCCCAGGGCGTGTCCTTCGGCACACGAAGCCATACCGTCACCATCCCGGCCAACGATCAGGTCGAAGAAACCCCTGAAGTTGTCGTTAATCCCGAAGACGAAGACAAGCCCGAAAACAAACCTGACGAGAGAACCGTTGAAATTCCCGGAGACGATGATACTGTTGAAAATGAAGTTGAAGATGAAGTGGTTTCGGTCAGCGTCGGCTTTAAAGAAGCGGCTTCCCGAATAAACGAAGGGGATTCCAAAGCGATAGAGGTTGTGCTCAGCGAGCCGTTTGACGGGGATAATTTGGCATTGCCTTTTTATGTGGGCGGTAATGCCGTTCAAGGAAGTGATTTTGATGTGTCGGGCGTGATAACATTTTCAAAGGGCGAGGACTCTTCGAGTGTAACCATTTCCGTTCATGATGATGCTGAAGAGGAATATAACGAGATAGTTGAAATTACCCTTGATGTGACAAATCTCCCCGACAATATGCATGTTGGCAATGAAAGTCATGTAATCACCATTATTGATAACGACCCGGAAGAGGCTGAAGTTGTCGTTGACGACAGCGCTCTTGAGGAAGTTGATTCAGTGGTTGGGTTTGTATCATCGACATCGGAAATATCTGAAGGGGATGGAAGGGTTGTGGTTATTGAAGCACATGTTACTCCGCCTTTTTCAGAGCCTATAAGCGGATATATTAGCGTTAGTGGAACGGCAAAAAGAGATCGTGGCGTGTATTCATCGGAACAAGGGGATTATAGTATATTTTGGCAATACTTTGGAATACCGGAAAACACCGAAAGGGCAAGTATTGTTCAACTAACGGTGTTTGATGATGACATTAATGATGAGAATGAAACAATTACATTTACTCTTTCGGGCAATCTTCCCGAAGGTGTGAAATTCGGTGAAACAACCCATACCGTTACCATCATTGATAACGACGAACATGCCGGTGATGATGTCGCTACGGTCGGTTTTGTAGAATCGGTTACTTATTTTGGTGAAGACGTGGGTTCTGTGGCAACGGAGGTCGTGCTTAGTGAACCATTGGAAGAGCCATTAACGGTGTCTTTTCAATCCAGACCCCCCGGTTTTCGTGGCAGGCACAGTCAAGCAATCGATCTTTATTCTCATTCCGGATCTTTGACCTTCCAACCGGGAGAGACAAGTAAGTCTTTCTTGTTTGATGTTGCCGATGACAGATTGGATGAAGGATGGGAATATCTTACTTTTGTTCTTGCGGATGACCTTCCTGAAGGTGTGGAATTTAGTAGAAGAACGCATATGTTTATGAGTTATGATAATGACTATGTAGATAGTCTTACTGTGGAAAACCATACGGACGGCATTTATGTCAAAGAGTATGATGGCGAAAATATTTTAATTGAAAATGATGAGCATGTTATAAAAATAGAAGCTCAGCACTATAGTAGTAACGGCAGTGCAAACATTTCGATCGAAAATTCATCAACCGTTGATACGGATATAGTGGCCAGGAATCATACATTTCAGAGCAACGGCCTGATTTCAATAAAGAATGGCGCGACCGGTACTGTCGGCGGCAATGTAATAGGCAAGCATCACAGCGAAGGCAATATCCTGGTTGAAAATCATGGAAGGATTGGCGGCGATATAAGAACCGTTCATTTTGATGATGGCGACATCTCAATTGAAAACACCAAAACCGCAAACGTTGCAGGGGACATAGAAGCCACGCATTATGGCGTCGGCGATATTTCAATCATAAATCGTGATTATGTTAGGACTGTTAATATCAGGCATCTTGGAAGCGGCGTTGTTCGTTACGATGGAGACATTAACAACCGGTTGAGCATAGTTGGAAATTACGAAGGTTCAGATGACAGGCAGTTGAATTTCCATGTCAGGTCGGATAGTGATTACGCCCAGATGGATGTTGAAGGGGATGTTACAGGGCAGAGCAGTGTATCGTTGATTGTGGGCAGGAACGCCAATATAGGTAAAGATACGCATTTTCCTGAATTGATAGTGGTGGATAGTAATTATGATGCGCCATCAAGCAGTTTTACGGGAGAGCAAACTATCGGGGCGTTCGATTATGTTCTTGAATATCATAAAGATGATTCTTATGAAGAACATGTATGGGAATTTGTGAATAAAGGGCTTTCCGATACCGCCCAGGAAAATGCTAAAATTCCTGACGACACCAAAAAGGATATAAACACTCCGCCGGCAACCGATCCTGACAAGAAAAAAGAACTCGGTTTGTGGGGTGGCG
>JAPOUU010000041.1 GCA_026708505.1 Hyphomicrobiales bacterium | reverse complement strand
CGGGCGGATTGACGCTGCCGCGCTCCTTGTTTCTGCTGGACATTCTCGGGGATGTCAGCAGCGGTTTGGGGGTCGGCTTAACGGACGGCGACCCCGACGGCATTGGCGTTCCGCTGCAGGGAGACGCGCTTCTTACGCCCTGGACGAGACAGCCGTGCGCACAATTGTTAATGGACATGGTTGAGCCCGACGGCGGGGCCGGTGCGGTTTGGTTCAATCCGCGCCATCAATTGGGTTTGGTCGCGGAGAAGTTTGCGTCATTGAAGTTAGTTCCGGTTTGCGCTGTGGAGTTGGAATTCTACCTGATTGATCCGAAGCGGCGCGGGGAGAATGGCGAGCCTCTTGCGCCCGTGTCACCGCTTACGGGCGAGCGCGAGCGTTATCCCCGTGTGCATGACTTGGAGGATTTGGACTCATACGGCGCCTTCTTCGATCAATTGAACAAGATTGCGTCGGCGCTGGAACTGCCGTTGAATGCGTCCAGCACGGAATTTGCACCGGGGCAGTTCGAAGTTAATTTGGCGCACGGAAAGGATCCGTTGCTGGCGGGAGACCATGCCTGCCTGTTGCGCCAGGCGGTTGTCCGCGCGGCGCGTTTGTGCGGAATGGAAGCAACTTTTCTGTCGAAGCCTTTTGCAAAAGAGACGGGCAACGGCATGCACATTCACTTGAGCATCCTGGATAAGAACGGCAAAAACATTTTCCAATCGAAAGACGTGTACGGCGCTCCTGCATTGCGCCAGGCGGTTTGCGGAATGCAAAAACTGATGGCGGAATCGCTGGCCGTATTTGCGCCGCACATTAATGCGCATCGCCGCCTTGGTGCCGGAGGTTTTGCGCCGTTCATGCGCGACTGGTCGTATAACAATCGATTGACGGCATTGCGTATTCCCGCGGGCACGGAAGAAAACCGCCGCATTGAGCATCGTGTGGCCGGAGCCGATGCCAATCCCTATCTGGCGTTAGCGTGCGTGCTGGCAGGGGCGCTGGAGGGTTTGAAAGACGGCACGGAGGCAAAGTCTCCCGTTGAAGCGGGCGCGCCGCAGGCGCAAACATCGGACTTGCCGACGAACCTGCCCGCGGCGCTCGAGGTTTTCGAGAACGGCAAGCACTTGCGGAATTACCTGCAACCGGAATATTTGGAACTGTACGCTTCCGTCAAACGCGGCGAGTATGAACGCTTCATGGGCGAGGCTTTCGCGCGGGAATTTACCTGGTATCTGTAAAACTCACACGCCGTAGTATTCCCGATACCACTCCACAAAACGGGGGATTCCCTGCGCGATGGATATTTTCGGCCGGAAGTTGAGATCGCGCGTGCTTTCGGAAATATCCGCATAGGTTCGAGGTGCGTCCCCGGGCTGGAGGGGAGCGAGGCGCTTGTCGGCGCTCTTGCCGAGCGCGCTCTCGAGCGTTGTGACAAGCGCACGTAAAGATTCCATTTTATGGTTGCCGATGTTGTAGACGCCTAGTTTCCCGTGCGGCGGCACTGTCTCCATCGCGGCCAGAACGCCGTCCACGACGTCATCGATATAGGTGAAGTCGCGTTCCATGTCGCCGTGGTTGAAGAGAGTTATGGGTTTGTCCTCAAGGATGGCCTTGGTGAATTGAAACAACGCCATATCGGGGCGTCCCCACGGCCCGTATACGGTAAAGAACCGCAAAGCGGTCGCCGGAATGTCAAAGAGATGCACGTAAGCCTGCGCGATGATTTCGCCGGAGTGTTTGGATGCGGCATAAAGGGAAAGGGGTTTTTCAAGCGGGTCCCGGACGCTGAAGGGAATCTTGTCATTGCCGCTGTATACGGAGGATGAGGACGCAAACACGAAATGCTTGAGTGTGTCGTGCTGCCGGATGCGCCTGGCGAGCTCGCAGATAACGACCTGTCCTTGCAGGTTGGAGCGCACGTAGGAGAAGGGATCCTCGAGAGAATGGCGCACGCCGGCTTGCGCGGCCATGTGGATGATGGTGTGGATGCCGTGTTCCCGGCTCGCGAGTTCATCAACGACGGCTTCATCGGCGATGTCGCGTTTCAGGAAGGAGAAATTCCCGTGCACCCGGAGACGCTCAAGCCGTGCGTTTTTCAGTTCGGGGTCGTAGTATGCGTTGAGGTTATCGATGCCGAGGACGCGCTCGCCGCGTTCAAGCAGGGCGTTTGAGATGTGGAAGCCGATGAAGCCGGCGGCGCCTGTTACGAGAATGGTCATTTCCCGCGAATGGTAGGACGCCGCGATGTTTTTTGCAAAGATGTTAATGTCGGGCTAGGATGTCCCTGAAGCATAAAGATTGAAAAGGATGCATAGATGAAGAAATTGCCGCCGCTGCCTGTTGAAGCCCTGCGTCCGAGCGCGAGGGCGGAAGATTTCTCCTTTACCAGCACGGATGAATTGGAGCCTGTCGTTAATTTGATAGGGCAGGAGCGCGCCGTTCGCGCGATTGGATTCGGCTCGCGCATTGAACGCGAGGGCTTCAATATGTTTTTATCCGGCCCCCAGGGCGCCGGGCGGCATTATGCGGTGAGTTCCCTGCTGCGCGGGAAAGCGGCGCAGGAACCGCCGCCGGACGACTGGGTTTATGTGAATAATTTTGACGAGCCGCACAAGCCGGTCGCATTGCAACTGCCTGCGGGAACGGCGGTTTCGTTTCAAAACGCGATGGGGTCCCTGATATCGGATTTGGTCGCGGTGTTTCCCGCGTTGTTTGAGGCGGAGGAGTATCGTGCGCGCCGGGGCGAGATAGAGGAGGAGGCCGCGCGACAGCAGGAAGCCGCGTTTGAGGATTTGAAGGAGCGCGCCGCGCGCGAGGATATCACGATATTGCGCACGCCGATGGGATTCATGCTGACGCCTGTGCATGACGGCAAGGTTCTCAAACCCGAAGATTTCGAAAAGCTGGGCGCCGAAGAAAAGAAGGCGATAGAGTCCAAGATAAAGTCGCTGCAGGGGGACTTGGAAAAGGCGCTGGAACGGCTGCCGGAGATAGAGAAGCGCCGCCGTGACGGATTGCGGAATCTCCACGGCGGAATGGCGGAAGCGGCCGTGGACAAGTTGATGTCGACGCTTCGGGACAAGTTCGGGAAGATCGAGCCGGTTGCACGTCATTTGGAGCGCGTGAAGGCGGACTTGATCGCAAACGCCGATGCGTTCTTTAAGCCGGAGGAACAAACTCCGAAGGGGGATTCGCCCGCGGTGCCCGTATCGGGCGTCGGCACGGGAGGGGACGCCCGCTTTCGCCGTTATGGCGTGAATGTGATGGTGTGCACGCGCGGCGACGACTGCAACGGACACGACGGCGATGCGCTGGGCGCGCCGTTGGTCGTGGAGGATTTGCCGTCTTTGAGCAACCTGGTCGGGAGAATAGAGCAGATAGCGCACATGGGTTCGTTGATAACGGACTTCATGCTGATAAAGCCGGGAGCGCTGCACCGGGCGAACGGCGGCTATCTCGTTGTGGACGCCCGCCGCGTGATCAATGAGCCGCTGGCATGGGATGCGTTGAAGCGCTGTCTGGCGAACAGGCATATCAAGATAACTTCGGTGTCCGAACGCTACGGCATGGCCTCAACGGTGACGCTGGAACCCGATCCGATACCGCTGCGCGTGAAGGTGGTGCTGGTCGGGGACAGGGGGCTTTACTATCTGTTGATGCGGCATGATCCGGATTTTCCCGAACTGTTCAAGGTTCAGGCGGATTTTGACGAGGAGATATCGCGTACGAAAGAGAACAATGCGCTGTATGCGCGTTTGATTGCGACAACGGCGAAGCGGGAAAAATTGCTGCCGTTGGGAGCGGATGCGGTTGCGCGAACGATTGACGAGGCGGCGCGCATGGCGGACGACAATGAAAAATTGCTTTTGCGTGTCGGAATGCTGTCGGATCTGTTGAGCGAAGCGAATTATTTTGCACTTGAGTCCGGACGCGACAAGATAGCGGCGGCGGATGTTGAAGAAGCATGCCGGCAGCGCTTGGACAGGGCTTCCCGGATCCGCGAGCGCTCGCACGAACGGATCATACGCAACACCATGCTGGTAGCGACGCAAGGCGAGGAGGTCGGACAAATCAACGGGCTTTCGGTTCTCACGATCGGAGGGTTTAGTTTCGGGCAGCCCGCCCGCATCACGGCGCAGGTTCGCATGGGCGCGGGCAAGGTCGTGGATATCGAGCGCGAGGTTCAACTGGGCGGGCCGTTGCACTCGAAGGGGGTGTTGATACTCTCGAGTTTCCTGGCGGCGCATTACGCCCTTGATGTGCCGATGTCCTTGTGGGCGAGTTTGGTATTCGAGCAATCATACGGATTGATTGACGGCGACAGCGCCTCGTCGACGGAGTTGTATGCATTGTTGTCGGCGCTGTCCCGGGTGCCGATTTCGCAATCCTTCGCGGTGACCGGTTCGGTCAACCAGAAGGGTGAAATCCAGGCAATCGGCGGCGTCAACGAAAAGGTCGAGGGCTTTTTTGACATATGCAGGGAGAGGGGCTTGACCGGCAAGCAGGGTGTTTTGGTTCCGCAATCGAACGTGAAAAATTTAATGCTGCGTCCCGATGTTGTTAAGGCGGCGGAAGAGGGAGATTTCCGCATTTACGGCGTCTCGCACATTCATGAGGGAATTGCGCTGCTGACCGGCTTGCCCGCGGGCGAGCGCGACGGCGACGGCAATTTCCCCGAAGGCAGCGTGAACGCAATGGTGGAAGATCGTTTGCGCGAGTTTGCGTATGCGCGTCGGGAGTTTTCTTCGCGCAAAAAGAAAAAGAACGACGAGTCCGAAACGGAAGGAGAGGGCAAGTGACGATGCCGCGCCGCTCGTTGACGCCGAAGCGGATAGTCGTCGCATTGCGTTCGCATTCGGAGGCGGACATCGCCGTGAACGCCGCGACCATATTGGCGCAAGCATTGCGGGCGGAGTTGTGCGGTTTGTTTGTGGAACAGGAGTCTGTGTTGCAGTCGTCGGGCTTGCCGTTTGCCCAAGTGGTCGGGATGCGGCGCGGCGCGCAGGTCTCGCGCGAGAACATGCTGGCGGCCTTCGAGCAGGATGCCCTGGCGTGCAGGAGGTTGTTGTCGTCCAGGGCGGAGCGGGCGCGCGTGGCGTGGCGCTTTGACCGGGTTCGAGGCGAGAGTTACGAGATTTTTTTCAACGAGCCGAAGGAACGCGCCGCCGAGCGTGAAGACATATTGCTCTTGCAGGAATCGTATGGCGGCGGGAGTGTGCGCGAGATAATTGCGCATGCGCGCGGAGCCGCGGAGCGTTTTGGCGGAATGATATTGCTGGGCCCCTGGCGCCGGCGCCATGCCGGACCGGTGGTCGCCGTTATTGAGAATATCGGCACCGAGGGCGGCATGGACGCAGGCGATGCGGATGAACGCATTTTAGATCTGGCGATACGGATTGCCCACGAGCAGGGAAGTCGATTGCTGGTGTTCGTGGTCGGAGAGACGCATGCCGAGGCCGAAGAGGCGTTGCGACAAGCACAGGCACGTTTGCCCGGGGGGGAATCGCTGGAAGGTTATGCTTTTTTAAGTGACGCGGTCGGCGAGGTTTGTCACGGGCTCGCGGTCAGCGAACCTTCGTTTGTATTGCTGGACGTTGAGGGCGTGTTGTTTCGTGATGACGCCCGGGCAGAGAGATTGCTTCGCAGCGCGCGTTCGCCGGTGGCGCTGTTGAAGTCGCGCGATTAGGCGAGGTTTGGGGCAGTCTAGGCCGGGCGGACGAAGTTCCAACCATGTGCGAGAAACCAACTCCTGAAATTCGTGCGATATTGGAGAGGTTTTGATGCCTGATTGCCCGAGATTACCCCGTGAATTTTCGGGCATTTACAAATACAGCAGGGGCGCAATAAAGGCCAATTGACACGATTGGGAAAATGTGGGGAGATTGGTGGGGAATCAATATCGGCACGAAGCCTAAAAGGAGAAAGGCATGGGAACTTCAATGGATTCTATAACGTTTTTCGTTGTATGCGCCGGCGTTTTCAGCATTTTGAAAGGGCTGGAAGTGCTCGTCCGTGCACTTATAGGTTCTTAATGTCAGACGATGTTGATCTTGTACCTGGTTATACCAAGGCACGAGAGATTTTGCGCAGAATTCTATTGATGCAGAAGGAGATATGGTTTTTAGCAGCATTGGTTCTTCTAGTTGCGAGTGGAGGTTGGGCCATGTTTACGCGCATTGACGACAGCCTTCAGCGTATTGACTCAAGGCTTGCGGCCGTTGAGATTGGGTTGGCCAGGGTTGAAGAACGTTTGACTGTTGTCGAAGATCGCTTGGGCGATGTTGAAGAAGAACTGAAAGAAATCAAAGAGAAGCCCGAACAATAACAGCCTCATCCATTTGAGGTTTTCCACATTATTAATTGCCGTTTATTGTGCAGCCTCATATCTCAAAAATCACGCAGGGTTTGGTAAGAAATGCCCAAACCCTCATAAAGCCTTATTGGAATGGACATAGTCCGATTTCAGATATATTCGGTAACGGTCAGAGTAATGGAATTAATCCATCAAGACGGGGAAAAGTTTTGTTTATTTGATAAATTGCAAAATCGTAATAAGTCCGCCCAAAAGAGCAACGCCAAAACCGACCACAATTATCATTTGCACCAGAAGAGTTCTGGAATTCCCTTCTATGGCCGTGCGAAGCTCTCCAATAGCCTTAACATTGTCCGTACGAAGTCGTTCAATAGCGGATTCACTTTCGGCATGGGCTGCTTTGTTATTGGCTTCCATAGTTTCCATCTTCGCCTTCATACTGTTCCTCAACAAGTCAATTTGATGCTGTTGTTCGGTCAGTTTCTTCTCCGTCTCGGTGTCCATAATAAACCAAAATCCTTCCTAACGCTACAAAAAATCCGAATCACCCTCTCACCCCCCATTTTATCGCCAAATCAGCAGAGCGTAACCCCCGATAAATTCAGCCATTCCGGTGGTTAGAATTCCTTGCCAATTCTATCAACAGAGCCATTCCAACTTGAATCGACTAAAACGACCCCGAAGAAGCAGGGAGTGTGATGGAAGGTGATTCGAAATTCATATTGACGGGTCACGAATTTGTGATACGCTCATATGCTCATACTCAATAAGTCAAATCAGCAACAAGGAAAAACCATGAAAACGATAATGACAGCAATCTTCGCAATCGTCTTGACGGTGTTTGCATTTAACGCAAATCCCGTAACGGCGAGAACTTTGGGCAATCTTTTTATTTTTAATCAGGAGCAGGCGAACGGGTTGAAAGACTCGAATGAAGTCCAGCTTGCCTTCGACCTCAAATGCACCAAAGGATATGTTAAGAGAGGGTCAGGCTGTGAATGGGATGGAAAAAACGAAGATGACCTCCTGTGGGCGGATCGTGAAGCTATTCAAGCGGAAAAGGAAAGGGATATAGCCGATTCGGGTGAAGAAGGTTCCACGTCGGCGGCATCAGAAATCACTTCCATAAATCTTGGTGAGGACACAAAAGACACCGAAGGCGCAACAGGGGGAGATGATGTTGGCAACCAAGGCAGCGATCACTGACAACTAACAACGTCTGATTTCCCGTTAGGAATTAGCCCCCACCGAGTATTAATTCGGCGGGGGCTGTTTTCGTTACCCTTGTTCCGGGGATGATAGAAGCGGCTGTCGATCCTTGCAGCGTTTTTTCCGGGTCTCAGGCCAGGTCCGCTGCCAGGGCTTGCTTTTGCTCGGCGGATAACACGACACGGTAGTTGTAATGGGGGTGCTCAATGACGATGTGCACCTCGCTTGCCGCATCGCGCATGGCGTCCGCTTGCTTGGATGTGAGCGGAAAGTGCAGGAAGTGAACCGAAGAGGTTTTTCCGTCCTCGGTTGTCCGTTCGATGTCCTGCTCGGGTTGCGCGGCGCTTTTCTCGCCGGCGATTTCGATGGCGGTGCTCATTTCAACATCCCCGAGTTGCTGCAAGACGGCTTCGCGTATCGATTTGGAATCGATCTCGAGCATCATGGTTGCGACAAGTTCGGAGCCGTTGGGAACCAGGGGGGCGTAGGCGCTGAGTTCGTCTTCAAGCTGTTCGTCTCCGCCTTTTTCGATCCAGAGCATTTCCTGGATTTGGTAAAGCATGGTTTCGAAGTTTTCGAAGTGGAAAACGGCGTAGGGGCCGACGGCAATGCGGCGGTGCCGTTTTAGCGCGATGATGGCTTCGCGTCGTTGTTTTCTCTGTTGGCTGTAGCTGGCGTCGTCAAGGATTTTCTCGCGCAATTGTTTCAATGCTGTTGCTGTGTTTGTCATGATGTTTTCCTGGTTTCATGTTTGTTGCCGGGGGTGTCGAGCCCGTATGCTTTTGCAAGCAGTGTGATGGGATAGGATGTCGTCGGCGTCTCCGTCTCGGAGATGTTCTCGAGTTGCTGCGCAAGATGCTTGGCCGCAAGAGGGCAGTCGGAAACCAGATGCGCGGCTTGTGTTTTCTGAATGGCTTTGGCGGTCGGTTTCGCGATCTTGACGGCGACATCGTGTGTTTTGGCGAGGATTCCGAAGGTTCCGCCGTGTCCGGAGCATCGTTCGATAACATTGATTTTGGCCTCGGGAATGAGTTTGAGCATTTCGGCGGCTTTGGGCCCGACGTTTTGCGCCCGCGCATGGCACGCCATATGAACGGCAACGCCTCCGGGAACGGGACGCAAACCGTCTGCGAGTCCTTCATTGCGGGCGATGTCGACGACATATTCATCAATGTCGCGGGTGGCTTTCGCGAGGGTCGCAACGTTGTTCTCGTCGGGCAGCAGCAACGGCCATTCGGATTTAAGCATGAGACCGCAACTGGCCGTCAGCGTGACGATGTCGTAACCCTTGTCGACCCATTTAACGAGTTCGGCGGAAACTTTTTTGGCCTGTTTTACGACTTCCTCGATGTTCCCGTGTTCAAGATGCGGCATCGCGCAGCAGCCGGGATAAACGAGCTGTGTCTCGACGCCTTGGAGTTCGAGGACTTGCCTGGCGGCCCGGGCGGCTTGCGTCTGGTAGTAGTTGACATAGCAAGTTGCGAAGATGGCGACTTTTCTGCCGCGCGCCTTTGCGTCGGCGGCGGCGCTGAACGCGCCCGTGCTGTCGGCAACGGCGAAGCGTTTCGCAAGCACGGGAAGCGCCGCGCGCGCGTCTATGCCGGAGACGGCCTGGAGGATTTTGCGGATGAATTTGTAACGCACATTCGTGACCCAATTGACGAGAGGGGCGATCCATTGCGTGAGTTTGGCGTTGCGGTCGATTTGTGCAAGCTGCCCGGACGGGAAGGGCGCTTTACCGCCGCTGTCGCGGAGTTGCTTGGCACGCGCGCGCAGCATGAGGTGCGGAAAGTCGATATTGAAAGGGTGGGGAGGCACGTAAGGGCATTTTGTCATGAAGCACATGTCGCAGAGCGTGCAGGCTTCCACAACGGGCTCGAAACCCTTGCTGTCCACGCTGTCGAGTTCGCCGGTCGGCGCCTCATCGATAAGGTCGAAGAGCCGCGGGAAAGAATCGCACAAGGAGAAGCAGCGCCTGCATCCGTGGCACACATCAAAGACCCGGCGCAGTTCGGCATCAAGGGACTGCGCGTCATAGAAGTCGGCGCTTTGCCAGTCGACAGGATGGCGCGTAGGCGCCTCAAGGCTTCCTTCTTTCATCGGGTTTTATTTGCGGAGAGGTTGGAGGAGGGGCTGTGTGCGGCCCCTCCTCGCTGTATGCGCGTTAAGCGTCGAGAGTGTCGAGGGCTTTTTGGAATCGCCCTGCGTGGGATTTCTCCGCCTTTGCGAGAGTCTCGAACCAATCGGCGATCTCGTCGAAACCTTCCTCGCGTGCCGTGCGGGCCATGCCGGGGTACATGTCGGTGTACTCGTGGGTTTCGCCTTCGATGGCAGACTTGAGGTTGAGGTCGGTTGCGCCGATGGGCGTGCCGGTGACCGGATCGCCGACTTCCTCAAGATATTCAAGATGCCCGTGGGCGTGTCCGGTTTCACCTTCGGCGGTGGAGCGGAACACGGCGGCAACATCGTTGTAACCTTCAACGTCGGCCTTCTGGGCAAAGTAGAGATATCTACGATTCGCCTGGCTCTCGCCGGCAAAGGCTTCTTTGAGATTGTTGAGCGTTTTGGAATCTTTCAGGGACATGGTCTTTACTCCTGGTTGGTTGATGGATGGTTTTTAGAGATATTCTAAACAAAAGGTATCATGGACAGAATATCTGTCAACGAAAAAGATGAAAAATTTACCGACCCGTATTTATAGGGCATCTGCAAAGATTTACGAGTCTTTGTCTTGCAGATGGATGACAACGTTTACGCGGGAGATTTTCGAATCGGAGGGCGGCGTCGGGAGTTTTCCGATCTCCACCTCTCCTTGCGAGACGTCAACGAGTTCTCCGGACTCTTCGTGGAAGAAGTGGTGGTGCTCGGAGAGATTCGTGTCGAAGTATGTCGCTTTGGAATCAATAACAACCTCGCGCAGCAGTCCGATTTCAACGAACTGGTGAAGCGTGTTGTAGATGGTTGCAAGCGACATATGCATTTTTTGCTTCTTGGTCTCGCGCACGAGATCCGCGGCGGTGATATGGCGGTCTTTTCGATCTTCGAAAAGAAGCCTTGCGAGGAAGAGTCTCTGGCGGGTGAGCCGGAGTCCTCTCTCACGGATGAGTTCGGGGAGTCGTTCCCACGAGGATGCGGTTGTGCTGTCTTGTTTCATGTGCGTGGCTCCTTCGTTTTTGTTTCGGACCTGGAAGAACCAAGTCGGTAGAGTGTGGAGCAATACGGACAGACGATTTGATCATCGTCGCCCATATCAAGGAAGATGTGAGGGTGGTCGAAAGGCGGGCTCGCACCGATGCACTCGAATTCGCGTGTATCGATTTGGATTTCGTCTTTACCGCTGTCGTTGGCAATTTTTAGCATGATGAACCTCTTGCGCGACACCTAATCATACCCCCGAAAATCAGGGAAAGCAAGCATTATTGACGAGGCCGCTTTGAAGTTTTAAGTTTTATCCGATGTTCAATGACTTAGGCGAACAACTTGGTAGCATACTTGAGCGGCTCCGCGGGCGCGGCGTGCTTACAAGCGATGACGTTGCAGCGGCGGTTCGCTCGCTGGGCGATGCGCTCTTGGAGGCGGATGTCGCCGCTTCGCTGGTGGATGAAATCCTCGAAAAGGTGTCGTCCCGTGCGGTCGGCAAGGATTTGCTCGAATCGGTAACGCCGGGACAGCAGGTTGCCAAGATTGTTCATGACGTTCTCGTCGAAGCGCTGGGCGGAGACGATCCCGATTCGCTGAGCCGCTTGCGCTTGGACGGGAAGCTTCCCGCGATAATCCTGATGGTCGGTTTACAGGGCGTGGGCAAGACGACCACGAGTGCAAAGCTGGCAAAATTTTTGCAAGGCGGCGACCGCAAGGTTTTGTTGGCATCGCTGGACGTATCGCGCCCGGCGGCCAGGGAGCAGTTGCGCGTGCTGGGGGAATCGGCGGACATCAAGGTTGTTCCCGAAATGGACGGCGAGATGCCCGTGGACATAGCGCGCCGTGCCGTTCAGATGGGAGAGCTGGGCGGTTATGAAGTCGTGGTGCTGGATACGGCCGGACGCGGACAGATAGACGAAGCGTTGATGCAGGAGATGTCTTCGATACACGGAGCGGTGTCGCCTTCGGATACGCTGCTGGTCGTGGATTCCCTGAGCGGTCAGAATGCCGCCTCGATGGCGCGGGAGTTTGCGACCCGCGTTCCTTTGAGCGGACTGGTGCTGACTCGCGTGGATGGTGATTCTCGCGGAGGCGCGGCGTTGTCGGCGCGGCATGTGAGCGGGGTGCCGATAAAATTCATGGGCGTCGGCGAGGGACTGGACGCGCTGGAGTCGTTTCAGGCGGACCGGATCGCCTCGCGGATATTGGGAATGGGCGATGTCGCGGGGTTGGTTGAAAAAGCGCAAACCGTTGCGCAGGAACGCGGCGACGCGGAGGCGAAGCGCAAAAAGCCCCCTGGCGTTTTTGACATGGAAGACCTGGCCGAGCAATTGCGCGCCATGGGCAAGATGGGGGGTTTCGGGGGCATCCTGGGGATGCTTCCCGGCATGGGGGGCATGGGAAAACTGAAAAAACGGGTGGGGGAAGCGGGCCTGGATGACGGGAGGCTGGAGCGCTCGGTGGCGATAATCTCGTCCATGACGCGGGGGGAGCGCTCGAATCCGAAGATATTCAACGCCTCCCGGAAGCGCCGTGTCGCGGCGGGTTCCGGCTCGTCCATCCAGGAAGTGAACCGTTTATTGAAATTTCACAGGCAAATCGCCGATGTTATGCGGAAGTCGGGCAAGCACGGACTTCCTTCCCTCGAAGGCGCGCCCGGCGCGGCGGGGATGGGGGGAATGCCGGGGATGCCTTTTGGCATGGGGGGCGCGGGAATGCCCATGGGGCGTCCGGGGGGATCGCGCGGTGTTACGAAGCGTCGCGGCTCCAAGCGGAAGAAGTGAAACAACGGGACCTGCCCCCGCTAACCGGCAAGCCTGATTCGTCCAGAATGGAAGGATTTTAAACGCTTTACAGCGAATCGATATCGTGGCAGAATCCGAATACATGCGCTAAAAGGAAAATCACCATGAAAACCTTAAAGACGATTTCAGTAATACTTCCAATGACGCTTTTGCTCGCTTGCGGCAGCGGCGGGGGATATTCCGGTTCCATCCCCGAACAAACGGTACTAGTTGAACAAGCGGCG
>JAPOUU010000052.1 GCA_026708505.1 Hyphomicrobiales bacterium | reverse complement strand
GGGCAAGTTCAAAAGGGCAGGGGGATTACGTCGTGCATCATGTAGGCCGCCGCCGCGATCAAGAAAACCGCAAGCACCCGCCGCAGACTCTTTTGCGGCAGCTTGTGGGCGATCAGCACGCCGAGCCTCGCGGCAATCAGCGCGCTCGGGGTGATGAGGGCGAAGCCGAGGATATTGACATATCCCAGCGACCACGGCGGCAGCCCCTCGGCGTTCCAGCCGGCGAGGATGTAGCCGATGCTCGCGGGAGTCGCGATGATGGCTCCGAAGCCCGCGGAGGTGCCGACGGCCCTGTGGATGGGGATGGCGTGGGCGGTCATGGAGATGACTCCCAGCGCCCCGCCGCCCACGCCGAAGGACGAGGCGACAAACCCGTTGCCGCCGCCCAGCGCCCACCTGCCGAGGCCGGAAGGAAGACGTTGCGCGATCGCGTGGGTTTCTTTGGCGATAATGTAGTAGATGCCGAGAACGGAGATGAAGCATGCGAATCCGATGCGCAGCGCGACATCGGGGATTTGTCCGTTGAGCGTGCCGCCGAGAATCGCCCCCGCGAGCAACGGCACGAACCAATAGTTTCGAAGCAGGTCGGTATCGACGGAATTGGCTTTGAGGTGCCCGTGCAGGGAGCGCAGCGAGACGGGGATGATGGTTGCCAGCGATGTTCCGATGGCGACGTGCATCCGATGGTCGGGGTGAACGCCGAGGTTGGAGAAAATATAATAAAGAAAGGCGACGATGATCGTTCCCCCGCCCACGCCGAGCAGTCCCGCAAGTCCGCCCGATGCGATGCCGGTGAGCAGCGCGCCGAAAACGAGAAAGTAAATTTCTTGTTGCGAGAGCTGCCCGAGCAACGCTTCCATCTTAATTCAAGGGGACAGCTGCGCGATTTGCGCAAGCTGGTTCTCGGCGAGGGGCGCCTGCATGATGTCGTTGAGCTTCCTGCGGAAGGCCTTGCCGCCCTTGATGCCCCGGTAAAGGGTCATGCAGTGCCGAAGCGAGGCGCGCGGCATCTCTCCCGCCTGCGCGCGGGCAAACGCATGCGCGAGCATCTCTTCCAGGACTTCGCCCCGGCCGGAAGGCGCGCGGTCTTTTTGGAACCAGAGCCGGTCGACTTGCGAAAGCATCCAGGGATTTGCAAAGGCCGCCCGTCCGATCATCACTCCGTCCAACCCGCCCAGAACGCTTTGCGCCTGTTCGAGCGTCTCGATCCCTCCGTTGAGATGTATGCGCAGATGCGGGTGCGTTTCCTTCAGCCGGTATACGACATCATATTGCAGCGGAGGAAGCGTCCGGTTTTCCTTCGGAGAGAGCCCGTTGAGCCAGGCCTTTCGCGCATGAACGATGAACTCTTCGCAACCGGCATCCGCGAGCCTTTCAATGAAGGGGACAAACTCGCGTTCGGGGTCCTGCTCGTCAATGCCGATGCGGCATTTGACGGAAACGGGGATGTCGACGGCCTCCGCCATTGCCCGCACGCATCGCGCGGCCCGTTCGGGCCTGCCCATGAGACAGGCGCCGAAGCCTCCTTCGCCCACGCGCGAGCTCGGGCATCCGAGATTGAGATTGATGCCGTTGTAACCGAACGTTGCGCCGATTTTTGCCGCGGCCGCGAGTTCGTCGGGATCGCTTCCCCCGATTTGCAGCGTGAGGGGCTGTTCGCACGCGCCAAAGGCAAGCAGGCGCTGCCTGTCGCCGTGGAGAATCGCCTGCGCGGTGAGCATCTCGGTGTAGAGCCGCGCGTGTTTTGTAAGTCGACGCAGAAAATACCGGCCGGCCCGGTCCGTGTATCCCATCATCGGCGCGATGGAAAGCATTGCGCCCGTCCTCCGAGTCATTCGAGTCGCTCAAGTGCGGCTTCGAGATCCTGTTTGAGGTCGTTGGGATCTTCGAGTCCGATGTAAAGTCGAAGGAGCGTGCCCGCCTCGCTCCACTCGGTGACGGAACGATTCGGAACGGACGGCAGGATGAGACTCTCGAACGCCCCCCACGAGTATCCCATCGAGAACAAACTCATTCCGTCCACCATTCGCGCAAGGGCGTCGTTCGAGCAGGGATGCAGAACGATGGAGAAGAGCGACGCGGCGCCGGAGAAGTCGCGCTGCCAAAGGCGGTATCCCGGATCGTTTTCGAGAGCGGGGTAGAGAACCCTTGCAACCTCCGGGCGTGTCTCGAGCCATCGTGCGATTTCCAAAGCCGAGGCCGTCTGCCGCGCCAGCCGCGCCTCGAGGCTCCGCAATCCCCGCAGCGCAAGATAGGCTTCGTCGGCGCCGTTGCTTTGTCCGAGGAGTCTGCGCATGCGCTCGACGTCGTCCACGGCGTGTTCGTTGGTAAGGATGGCGCCGCACATTCCGTCCGCATGTCCGGAGATGTATTTGGTCACCGAATGTATGGATATGTCGACGCCGTTTCGGAACGACTTGAAGAACAGCGGCGTCGCCCAGCTGTTGTCGAGCAGCACTTTCGCGCCGGCCTGGTGGGCGGCGTCCGCAATGGCCGCGACATCGGAAACCTCAAAGGTCAGCGAGCCGGGCGATTCCAAAAACACGGCTTTGGTCTTCGGCGTGACGAGTTTGGCGATGTCCGCCCCGACGAGAGGATCGAAGAAGGACACGGACACGCCCATCGCCGAAAGCGCCTCGGTGCAAAATTTTCGCGTGGGCTCGTAGACGCAATCGGCAACGAGAATGTGGTCGCCGGCTTTCGTCACCGAAAGTATGGAGGTGGTGACGGCGGCAAGTCCGGAGGACGTGAGAAAAGCGGCGTGCGCGCCTTCAAGTTGTGCGAGCGCGTCCTGAAGCGCCTTGGTCGTGGGCGTCGCGTGCCGTCCGTAGGTGTATTCCTGCGCGCCCGCGCGCAGGGTCTTCAGGTCGGGGAAGAGAATGGTCGAAGCCCGTGTAACGGGCGTGTTAACGAGCCCCTGCTGCTGCTCGGAGTTGCGTCCGAGATGGGCGAGGCGCGTGGCGTCGCCAACCGATTCGCGCGATTCGTCCGTTGTCATTCGAGATTCCCGTGATTCTTGCCGTTATTTGCCCGTCCCCCCCGTGCTTTCAGCATATCCTCTCGTTAATGTTACGCAAGAAAAATCGCCGATTCGCTATTGAATCGGTTGAATCGCTTGCAAAGAGGCATACACCTTGCTAGGGTTTGCGTGGGTGGGAGCTCTGTTTCTTTATTTTCGGGGCGGGTGATTCGCTTCTGGAAATAAATGTGGGGGTTTCCGCCGGAACAATTATCATGTCATCACCGCCGGGTGATTTGTTTTGCCCGGCCTCAGAGGGAGATATCTCTATGAAAACAAAAAAATTGAATCTAACACTCAACCTTTTCGCGGGCGCGGCCCTGGCGTTTGTGGGTTTGGCGATGGGGGCCACCTCGTCGTACGCCCAGGACGGCTCGACGCTGCGCGCGGTTAAGTCGAAGGGCTTCGTCCAGTGCGGCGTGAGCCAGGGCTTGCCGGGCTTCTCGAACGCGGACGACGCGGGTAACTGGACGGGCATCGACGTTGATGTTTGCCGTGCCGTTGCCGCCGCGGTGTTCGGCGACGCGGATGCCGTGAAATACACGCCTCTCTCGGCGAAGGAGCGCTTTACGGCGCTGCAGTCGGGCGAGATTGACGTTCTTTCGCGCAACACGACCTGGACGCTCCAGCGCGACACCGGCCTGGGCATCGTCTTCACCGGCGTGAACTACTACGACGGCCAGGGCTTCATGGTTCGCAAATCCTTGGGCGTGTCGAACGCCTTGGAGCTTGCGGGCGCCTCGGTTTGCACGAACACCGGAACGACCACGGAGTTGAACGTTGCCGACTACTTCCGCGCCAACAGCATGGACTATGAACTCGTTGCTTTTGAAAAAGCCGACGAGGTCGTGGTTGCCTACGACGCGGGACGTTGTGACGTTTACACGACCGACCAGTCCGGTCTTTACGCGCAACGCCTCAAGATGACCGACCCGTCCGAGCAGGTTGTTCTGCCGGAAGTGATCTCGAAAGAGCCGCTTGGACCTGCGGTTCGCATCGGCGATGCACAATGGGCAAACATCGTGAAATGGACCCTCTTCGCCATGTTGAACGCCGAAGAGCTGGACATCACCTCGAGAAACATCGACGCCAAGTCGAGCTCGAGCGATCCGGCGATTTTGCGCTTCGTTGGTAAAGAAGGCAGTTTCGGCGAGAACATGGGTCTGCCGAACGACTGGGCGTACCACATCGTCAAGCAGGTCGGAAATTACTCCGAGAGCTTCGAGCGCCACGTCGGTCCGAACACGCCGCTTGGAATTTCGCGGGGCCTGAACGCTCTGTGGAAAGACGGCGGCCTGCAATACGCCCCCCCGATTCGCTAATACGAGTTGGGTTGCGTCCGAGTCCGTCCCCGAGACGGGCCCGGGCGTGATGGCATGAGGAAGGAAGGCGAGATGTGCGTTGGTGATTCGTGCATCTTGCTTTTCTCCCCGTGCCGTCCTTTTGAAGCAGTGTAGTTTGCAGCTTTTTATGCGGCGTAGTTTGTAGAATGGCTCTCCCGACCTCCTCCACCGAAGATTCCGGTGCCGGGCGTTTGCTGTCGTGGTGGCGCAACCCCGAGATTCGGGGGGTGTTCTTTCAGATCCTCACGCTGCTGATTGTCATATGGGTCGGCTGGACGGTGGCCGACAACACCATCCAGAACCTCAACCGTCTAAACATCGCATCCGGCTATGACTTCCTCGAAGACACGGCCGGTTTTTCCATTAATTTCTCGCTTGTCGATTATTCCGAAGAATCCAGCTACGGCCGGGCCTTGCTGGTGGGCTTCCTCAACACCGTTTTGTGCGCGGGGCTGGGAATCGTGCTGGCAACGGTTTTGGGATTCATCGTCGGCATCGCCCGGCTTTCGAACAACTGGATCATCGCGCGCCTGGCGACCGTGTATGTTGAGATTATTCGAAACGTTCCGCTCTTGCTGCAGATTTTCTTCTGGTATATCGGAGTGCTGCGTGCGTTGCCGAATCCCCGGGACAGCCTTGAGCCGATTCCCAATGTTTTTCTAAACTCCCGCGGATTGATAGTGCCGACTCCGATATTGCAGTCGGGCACCGGATTTGTTTTTGCGGCTTTCGTGCTGGCGTGCGTGGGATCGTTCTTTTTGTGGAGATGGGCGCGCCTGCGGCAGCAACAGACCGGACAGCAATTTCCGGTTTTTTGGACCAGCATGGCAATGATCGTGCTATTGCCGCTGGCGGTTTTCTTTCTTGCCGGCTCGCCGGTTTCGCTGGTGCTGCCCGAGCTCAAGGGTTTTAATTTTGCAACCGGCTCAACCCTCGTTCCCGAACTGGTCGCCCTCGTTCTCGCGCTTTCGATTTACACGGCGTCGTTCATAGCGGAGATTGTCCGCTCGGGAATCCAGGCGGTGAATTGGGGACAGACGGAAGCGGCTTCCTCCCTGGGCCTCCACCGCGGACAAACCCTCCGCCTTGTCATCATTCCCCAGGCGATGCGTGTGATCATTCCGCCGTTGACGAACCAATACCTCAATCTGACAAAGAACTCCTCGCTGGCCGCGGCGATTGCCTATCCTGAATTGGTCTCGGTGTTTGCGGGGGTTGTTTTGAACCAGACGGGGCAGGCGGTCGAAGTCCTCTCAATTGTGATTGCGATCTACCTGTCCTTGTCGATAGTGACTTCCGTCTTTATGAATTGGTACAACGCAAAGTTTGCGTTGGTGGAGAGGTAGATGAACACGGAGTCCCAACAGGTCTGGCAACCGATACCGGAGAAACCGCCTCCGAGCTTGAGCATCGGGCCCGTCGGATGGGCGCGGAAGAATCTCTTTTCCACGCCTCTCGACATCGCCCTGACGGTGCTCGGCCTGTATATGATTTATGTCGTCGCCTCGGCGATACTGGACTGGGCCGTTTTCAATGCCGTCTGGAGGGGAACGGCCGATGATTGCCGCGAAGGATCAAGAGCCTGCTGGCCCTTCATCCAGGCGAAGTGGGGGCAGCTCATCTACGGACGTTATCCTCTTGAGGAACGCTGGCGGGTGGACGCCACCATGATCATCGGCGTGCTTGCAATGATTCCGATGCTGATACCCGCGGTGCCTTTCAAAAAGGTGAATGCAATATTCCTGTTTGTGGTTTACCCGGTGATCGCGTTCTTCCTGTTGCTGGGAGGAAGATTTTCGTTGCCGCTGGTCGAGACTCCCTTGTGGGGAGGCTTGCTGGTTACGCTGGTTACTTCCATCGTCGGCATCGTCGGTTCGCTGCCGCTGGGAATCCTGCTTGCGCTCGGACGGCGCTCGGATATGCCGGTGGTTCGAATGTTGAGCATCGGCTTTATCGAATTTTGGCGGGGCATTCCCCTCATTACCGTCTTGTTCATGGCGAGCGTGATGCTGCCGCTGTTTTTGCCGGAGGGTGTGACGCTGGACAAACTGTTGCGCTGCCTCGTCGGGATCGCGCTGTTTTCGGCGGCCTATCTCGCGGAAGTGGTTCGCGGCGGCCTGCAAGCGATTCCGCGCGGGCAATACGAAGCCGCGAACGCGTTGGGCCTGGGGTATTGGCGCACGATGTTATTGATAATACTGCCGCAAGCCCTGCGCCTGGTGATTCCGGGAATAGTGAACAGTTTCATCGCGTTGCTTAAAGACACCACGCTGGTTTTGATCGTCGGCTTGTTTGACCTGCTCGGCATCATACAGTTGAGTTTCACCGACCCGAATTGGTCGACTCCGAACACGGCGAATACGGGTTATTTCACTGCTGCGGTAATGTTCTGGTGCTTGTGTTTCAGCATCTCGCGTTACTCGCAATTCATGGAGCGGCGCTTACAGACAGGACACAAACGATAGGAGAGATAAGATGAACACGATTCCACAAACCAACGGCGGAAACTACGCCATCGAAATTACCAACATGAACAAATGGTTTGGCAGTTTCCACGTGCTGAGAGACATCAACTTGCAGGTACAACAGGGCGAGCGAATAGTGATTTGCGGACCGTCGGGTTCGGGCAAGTCGACGCTCATCCGCTGCATCAACCGCCTCGAAGAACACCAGGAAGGCAGCATCATCGTGGACGGCATCGAACTCAGCAACGATCTCAAGAAAATTGACGAGATTCGCCGCGAGGTCGGGATGTGCTTTCAGCATTTCAATCTCTTCCCCCATCTCACCATCCTTGAGAATTGCACCCTTGCGCCCATATGGGTGCGCCGCATGTCGAAGACGGAGGCCAACGAGATAGCGATGAGCTATCTCGAGCGCGTCAAGATTCCCGACCAGGCGTTGAAATACCCCGGACAGCTGTCGGGCGGACAGCAGCAGCGTGTTGCGATTGCGCGGGCGTTGTGTATGAATCCCGCGGTCATGCTCTTTGACGAGCCGACCTCGGCGTTGGACCCGGAGATGATCAAGGAAGTCCTGGATGTGATGGTGGACTTGGCGGAGGGCGGCATGACGATGATATGCGTTACGCACGAGATGGGTTTTGCGCGCCGCGTTGCCAACCGTGTCATCTTTATGGATGAGGGGCAAATAGTCGAGCAGAACGAACCGGAGGCGTTTTTCACTTCGCCGCGCAACGATCGCACGAAGCTCTTCTTGAGCCAGATTCTGGGCCACTAATAAAAAAACATCCGATTAAGATGTTTTCAAACGAGGGGCTTGCGGTTTCAGCCGAAACTTAGGTTGGAATGCCTAGCTTGACACTTCCCGTTTATGTGGGATTATTCCACCGTCACCGCTTCGGCGGACTTGAAGACCGCTCAATCCCTCTTAGAGAGCTTCTCTACCTGGATATAGAAGCATCCTCAAAAACGGAAATACAGCGGCAGGCTCGGTTGAGATGGGAAATCATCCTGCCGAGCCTTTGTTTTTGGGGATGTGTACAATATTGCCCGTTTCTTATTGACAGAATAGCGACATTATACTAGGTTGCATGTATTGATTTGCTAGGGAGTTGAATGGTGGCTAAAAAGAAACAAAAATTGGATGTTGCACGAATAATCCATATGTTTCCCGATGATGACACTGCTGAGCAGTGGTTTGTGCAGCAGCGCTGGCCTGATGGTGTAAGGTGTCCGCATTGTGGAGGCTCGAAGATATCTAGTAAGACTATCGCAAGAGGCAAGAATGGATTCAGGTGCCGTCCGTGTCGCAAGGTATTTACCACCAAAACAAACTCACCTATGGCATCCAGCAATGTAGGTTATCGTAAGTGGGCAATTGCTATTTTTCTGATCACCAACAACATTAAAGGTATTACCACCCCTAAACTGGCGTGCAGTCTTGGTATTACACAAAAAAGCGCATGGCAATTGGCCATGCGTGTTTGTGAATCTTACCATGGAAACGGATCGCAGATCAAAAGAGCTATTGCGGATGAGATCTATATCAGCGGTAAAGAGCGCAATAGACGTGCTAACAAGCGATTAAATGCGAGACGGAGGGCAGTGGGTAAAAAATCTGTTCTCGGCATGAAGAAGAGCGGCTCAAAAGTCGTTGGGGCGTTGACCGCATAACTTGGCTGGGGATGAAAATGGACAATTTTATTGATGCAATCAATGATACACCCGAGGCGGTTGCTAGGAGTCTGTTCAAAAATGATTGTCATTCAAGAACCCCTCCTTTTCCGCGCGGAAAATTCGGAGTGATTTACGCCGATCCGCCCTGGGATTACAAAGGGCAGCAACAGCACAATGGCGCCGGGGGTATCTCTACAGGGGGGGCGATAAGACATTATCCAACGCTAACGCTTGAAGAACTCAAGCAATTGTCGGTGATGGATATTGCCGAGGATGATTCTTTGTTGTTTATGTGGTCAAGCAGTCCTCATCTTGACCAAGCAATAGATCTTGGTAAAGGTTGGGGATTCAATTGGGCAACAGTTGCTTTTGTGTGGGATAAACTGAAGGTCAACCCGGGCTTTTACACAATGAGCCAATGCGAGTTATGTTTGCTTTTCAAACGCGGTCGAATACCTACGCCCCGCGGTGCACGCAACATTAGACAATTCATTCAGGATAAACGCGGTGAGCACAGCGCAAAGCCTCGCGAGGTTAAGGCACGGATTGCTAAAATGTTTCCTAAACAACGTAAGATAGAACTTTTTGCCCGAAGCGACAGGGATCGGGGCTGGACACATTGGGGGCTGGAAGCCAATGGCGCGTAAGAATCTTGAGGGCCGTGCAAACTGGCAGGGTAAAGCGGTTGCAAGAGGGCAATCAGCCGAGGATATATTCAGCGTTATTATGGACATGCACCTTGCAGACTCCAACATAGAGGCCGTCCATAAGCCCCGCGATCTTAAAGGCCTCTATGGCTATCAGCCGGACGGCAAGCGCAAGCACGGGATAGAGCCGGAATTCATGCTTAAAAACCGAGACAACAACAAGAAAATTTATGTAGAGATGAAACGGCAACGAGCAGGTGGAAATGCACACGAGCGCGCCTGTAAATATTTCATGCCGGGGATGATAAAATCAATACAGGCAGACGCCAATCAGCCATCCGATGTGTATCCGGTATGGGTGATTTTCAGCAATGGCATAGCCAACAGCCCCCGCTATCGGCAAGAGATAATGCACTGGTTCAGAGGTCTTGAGCATCATGTTTTTTTATGGCAATCGCTACGGGATTATGAAGCGATTATTGAGCACTTTGATAATTATATACGACCTCTATTGGATTAAGAATGAGTGCAACATTCTCGAAAACGGAAATACAGCGGCAGGCTCGGTTGAGATGAGAAATCATTCTGCCGAGCCTTTGTTTTTAGAGAGTGCGTTTTATATCACTTTCTCTAGAACTCCGGATATATGCTGAATGCCCTTCTTCAGAATTTCCGGTTTTAGCGGTTTGAAATTTTTGTGAATCGGTTTACTAACATTTCTCTCGCCTTCCAAAAGCGTTACGATTGCCAAATCAACATCGGGGAAGTGGGACATCAGGGTATGTGTGGAATAGCTGCCATAAGTTATTTCTTGAGCCGGAGCGTTATAATCTCCCGTCAATTGGCTTTCCAATTGTAACAACATGCAATTTATTTCCGGGTGTTGAGATTTTAGAAAATTGAAATCCACCAGAATCCGCTTCATCATTGCATTTTCAGCATATGCTTTACATTCAATCCCCAGAACAAAGTTCTTATCTACGAAAACATGGCGATCGATTCTGCAACGATACGTGTATTTGTCTATGTTGTCTTTTATATGGCGGGATACTTCGCTTGGCAGGGTCTTTAAATAGTCAGGGTGAATTGGGATTGGAATTTTGCTGGCGTTTAGGGATATACGATCAAAGTTACCGCCAAGTTCTTTCCATGCAATCGACACCATATGACCGGCAATTTTCTCAAGCATTTTCCCTTTGAACGACCTCACCACGCCACCGTAAGCCCGCTCGGAATTCTTTTTGCTTCCGCTTCTATATTTTTCACCCCGGCATCATAGTCGTGAATTATATCTTCTATGGTAACTTTGGGATCTAGAGTCATAGAAGCCGCCCGTTTTCTTTGCTTAGTCTTTTTTTGGCGGCATCGCAATACTGCTCGGAAACATCCACACCAAGATAGGTGCGCCCCAATCGCTTCGCTACCACACAAGTCGTTCCCACACCTGCAAACGGATCCAAGACAACACTTTCTCGAAACGAAAATAACTGAATTACCCGCTTGGCAAGCTCTTCGGGGAACATGGCAGGATGTCCGTATTCTTTCATTTTGCGTTCAGGGGCGATAGACCATTTCCCGTAAACCCATTTCTTGAAATCATCGGCAGCAATATCAGCATTTTCTTTACTACCCTCCAATTTCAACGAACCTTTGCAGAATATCTCAACAAACTCCCATGAGTATTTCATATAAGGATTAGAAGGGCTTTTCCATGATCCCCAAGCCGTGTATTTGCAGTTGTAATTGTTCTTTTCCCACATGACTTCTCCCTTCCATATCAACCCGCGAGAGACAAGCGAATTGGAAATAAAATGATGTGCGGGAACGTAATCCGAGTAAAGCGGCTGGATGTTTATTACAAGCCTTCCGCCATACTTCAAGACCCGAATACACTGCTCCCAAACCCGGTCCAGTTTGTCAAAGTATTCTTTCCACGCCGCCGCATCATCTCCCTTCGTGTCATAATCCAAACCGAAGTTGTAGGGCGGTGAAGTGAATATCAAATCAACGCAGTTGTCGGGAAGAGCGGAAAGATATTTTTCGGAATCTGTGCAGGCAATTTTGTTGTGATGTTTTTTAGGAAGCTCATTGTTGGTTTTGGAAAACTCCTTGGCATAATAGTGTTTGCCTCTCGTTTCCTCTTTCTTCTTGCGCCCTTTGACCTTGCGCTCGTCATTGTAGCCTTCATAGATGCGCTTGCCTCCACGAAGTCCGTAACTTCCTTTCGGTTCGCCTTCCTTAAGAATCGTCATTTTACTTAATCTCCCTGCCAACTATCAGGCGCTTGCATTTTAACCGTTTTCCAATTATGCAGCAAGCAGATTGGCTTGGCCGATAGCGTGCGGTTGTCTAAAGTTGGGAAAGGGAGCGGGTAAGGTGAAATAGTGGGAAATATCGCCTTTTTTTAATCTTTTACCGTTCTCTGCCGATTTGTCTCCCCCGAGAATCGCCATTTAAGCCCAGTTTCGGTATTGACATTCAATAGAGGTGGGAAGTAGCATTAACCCCTAAAGTCAATTTGGTAAAATCACCTCAAAAGGAGAGCAGAAAATGAATACTCCCGCGCAGAAGCCGTCCCCTGAATTCATCCGCGGCGGACGGCTTAGAAAGACTTCAAAAGGCCTAATCTCCTTTGCGCCGTTTTTAGCCGGCGCATCGGTGCTCGCGCTTGGCGCGTTGCTGGCAACGAGTTCGCCGGTTCAGGCGGGAAATTGCACCGAAGAACCCATGGGGTCGGGGATGTGGATTTGCTCGGGGGCTGCAAATTCAAATGATGTACCGTTTGTTAGGGTGATCGGTGCAGGTCAGTCTACAACGTTTACGGATACGGACGACTTCGGGTTGAGCGTTTCGGGCAACGCCTCCAACATCGGCAATCGCGGCTTCTACATCCGCACGGCTCAAGAGTCGCATTCCTTAACCTTCGATTTGGACGGCGACATCACCGCAGAGGAAAATGCTTTCGATATTGGCCCTAGTAGCATAACCGGCGCTCTCACGATTACAACGAGGGGAGCCATTACCTCGAACAACCAGAAGGGCATCTTTGTCGATACGGCTATGGAAACAACGGGCGATGTGACTATCACTTCACACGGTGATATTACCGCCGGAGGACAAGCCATTCATGTCCAACAAGACGGATCCGGCGCGGTTATAATTGAGACAAACGGCAGTGTCCTCGCAGGGGTCGGTACAGGGGGCATTCACGTTCAACAAAACGGAGCCGGCAGGGTCAGCGTGACGACAAACGGAGCCCTTGATGCAATGAATGTTTCGGCAGGCATTTATGTCGAAACGGCAACGGTGACAGAGGGGGATGTGGAGATCGAATTAAACGGCAACATTAGTCCGCTTGGGCCGAATGGAGCGGCTATTCATGTCAAAAACCTCGGAAGCGGAGCGGTTGCCATTAGGGCGAACGCCAACGTTGAGACCCAAGCTTCAGGTATTTATGTTGACCAAGACGGCACGAATAGTGTCACCGTCACTTCCACGGGCGGTACTCTCGACGTGGAAGGCAGCGGCATCCGTGTTGTCACGGTTGCGGAAACAATGGGCAGCGTCTTGATAGAATCACGAAGCAATATCATATCTACACCCGGCGGCACGGCGGAAGGCATCTTCGTTAATCAGAGGGGAGTCGGCGCGGTTACCATCATAACAGACGGCACCGTCAACTCCACCGGTGAAGCGGGCATCCGTGTCAGGACGGCGGACGGAGTGACGACAGGCGATGTTGGAATCACCGTGAATAACGATGTCACCGGTGGAATCGGCATTGATGTCGATAACCAGGGCAGCGGCGATGTCACCATTAATGTCAACGCCGAAGTAGCATCCAGTAGCAGCAGTGGAACCGCCATTGACCTCAACGGCAAGGGAACCCA
>JAPOUU010000025.1 GCA_026708505.1 Hyphomicrobiales bacterium | reverse complement strand
CTTCAAGAAGGTTGTCTGGATGAGAGAGAACATTTTTCGGTTTTTCGGGGGTATAGTAGATCAATCAGCGGCAATATTGAAAGTCAATCTCGATGGGTCTCCTTCTTGCACGAGATACCTGCTTCCCGAATCAACCATAACTCTCACAACCGCAGTTTCCTCTCCTTCGCCAGCCATGTTATCGATAACGAGAATACGTGTCGTGGCTGTAGTACTGTTTGCAGGGATGGTGATTTGGCAACTCGTCCCGGTAGCGGAAGTGCAAGCTCCGCTGCCGTCATTCAGCACCCAATCATCGGTCCCGCCATACGTTGCCGTACTGCTTGTGTCCGCAATAAGATTCAATGTAACAGGTTCGCTAACCATTTCGCTTAACGTAAACGTTATAACTCTCTGAAGACCTTCCATGATGCTCGTATCCGAGGTGCTTATCGTAACGGTTGGCGGAGGCGGGTCTGCCGGAATTGTGAAGTTCAACATTGACGGATTTCCAACCATCACGCCTGTCGAGCCTGCGGAAGCAATATCAATAGAAATGGTAAAGGGCTCGGGAGTCGACTCGAAATCCATATCCGTATTGACATTGATCGTTGCCGTTGCAGATCTTTGCCCCATCCTGATAGTGACTTGGCAGGCCGCTCCAACCGCAATGTTACAATCACTGCCGTTATTCAGGTGATAATCCATACTAGTCCCGTAGTTTGCATCTTCCCCTTCCGCAACAATATAATTCTGCAAATTGATGACAACATCTTCGTTCACCACTTCACTTAGGGCGACCGTTAAGGTTGCACTTTCACCTTCTGCGATACTCGTGTTATCGGCCATCAGGAAAACAGTCGGAAATGGCGGATCTTCAGGAATCCTAAGAGTCAAAGAACCGCGAACCGTCAAATTCGTATCACCCGAAACAATTAACACAGAAAGAATTATTGTCTCTGCATCTTCACCCCTTCCGTCGTTGTTAATATTAATCTCGATATTATTATCGCCGGTTATTTGGCAACTTGTTCCCGTGACAGCGCTACAATTTGTTGTTCCGCCATCAACCGATACTGTATAGTCATCGTTATATGTTGCCGTCCCGCTCCCGATTAAATTCAAAGTGGCGCCTTCTTCCAATGCCTCATTCAACCGGATCCCTACATTTACAGTACCGCCTTCTACAACAACCACATCTTCATCGAGGGTGAACGAAACTGTTGGTCCATCCTTCCATTCTTCGTAAAGTATCCGTTTTTCACGCTCAACAACCCGATACAGGTTTGAAGACATCGAGCCGTCCCCGTAACTTTGCCCTTTGAGGTCAGGCAAAGAAAACTTAAACGCCACGCCCAAATTCAAGCGATCATCAATGGACGCATCATCGTGTTTCTCGTATCCGCCTTCAATGAAAATCCCGTTCAAAACCCGAATGCCGGCATCCATGCCATAAGAAAGTTCCCAGCTGCCCTCTCCGGTGCCGTCCCCTTCATATCGCCAATACCCAAGATTGGCACTCACACGCATAATATTTCTCTGGAAAGTTAACCGAGCGTCCATGCCGCGTATCGCATCCTCAATATAACCCTCACGTCCGCCTTCTTCACCACTAAGCGGTTGGTAATAATTCAAACCTGCGTGAAATTCTTTGTGCTGCGCATCCACGCCAAAAGAAATGCGCGAATGGCCCACTTGAAAGTCGTAGTCATAGAAAACGGAAGCGCCGCCGATAGCGTTAATGCCGATAATGTTTGCAAGATCGGTTCGGTAAACGGCACCGAGATTCCCGTCGATGCGGTTTTCTTCTTCAATTCCCGGCCAAACTATCAGTCCGGGCTGGGTGAAAATGATATGCCCGTCTTTGCTCCATAAAGGCACAACCGCATCAACCTCGCCTTCTATCGTCTCTCCGAATACCCAGTTCAAGGACGAATCGATTTGGAAACCCTCGCCAAGCAATCCAACACCGCCTTGACGGATAGAATCTTCAATTGTTTCCAGGACGATTTTCGAGCCTGTTTCACGAAGATTCAAAATGCGGTCGTCGGTTACTGAAAATTCGGGATGGGAGTAATCTGCGGATACCGATGAAGATGACTCTATCGAAAACATCAGGGTCAGGGACAACGCAATGATTGAAAAACGAAATAAGTTCATTTGAAAGCCTCCTTCTACGGGCATGAATGATGGACGCCCTCATTATAGGCACCTCGTAGCATCCTAAAAAACACAGCAAAAAACAAGAATTTTCCCGAGACTGCCTGATTATCAGTTTTTTCGGCCCGGGACACCGGCAAAGACGCATTGCCGCCCGTTATTTCATTTTATTCAAGTCCCTCCGGCGCATCCTCCTCCCCTGTCACCGGTGCTGCATTTTCTTTCTCATCCTTTTTTCTACGGTTTCTGTTCGCTCCACTTAAGTTGGACGCGGATACAAAAAAGGAGGGAAGCCGGTTCAGCGCGGCTTCCCTCCTGATGGGCAAAACTGCCGAGGTTATTGTTCGGTTGCGTCTGCTACCGAATTACGAAGACCGTCAGTAGTGGCCGCTCCTCAAAACGCGGTCATTCAGAGAATCCTCCGTTGCCGCCGCGGTACCGTCTGCCTCGGTCGGCAAACCTCCAAGCGTCAAACCTGCCGCCGAGAAAGACCCTCCTTGAGCGCCGGCGGCAAATTCACGCTGTTCCGCAGCTCCTTCGTCCTCATTGCCGGCAGGACAATATGCGCCTGCCGTGTATGGATCACACTCGTCTGCCGGCGTATAAGGAAGGGCGAATTGCTTCAGGATCCAGGCGTTCCAGTCATCCTCGTCCTGCTGTTGCTTCTGCCTTCTTGTCAGCCCGGCGAATTGCTTCAGAATCCAAGCGTTCCAGTCGTCCTCGTCCTGTTGCTGCTTCTGCCTTCTTGTCAGTCCGGCGAATTGCTTCAGAATCCAGGCGTTCCAGTCGTCCTCGTCCTGCTGCTGCTTCTGCCTTCTTGTCAGTCCGGCAAGTTCGCTTTCATCGTTTTCCGTATTCCACGCGTCCCCGGGACAATGCACGCTGCCGTCAGGCCGGGGTTTGCACCCGTAGGCAATTTCACTTTCTTTGCCTTCCTCGTTGGGGTAATGGCATGCCACCCCTCTCCCGGAACTGCTGGGATAGCAGCAAACGGTTCTGCCGGACGACCAGTCTGTTACGCAGCCGCCCAGGGCAACTTCGCTCTCATCACCCGTTTCATCTTCCATCTCGGCGACCTGTTCACCTCCGGCGCCGCTTTCGTTCATGTATCTCTTGGTCCAACCGTAATTGCCCGTGCCGGGGTCTCGCTCCCATTTCCACTCGAAATCAGGTTGGTATCGAGCAACATCGGTCCCATCCAAATCTTTCAATTCATCGACCTCTTGCTGGTTGGAAGACCAGAGAGTGTGTTGAGTATCGCTGTTGCCTCCCGCCATTGCAGGATTTGTGTTAAACGCAAAAACCATCACGGCGATTGCGAAAGTCGTTATCAGTGTTGTTTTCATCGTTTTGCTCCATTCACAAAAATGTTACCCATGTATCTACGCTAGCAAATTTCCCCGCAATTGTGCAATCGATTCGGGGAAGATTTCCAATTTTCCCCCGTTTTCCGACAATTTTTGCACCTGCATCCGGTTTATTTGATCGATTCGATTCGGCAAAAACGGGCTCGGCGGGCAACGCCGGAGCGATGCCCCGGCACCTTCCGCGGCCCGGCCCCCAACCGGGGTTCGAAGATTCTTCCGATTTCGAACTTAAAAATCGCGACTCGCCGCAGGAGCCGCAACCGCACCCGACCTGTGTGAAGGAACGGAAACGATACGGACGGAATTGGTTATGAACCCGGGATGGCGTTCGCGGGGGTCTTAGGGGTTTACCTCGCAGCCATCCTTGTACATCACCTCTTCAAGAGAAACGACCGTCCCTTTCGATTTTGCCAGCTCGTCCCTGTAGTCGCCGTCCGCAAATTCAAACATTCCTACGATAAAGGAAAGCCCAAGCGTGGGAATTGCATACACGGTAAGCATGGTGCCGGCGTGACTTTCGTCTTCCACCTTCTTTGCCTGTAATTCCGAGAAGACCTTTCTTTTGGCAATCTCATCTCGATATTCTTTTTCCATCTGCCTGCAGGTTTTTCCCTTATGCTGGAGGAAAGACTCCTGCGTAGGCTTGACTCTCAATGGCTCAGGAGAAGAACACCCCACAACCAAAAAGACAGACAATAGAACACATATTTGTTTCATGATTTTCTCCTATGTTACTGTTTGTATGATCCAATAAACGAATCAATGTCTCGCCACGAATTATCCGATTCTAACAACCATCTTTCGTATCGCTCAACACGAAATTTGAGCATTCTTTCTCCGTGCATCAAAATAAACCATTAATATCTTTACGCAAACACGGCTCCTCCGGGCAACCACCCGCTCCAATGCCGGTCGTTACAATTGGAACAGCGGCGTCAAGAACCAACTCCCTCTCATGCACATCTAAACTCCGTATCATTCAATGTTCGCCCCCTCGGGGCCGTATCTGCTCACAATATCACACGTTTATGGATTGCTGTCAATAAGGCTATATCGGCTTTTTTCCTATGTATAGGCAGGGAAAACCGACGCATGCCCGCCGAAAAAGGCAGGGCAAAGGCGGGGCAAAGGCGGGGCGCAGCCTTCGGATTCGGAAGGACGGCACAGGGCGTCCCGGCCCCCGGACGGACCGGAGCCCCGCCCGGAGGGAGTTTTCCTCCTTCCGCCGCTTCCCGGCCGACAGGCCGGAGACGCTGATATCGCCCTGACCGGGGCGGGCAAGCCCGCGCTTCCCGTTCCAAAACGCCCCTCTTGACTCCTGCGGCATAAACGCCCTATAACACACAGACTAACCAGTAACGAAAGAATATTGATTATGTCTGCACGCTGTGAACTTACAGGGAAAATGGCACAAAGTGGCAATCGCGTCAGTCACGCGAACAACAAAACGCGGAGGCGGTTTCTTCCCAATCTCGCAAGTGTTAGCTTGATGAGCGACGCGCTTGGGAGGTCCGTGCGCATGCGCATTTCTATTCATGCGCTGCGCTCGGTTGAGCATGCCGGTGGACTGGATGCCTTCTTATTGAAGTCGAAGCGCGCGGCTCTCTCCCCGAAGGCACAACGCTTACAGACTCAGGTTGCCAGGCACGCCCAGGCCGCTTCCGCCGCCCCTGCCGCCCCTGCCGCCCCTGCCGCTCAGACGGAATAATACATGTCAAACTCGACGGGATGCGGAGTCTGCTCGTATCGGTGGACTTCCTCCCATTTGAGTTCGAGATATCCGTCAATTTGATAGTCGGAGAAGACCTCGCCCTTCTTCAAAAACTCCCTGTCGGCATCAAGTGATTCGCACGCCTCCTTCAGTGAAGAGCACACGGTCGGGATGTCTTGAAGCTCCTCGGGCGGCAACTCATACAAATCCTTGTCCATGGGATCGCCGGGGTGGAGTTTTTTCTCGATCCCGTCAATGCCCGCCATGAACATTGCGGCAAAGGCAAGATAGGGATTCGCGGCGGGGTCCGGGAAGCGGATTTCAACGCGTTTGGCGTTCGGAGTTGCGCCGTGCGGGATCCGGCAGGACGCGGAACGATTCTTTGCCGAATACGCCAGCAGCACCGGCGCCTCGAAACCCGGTACAAGGCGTTTGTAGCTATTCGTTGACGGATTGGTGAAAGCGTTGATGGCTTTGGCATGCTTGATGATCCCGCCGATATAGTAGAGGCATGTCTCCGACAAATCGGCGTATTGGTTTCCGGCAAAGAGGGGTTTGCCGGCTTTCCAGATGGATTGGTGGCAGTGCATGCCCGTTCCGTTGTCGCCGTAGACGGGTTTGGGCATAAAGGTTGCGGTTTTGCCGAAAGAGTGCGCGACGTTGTGAACGACATATTTGTAGATCTGCATCTTGTCGGCGCAGCGGGTGAGAGTATCGAATTTCATGCCGAGCTCGTGCTGGGCGGCCGCTACTTCATGATGGTGCTTCTCGATATCGATGCCCATGGCTTGCATGGTGGCGAGCATTTCGGAGCGGATGTCCTGACCCGAATCGACCGGCGAAACGGGAAAGTATCCGCCCTTGGTCCGCGGACGATGACCAAGGTTTCCGGCTTCGTAGAAGGTATCGGAGTTATCCGGAAATTCCATGGAATCGAGTTGGAAACCGGTGTTGTAGGGCGTTGCGGCGAAGCGAACATCGTCAAAAATAAAAAATTCCGCCTCGGGGCCGAAAAAGATCTGGTCCCCGATGCCGGTCTGTTGCAGGAAGGTCTCGGCGCGCTTGGCGGTGAGGCGGGGATCGCGGCGATAGGCTTCCCGGGTCGAGGGCTCGAGAATGTCGCAAGTGAAAACGAGGGTCGGTTGCGCGGCAAAGGGATCAAGGACGGCGGTCTCGGGATCGGGCACAAGCACCATGTCGGATTCGTTGATGGCTTTCCATCCGGCGATGGAAGAGCCGTCGAACATTTCGCCTTCGTTGAAGGTGTCTTCGGAGATCATGTTCGCGCCGAAGGTTATGTGATGCCATTTCCCCCGCGGATCCGTGAATCGCAAATCGACGAACTGCACGTCTTTGCTTTCCATCAGGTCTTTGATTTCTTGGATTTTCATTGCGGACCTCCTTTATTTGTAGGCTTCCTTGCGGGTTGACGGATGTGCAGGACTTAGACGGCTTCTTCGCCGGATTCGCCTGTACGGATTCGGATGGCTTCCTGGATGTCTATGACGAAAATCTTGCCGTCGCCGATTTTTCCGGTTCTTGAAGCGTTGAGTATGGCTTCGATGGCGGTGTCGACCATTTCATCGGGAAGGATGATTTCGATCTTGACCTTCGGGACAAAATCAACGGTGTATTCGGCGCCCTGGTAGAGTTCGGAGTGGCCTTTCTGGCGGCCGAATCCTTTTGCCTCGTAAGTCGTGAGCCCCTGGAGCCCGACCTCGTGGAGCGCCTCTTTGACTTCATCAAGTTTGAAGGGCTTGATAATGGCTTCAATTTTCTTCATGGGCAGACGTGATTCGCGAGAATATAATTTTCGGCATTAAGGTTTTCTTTACCACGAACAGACAATATAGGCACAACGAAACCAACGCGAGGCGCAAACGAGATGGATTTTGGCAAGGTCGCTCGACCCAACATGGATATCTCCCGAATTTCCCGGAGCGGCGTGGGCGCCCCGCAACTGGCCGGAACCCTTGGAGGTCGTCGCGCCTCTGTCGGCGATTCCTGTGTAAGTCATATCACACCAACCCGCTTCGAGACAAGGGGTTTTGCGATGAAATCCCTGAACGAGCGCAAAGTCGCCGGGAGAGCGACCCCCTCAACGGTGAAACCATGAACCCGGACGAAATTATCAAAGGGTATCGGGCGCTTATTCGCCGCCTGGGCGAGCGCATCGGCATCGCCGGCCTGGAGGCAAGCGAGGAGAATCGCTGCCAGCTGGTTTTTGACGAGATTTTCGCGGTAACCATTGACGTGGTCCCCGAGGAGGGCGTCCTTTGGCTTCATGGCAGCCCGGGCGGCGCGCCGACGGGCAACGCCTCGCAGACCTACCGCGACCTCCTCGCATCCGCCTTGTTCGGGAAGAAGACTTTGGGGGTCCATATCGCGCTGGACGAGGCCAGCAACAGCTTGATTTTGCAGCGCGACCTCCCCTTGCATAACCTTGCCTATGAAGATTTCGAAAAGGCGGTGACGAATTTCGTGAACGCCCTGGAGCATTGGCACAAGCGCCTTTCCCGCCCGAACGCCCCAAACGCCCCGAACGCCCCGGGCGATTCTTCCATGGAGGCCCCCTCCCACGCCGTTCGCGCTTGATTTTTCCGTCAATTATTGTGACATTACCTTATGGAAAAAGAGCGCATAGTTGTAGCAATGTCGGGGGGCGTGGATTCCTCGCTCGCGGCGGCGATGCTGTCGCACGAGGGTCATGAGACCATCGGCATCACGCTCCAGCTCTACGACCACGGCGAACGAACGGCGCGCAAGGGAGCCTGTTGCGCGGGACGGGATGTCCATGATGCCCGGAGAGTCGCCGCCTCGCTCGGCATTCCCCATTATGTTCTCGATTTCGAGGAACGCTTTCGCACCGAGGTAATGGACGAGTTTGCGGATTCTTACCGTCGAGGCGAGACTCCGATTCCGTGCGTTCGCTGCAATGAAAGGATTAAATTCACGCACCTGCTTTCGATTGCCGAGGAACTCGGTGCATCCTATTTGGCAACGGGCCATTACGTCCGGCGCATCGGCGATGAACTCCACCGTGCAAAGGATTTGGAGCGTGACCAGAGTTATTTCTTATTTTCGACCCGCCCCGACCAACTCGCACGCTTGCGTTTTCCCCTTGGTTCGCTGACAAAGACGCAGACGCGCGAACGCGCGAAGGAACTGCGTCTTCCGGTCGCCGACAAACCCGACAGCCAGGACATCTGTTTTGTGCCCCGGGGGCGCTATACCGACGTGATCGAATCGTTGCACCCGGGCGCGGGAGAGCCGGGCGATATCGTCCACACCGACGGACGCATTCTCGGGCGCCATCGCGGCGTGATGCACTACACGATAGGGCAGCGCCGGGGGCTCGGCATCGCAACGGGCGAGCCCTTGTTCGTAGTGGATCTGGATGCGCCCGCCCGCCGCGTCACCGTTGGCGCCCGCGACGCCCTCGAGACAGGCGAACTCCGTTTGCGCGACATTAACTGGCTTGGACGCAATGTCTTCGCGAAACAGGACGGCGCGGCCGTGCGGGTGAAATTACGCTCAAATCAGGAGCCGACGGAAGCGCGCCTGAGCGCCGACGGCGACGGCGCGCTTGTGCGCTTTGCCGGCGGCATTGAGACAACCGCGCCCGGACAGGCCTGCGTGTTCTACGCCCCCGACAGCGAACAGGTTCTCGGCGGCGGATGGATTTGCCAAACCTAGCGTGTTGGGCTAGATTATCTGCATCTGAAATTTTGGAGAAGGATTTATGTCTCTTGTTTTTATGCGCTCAATAACGTGCACCCTGGCGCTGGTGCTTTCGCTTGCATCCCTTTCGCTTGCAGGCATGGCACACGCCGACGAATACACGCTTCCGACCTATTCACGCGGGGAAGTGCAGGACGAGGTTAAGGGGATGTTCGGGGAGGTATCGGAAAACATGGCGCTGGCATTGAACCGCGTGTTTGAAAACTACGGCTCGCCGAACGCATTTATCAAGGGGGAGGAAAACTCGGGCGCCTTGCTGTTCGGACTGACCTATGGAGCGGGCGAGTTAAACTTGAAGTCGGGCGAACGCCATGAGATTCACTGGCAGGGCCTGTCCCTCGGATTCGACATCGGAGCCGAGAATTCCCAGATATTCATATTGATTTACAATCTTTCCGATATCAACGGTCTGTTTCAGCGCTTTCCGGGTTTGGCCGGGAAGGCGTTTTTCATCGGGGGAATCGGTGTGACGTATTTGCAAAGTGAAGATACGGTTGTAGCGGTGATGCGTTCCGGGGTTGGAATCCGCGGCGGGATAAACGCGGGCTACCTGAAGTTCCGGCGGGAAGCAACGATTTTGCCGTTTTGACGGAAAAGCCCTCAGCCTTTGTCCTGTTTGCGGCACTCCTGAAAAAATTCCCGTAGTAATTGCGCCGATTCTTCTGCCGCGATTCCCCCGTAGATCTCCGGGGCATGGTGGCAGGACGGCTGCGAGAACCATCCAATCCCCCCGCCCTTTTCGTCGTCCGCGCCGTAGTAGAGACGGCGGATTCGCGCAAACGAGATAACTCCCACGCACATGATGCAAGGCTCAAGGGTGACATAGAGGTCGCAGTTGAAAAGTCTCGCCGTGCCGAGGGTTTTCGCGGCTTTTCGAAGAACCAGCATTTCGGCATGGGCGGACGGGTCCGCGGTCTCGATGGTGCGGTTTCCGTCGCTGGCGACGACATCCCCCTCGTCCGAGACGACCACCGCGCCGACGGGAACTTCTCCGCGCCCGAGGGCGTTTCGGGCTTCTTCCAGGGCTTGCTTCATGGTTGTCGACATTCTGCTATCCTTGCAAAAACGGCGGTGAAAGGGAAGATGAAAGAAGAACGCATAGCAAAACATTTGGCCCGGCGGGGAGCGGGGTCCCGGCGTGATGTGGAGCGCTGGATTTTCGAGGGACGGGTGTGCGTGGACGGCGTTCGCCTTGAAACTCCCGCGATTAACGTGGGCGCGAAGCAGAAGATCACGCTGGACGGCGTCGTGGTGGGAGAAAAACAGCAGACGCGGCTGTGGCGCTATCACAAGCCCCGCGGGCTGGTCACGACCCGGCGGGATACGCACGGACGCAAGACGGTGTTCGAATCGCTGCCCGGGGATTTGCCCCGGGTGATCAGCGTCGGCCGCCTGGACATGGAAAGCGAAGGCCTGCTGCTGCTCACCAATGACGGCGAGCTTGCAAGATTGCTGGAACTGCCCGCATCCGGATGGGAACGGCGCTATCGCGTTTGTGCAAAAGGAACGCTCACGCGGCGCGGCCTGGAGAGACTCAACCGAGGCATGGAGATTCGAGGCGTTCGTTATTCCTGCCGCGCCCGCGTTGAAAACCGAAAAGACGATGATACCTGGCTGCTAATGACATTGCACGAGGGAAAGAACCGGCAAATCCGTCGAATGCTTCAGCACATCGGCTTGAGCGTGAAACGGTTGACGCGACTCTCCCACGGACCTTTTCGACTCGCCCGCCTTGCCCCGGGAGAAGTGCGCGAGGTTCCCCCGACCGCGTTAAAACGGCTTAATCGTGCGCATTAGCGGAGGAAGGTTCCGGGGACGCAAGCTTGCGCCCATTCACGGCAAAAGCATCCGTCCGAGCGCGGAGAAAGTTCGACAAGCCATGTTTGACGCCCTCGCCTCCCGGAGACAAAACGACAGCCTCGCCGGTCTGCGCGTGCTTGATGTTTTCGCCGGCAGCGGCGTTCTCGGCTTCGAGGCATTGTCGAGGGGCGCGTCGTTTGCATTGTTCCTCGATAAGGATAAAAACGCCCTGGCGACCATCCGTCACAATGCCGACGAGCTCGAACTCGATAAGGAACCCGAAAAAAGTTTGGACATGCGCCATCGGGATGTCACCCGTTTGGGAAAAATTCCCAAAAGCATCGAGCCGTTCGATTTGGTTTTTTGCGACCCGCCCTATTCCAGGGGCTTGGGCGAACGCGCCCTGGCAAGACTCGAAGCGGGAGGATGGCTCTCGACAGGCGCAATGGTCGTAGTGGAGGAATCCTCAAGCGCAACCCTCGCGCCTCCCGCGTCGTTGGAACCCTTTCTCCAAAGGCGCTATGGAGACACGCAACTGCTTTGGTTTATACTGGACCCATGCGCCTGAAACATTGCCACAACTTCGAAGATTATCGCGCACTGGCCCGCCGGCGCCTCCCCGCTCCCGTCTTTCATTATATTGACGGCGGCGCGGAGGACGAGGTCACCTGCCGCAAGAATGTTGAGAGTTTCGAAAACGTCGACCTTGTTCCCAATGTTTTACGCGGTCTCGGAGACGTGGACATGTCGGTGCAGGTGATGGGACAAAAACTTTCCGTGCCGTTTTATTGCTCGCCTACCGCATTGCAAAGGCTGTTTCACCCCGACGGCGAGTATGCCGTTGGCGCGGCGGCAAGCGCGGCGGGCACGATGTTCGGAGTTTCGTCCCTGGGAACGGTGAGTCTTGAAGATCTGCGCCGCAAGCACAAGACTCCGCAGTCCTATCAGTTCTATTTCCACAAGGATCGCGGCGTCAACCGGGCAATGATGGAGCGCGCCAAAACCGCGGGCATTGATGTCATGATGCTCACGGTCGACAGCATCACGGGAGGCAATCGGGAACGCGATGTTCGAACCGGCTTCACCATTCCGTTGCGCCTGACGCTTGGAGGGATGGCATCGTTTGCGTTAAAGCCCCGCTGGGTTTTTGATTATCTCCGCCACGAAAAATTTCGTTTTCCGCAACTGGAAGGTCACATCGATATGAGCGGCGGGGCGGTTTCGGTCGGCAACTATCTTACCGAAATGCTCGATCCTGCCATGAGCTGGGACGATGCCGCCGAGATGGTTGCGCAATGGGACGGGCAATTCTGCCTGAAGGGAGTGATGTCTCTCGCCGATGCCAGGCGCGCCGTTGACATCGGTTGTACGGGAATCATTCTTTCCAATCATGGCGGACGGCAATTGGACGGATCGCGCGCCGCCTTCGAGCAACTCGGCGAAGTGGCCGACGCCGTCGGCGACGACATCGACATCATGATGGACGGGGGAATCCGCCGCGGCACCCACATTCTCAAAGCCCTTGCTATGGGCGCGAAGGCGGTGGGAATCGGCCGCTACTATCTCTTCGCCCTCGCCGCCGGACAGAAAGGCGTCGAACACGCCCTCAACACCCTCAAATCCGAAGTGGAACGGGACATGAAACTCATGGGATGCACGTCTCTTTCCCAACTCTCAAAAACAAACCTTGCCTTTTGAAGCCGCTTGTATTATCAAGTCACACAAAGCTTATCCAACCTGTTGAGGTCCGAAACATGCACGCCAACAACTCTCTAGCCGAAACATTTCTGCCGAAAGCGCGGGAGTTTTCCTCCTTGCACTCCATCCTGCTTGTTCTCGGAGGAACGATTGCCCTCGCGATCTCTTCCAAGATCCAAGTCCCCTTCTATCCCGTCCCCTTGACCATGCAGACCTTCGTCCTCCTGTCCCTGTCCATAGCCTACGGGCCGCGCTTGGCGACCGCTACGGTGCTGCTCTATTTGTTCGAGGGGGCGATCGGGCTGCCGGTCTTTGCCTTCGGCGGCGGATTGGCGTATTTCGCCGGTCCCTCCGCGGGATACCTCTTCGGCTTCGTGATTGCCGCCTTCGCGTGCGGATGGCTGGCGAGAATGGGATGGGACAGGAATGTTTTCACGACCGCTTTCGCCATGATCATCGGCAACGCCCTTATCTACATTCCCGGCCTGCTCTGGCTCGCCCTCGTATCGAACCAGTCCGCCCTTCAAGTCGTTCACAGCGGATTCCTGATCTTCCTCCTGCCCGACGCCGTGAAGATAGCGCTGGCGGCGGCAATGCTGCCGTTGGCATGGAAATGGGTGAAGCAAAACACGCCGGACGAGGGCTAAGAACGTCCGAACAGCCTTTCGATGTCCTTGAGTTTCATCTCGATATACG
>JAPOUU010000116.1 GCA_026708505.1 Hyphomicrobiales bacterium | reverse complement strand
TCGTGTAAATCCCCGATGCGTTGTTCCAGTTCCCCGGAACGTCCGGGGAAGTAATAGTGACGCCCGCAGGAGTGCTTGCGCTGATGCGTATCGGCAGGGCGGACGCGGCGTCGTCGTTCAGCGACAGGATCAAATCGTAATGCTCGGCCGCCTCAAAAACCGTATCCGTCGCCGAGAAGGTGATTTGCCGGTCGTTCGCGGGGATGGTGATCGTGTGCATTGTGCGCGCGCCCAGGGACCAGCCCGGCGGCAGGTTGGGGTCGGTAAGGGTGACGGTGACATCCTCGGGCGCCTCGGGGTCGGGCGTGACCGGATCGGCAATCGCAACACTGAAGGTTGCGCTGTTGCCGCCCTGCGCGACGGTGACCGTGCCGCTCGCCGTATCGACCTCGGCCGCGGGCGAAACGGTCCAGGTCAAAGGCAGCGGAGCGGTCGCGGCGGTTGAAGATTCAACTCTCAAGGTGACGCTCCCGCCCTCGTCGGCGGAAGCATCCAGGCCTGTCGCCGCAAACTGGACATCGCCGATGTCGTTGTCGTCCAAAACCACCTGCAGGGAACCGTTCGCCCCCGCCGAATAACCGTCGGGGAAACTCGTAATGGTGTACGTGTCCGTCTCATTGTCCCTGTCCGCATCCTCAAGAGCCGCAACACTGAAGGTGACGCTTGTTGCGTTCGCGGGATAGATAACGCCGTTCTGGTAGTTAACGCTGTTCCCGTTGTTGTCCGAAAGCGTGCGGTTGTATTTTGTTCCCTCCTGCGCGTCGCCGGTGATGCTCATGGCAATTGTGGTGTTCGACGTCGGCGGCGGATCCATCGTGAGGGTGGTCGCGACCGCCGAGCCGCCCTCGGCCGCCGTGATGGTTGCATCGGCAAAGCCGATGCGTCCGTCGGTGACGGGAACAACGACGCTGCGCGTGCTCGACACCGTCCAGCCGGCCGGAGCCGAGCCGCCCGAGCCGAGACTCATCGTGTAGGTTTGTCCCGCCTCGGCGATGTTGTCCTGGTTAACCGTAATGTCGAAAGTTGCTTCTTTCTCCCCGGCGGGAAGGTTGACGGTCTGCGGAAAACTGATCTGCCCCGAAGCCGACGGCGAAAAGGAAACCGTCAAGGGATAGTCGCCGACCGGACCATCGACCGTGCTGCTTACCCGGATGGTCCTTGTTTCACCTTCATCGGCGGTAACGGGGGTGGAAGCGTCGGCAAACGTAACGGTGCCGTCGTTGGAATCGATGGTGATCTCGTGGGTCGTCGTTCCCAACTGCCAGCCTGCGACCGGCAGGCTGGAGTCGTCCAGGGTGACGGTGATGCGCTCGGCGTCTTCGGGATTGGTGTCTTGCCTGATAACGATGTTGAAGGTTGCGCTGTTATCACCGCTCTGAATGGTGACGGTTCCGCTGTCGGCCATGATGTCATCATCGCCGTCGGCATTGTCATTGACGCTCCATGGCAGTTGCAAATTGGAGGCGGGAGCGGCGACCGAGGAGCGAACCGTGAGTGTAATGGTCTCGCCTTCATCGCCGACGGCGCGATTGATGCTGCCGGAACTGGCCGCAAATCCCACCGTGTCGGACTCGGGGTCGTTAACCGTCAGCGTAAAACTCGTGTTGACGAGATCCCAGCCGTCGCTTGAGGGGAAGCCGGCGCCTTCGGAGAAGGTAAACCGGTAGGTGTTTGAGTTGAAATCCGCGTCTTCGGGAAAATCCAGCCGCACCCTTGCACCGCCGCTCGCACTCGTTCCCGACGGGATCGTGTAAATCCCCGATGCGTTGTTCCAGTTCCCCGGAACGTCCGGGGAAGTAATGGTGACGCCCGCAGGGGTGCTTGCGCTGATGCGTATCGGCAGGGCGACCGCGGCATCGTCGTTCAGCGACAGGTTCAAGTCGTAATGTCCCTCCGCCTCAAAAACCGTGTCCGTCGCCGAGAAGGTGATTTGCCTGTCGTTCGCGGGGATGGTGATGGTGTGCCGCCGCGCCTGCGGGTCGGGGGAGAAGCCGTCGGAAAGGGTGGAGGGAATCTCCAGGACAATGGTCTCGTCGGCTTCGGGGTCGGCATCGGGAAGGATTTCAACGACAAGGTTGGCCGGCCCCGAATTCGAAATGTTGAGGGTTGCGGGACCGGTGAAGTCGTTGCCCGCGCCTTGCATCGCGGGGTTCGAACCGCCCGTGACATCAACGGCGAGAGCGAAGGAGTTTGCCGGCATTCCGGAAACCGTAACGGGAATGTTGTGCGTTGCGGCGCTCCCGCTCTCGGGGGCGCTCGAACTATCCGATACAAAACCTATCGTTCCGGTGTCGTTGTCCGTGATGGTGAGGGTGTGCGTGGTCGGCGCAACCACCGTCCAGCCCGCCGGTTCCCCTGCCGTCTGCGCCTCGATGGTGAGTTCGATGGTCTCGTCGCCCTCTCCAATCAGGTCGTCGTCATTGATGGTGACGGGGATGTTTACGGTGCCCGCTCTGGCGGGAAGGGTTATGCTGTCGCCGACGGTGTAATCGTTTCCGGAGCCGAAGGTCGCGCTGCCGCCCCTTGTAATGTTGAGCACGGTGCCTGCGTCCAGCCGCGCATCAATCTCAACCGCAACATTATGCACTCCGGCATTCTCGGCGACGGTCCCGCTTGCCGATGCGAACTTGATCGTGTTGTCTTCGGCCGCAATGGCGATGTCGTGGGTTCGCCTGCCCAGCCGCCAGCCCGCCGCAGGCAGTTGGGAGTCGTCCAGGGTGACTTGAACGCGCTCGACGGATTCGGGGTCGGGGTCTTGATTGATAACGATGTCAAAGGTTGCGCTGCTGCTACCGCTCTGAATGGTGACGGTTCCGCTGTCGGTTGCGATGTCGTCGTTGCTGCCGTCGCCGCTTTCATTGACCGTCCAGGGCAGTTGCAAACCGGAGGCGGGAGCGGCAACCGAGGAGCGAACCGTGAGTGTAATGGTATCGCCTTCATCCCCGCGGGTGCGATTGACGCTGCCGGAACTAACCGCAAAACCCACCGTTTCGTCCTCGGGGTCGTTGACCGTCAGCGTAAAACTTGTGTTGACGAGATCCCAGCCCTCGCTTGAGGGGAAGTTAACGCCTTCGGATAAGGTGAACTCGTAGGTGCTTGGGTTGAAATCCGCGTCTTCGGGAAAATCCAGCCGCACCTTTGCACCGGCGCTCGCACCCGTTCCCGCCGGTATCGTGTAAATCCCCGATGCGTTGTTCCAGTTCCCCGGAACGTCCGGGGAAGTAATGGTGACGCCCGCAGGAGTGCTTGCGCTGATGCGTATCGGCAGGGCGGCCGCGGCATCGTCGTTCAGCGACAGGATCAAATCGTAATGTCCCTCCGCCTCAAAAACCGTGTCCGCCGCCGAGAAGGTGATGCGCCGGTCGTTCGCCGGGATGTTGATGGTGTGCGTTGTGCGCGCGCCCAGAACCCAGCCCGGCGGCAGGTTGGGGTCGGTGAGAGTGACGGTGACATCCTCGGGCGCCTCGGGATCGGGCGTGCCCGGATCGGCAATCGCAACACTGAAGGTTGCGCTGTTGCCGCCCTGTGCAACGGTGACCGTGCCGCTCGCCGTATCGACCTCGGCCGCGGGCGAAACGGTCCAGTTTAAAGGCAGCGGAGCGGTTGCGGCGGTCGAGGCTTGAACTGTCAAGGTGACGCTCTCGCCCTCGTTGGCGGAAGCATCGAGTCCTGTTGCAAACTGTACATCGCCGATGTCGTTGTCGTTCAAAACGACCCGCAGGGAACCGTTCGCTCCTGCCGAATAACCCGCGGGGAAACTCGTAATCGTGTAAGTGTTGCTCTCGCCGTTTCCGTCCGCATCCTCAAGAGCCGAAACACTGAAGGTGACGCTTGTTGCGTTCGCGGGATAGACGATGCCGTTCCGGTAGGTGACGCCGCTTCCGTTGTTGTCCGAAAGCGTGCGGGTGTAGTCGGTTCCCTCCTGCGCGTCGCCGGTGATCTCCATGGGAATTGTGATGTTCGCCGTCGGCGGCGGATCCATCGTGAGAGTGGTCTCGACCGCCGAGCCGCCCTCGGCCGCCGTGATGGTTGCATCGGCAAAGCTGATGCGTCCGTCACTGAGGGGAACGGTAACGCTGCGCGTGCTCGACACCGTCCAGCCGACCGGAGCCGAAGCGCCCGAGCCGAGACTCATCGTGTAGGTTTGCGCTTCCTCGGTGGTATTGTCCTGGTTAACCGTAATGCTGAAACTCGCTTCGTTCTCCCCGGCGGGAAGATTGACGGTCTGCGGGAAGTTGATCTCCCCCGAAGCGGACGGCGAGAAGGAAACCGTCAAGGGATAGCCGTTGCGCGGACCCTCGGCCGTGCTGCTTACCCGGATGGTGCTTGTTCCGCCTTCGTTGATCGTAAGGGAGGTGGAAGCATCGGCAAACGTAACGGTGCCGTCGTTGGAATCGATGGTGAATCTGTGTCCGGCGCCGAGGCTCCAGCCGTCCGGCAAAGACGAGCCCGTCTCGTTCAGCGTGACGACGACCTCCTCGGCGTCTTCGGCGGCGGTGTCGTTATTGAGGCTGAGCGTGATCGTCTGGAAGTCGTTCCCGGCGTCGCCCTGTTGGAAATTCAAGGTGCCGCCGGTGGAGCCGGTGAAATCCCCGGCGGCGGCATCGCCGCTCAAATCCAGCGACCACGCGACCGCGGCGGCCGCGGGGAGAGGCTGGTTGGCTGCAACCGTGAGTTCCACGGTGCCGTCGTTTTCATCAACGAGAGTCGGATTGGTGGCGCCCGTAAAGCCGATGCTCAAGTCGTCGTCGCGCAGGGTCAGGTCGTGGGTGTGCGCGACATACTCCCAGCCGGGCGGCAAGTCGCCGGAAAGCGTCAGGGTTATCGTCCTGTTGCCTTCGGAGTCGTTATTGTCGATGCCCGTCAATGTAAACGTTGCGCTGCCGGCCCCCGCCGGAATCGCCAGACTCTCCGGCGCGCTGTAATCCGTGCCGCGCTGCGCGGTGCCGCTCGCCTCAATTTGCAGCACTATCGGCGTCGGCGAAGGCAGGTCGACATTCACCGTCACCACCGCCTCGCCGCCGTTCTCCGCCAACTCGTCGTCACTCGAGTCCGGGTCAAATCCGACCGTGTTGCCGTGCCCCTCAATCGTCACCGTCGTTCTGCCGCCCCGGATCATGCGCTGATACTCCTCGGGAACATCAACCCGCAAAATAATCTCCTCGGGAACTTCCCTCAGGGTCGCGTCCTCCAGAACATCCACTTCAATATCGAATCTTGTCACCCCTGCGGGAACCGTCATTACGCATGTTGCATCGGGACAGTTGACCGTATCGGCCGGCGCGCTCTGCCCGCCCGTTTCCCCGTCCAGTTCGTAAACCCTGTGTCCGTAATCGAAGTCGATGCCCAGCTCCGCCGTTGACTCGTCATCCACCACAAGATTAAGCATCGCCTGCACCGGCAAAACCGCCAGCTCCCCGGCAATCGTCACCGTGTCCCCTTCTGCAACGTCCGACGTCAACGGCTCGTTGTTCGCCGTCCTCGGCGTCAGCCGGACGGGCGGAATCGCCTCGCGCTCCTCGTACAAAATCCGCTTCTCGCGCTTTACCGGTTCCCAGAAATCCGCCTGCTCCATGGAGCGGTCGGTCGCGGCGCCCTCGAAACCCGGCAGGGAGAAACGGAACGAAAGCCCCGCGCTCCAGCGCGAGTCCAGCGAGTTATCGGCATCATGCTGCTCGTATCCGCCCTCCAGAAACACGCCGGGAAGAAGCCGAAGCCCCGCCCCGACCTCAAAGGCGGCGCGCCACTTCTCGCTTTCCTCCTCTTCGCCCTCGAAGCGCCAGGCGCCGACGCTCGCATCGAACCGGATGCGCGACCACGCGAGTCCCAAACGGAAGTCCGCGCCTTGAAGGGGCTGTTCCTCGTAATCGGGTCTGCCTTCCTGCCATTCGTTGAGAGGGTGGTAGTAGTTCAGCGCCGCATGGAGGGCGCCGCTTTGTATGTCAAAGCCGACGCCGGCCCGCTGGTGCTCCCGCTTGAAGTCGTGGTCGTAAAAGACCGACCATCCCGAGATGACGCCGGGCGAGATATGCCGGCGATACACAAGTCCGAGGTTTGCATCGACGCGCTCTTCGCTTTCGAGCCCCTGCCAGAAGATCGCCCCCGGCTGCAGGAAGAGCACCTGCCCCGTTCCGTCGGGCTTTTCCCTGTCCAGCAGGGGAACGAGGGCTTCGATTTCGCCGGAGACATTCTCGTCCCAAACCCATCCGATGTTCGCGTCCAAACGGAAACGTTCGCCTGCGAGCGCAACCCCTCCCCGGCGGAGGGAGTCTTCGATGGTTTGGACGAGCATGCGCGAGCTTGCGTTGCGGAGCGCGCGCTTTCCGCATTCGACATAGTCGTGCCGGACGGCGGAAGGAGCGCCGCCCGCGCCGTCTAGGGTCGTCTCGAAGGCGGCGCGCGGCGCGCCCTCGCCCGGGTGCGTGCATCCGAGCACGCCGCTCCACAGGCGTTCGAGTTGCTGGGCCGAACGCGTAAACAGCGGTTCGTCCGCCTCCGAGGAAGAGGACAGCCCGGCGCCCGTCAGCAATAAAAACGCCCCGGCGGGCAGCAACACGGACCGCCAGAGCGCACCCCTACCGACCAGTTTGGGGATTAAGGATACAAAACGCATATAAAATTCACTCACGTTTTCAATTTCGAAAGGAGATTACTACATAAAGTTCCGATTATCAACGGAATTTTAACTGTTTTAGAGGCTGTTTAAGCGCGGAATCGCGGCGGTTTTGGAGAGTGCGGGGGCGCGCTTCGAGATTTGCGCATCTTGAAAAAACCCCGCATATCCGAGCATTTTCTCCGGTCTGCGGGAAAGGATTATCGGTTCCGGTAGATTCGAAAAACCAATACTCGACCTTTGCGGGTAGAACCGCTGAATTTCCTACGAACAACCGACGCTTACCAAAAACCACGAATACCACGATAGCAGAGACTCAAGCGATGTCAAGCGGTTCCCTTCCCGCCCTCGCCCTTCGATTCTGCGCCGCGGACAACAACTGCCCGGACAAAACCGCCGTTATCCTTGTAATTCGAGCAATGGTCGTTTCGCCGCGCTCACTTCAATGATGTTCCCTTCTAAATCCCGGCACTGAAAGAAGGACTGCTCCCTCGACATCCGCTTGATTGGCTGCACCACGCATCCGGCTTTCTTGGCGCGCGCAAAAGTCGCATCCAGGTCTCCGACGCAAACTTCAATGCGAGAACGGCCCGTCTCACCGTTCTTGACAGCCTTTCCCGAAATATCCGCTGCGTACCGAGCATCTACAAACGACAACACGCCGTAGGAGACAAACTTCGAGTCCTTCTTCGTAGGTTTCATATCGAACACGGACTCGTAAAACCGAACCATCCCATTGAGGTCGGCGACACTCAGTTTGATCGCGCTAATCCGCGCTTCGTGCGGAGTGACCGATAATGTGACCTGGCGATCCGTCTCGGGCTTCTTTGGCTTCTTGTCCTTCGGTCTACGCCCGAGCTTCGTGACATAGATCGTCTGGCCGTCGTCAGTTCGGATTTGCCAGACCTGTGCCAGTGTGGTTTTCGACAGCGGTTTTGGTGACATCGTATCAATGATTTCGCTTCTGCGGACGCCATCGAGATCCAGCTTGCCCTTGTGTCCTTGAGCAAGGCTGTCGATCAACGAATCAATGTCCTTCTTGCCAATCTTTCGGAGGTCCCGGGGACGCTCTTGAGTTGCGTCCGGTCCGCGTGCAACGGCGTTTGCCATCGTTCGGATATACTCACAATCCTGCACTGATAACCAGTCGGTTGACATCCAGTCGCTGCCCGCCAATGCACCCACCAGACCTCCGGTCATCGCCGCGATGGTGTCTGTGTCGGCACCGTGTGCGAAGGCAGCCTTCAACACAGCCTGCGTGGGTTGCGCCGCATACCGAGCACAAAGATAGACGGAAGCGGCCGTGCTGACAGTTCCTGCTCCCTTGGATTTCCCGAAACACCCTATCCCCCGTAAAATTTCGTCATCGTCTCCTATTGCTCCGGCGGCCAATCCTGTCCGCACCTGTTCCAGAAGCTGCGTCATCTCGCTGACGACATTCGACCAAAGTGCTTCGTAGTCACCCGAGGTTTGCCGATTTGCTGCATCAAGCCAGCCATTTTTCGAGGACGGCTTCTCCGGCAGAGTCCCCCAAGTCTTCTGTCCTTCGAGCAGCACATCGACCAGTTCGCCAAAACGAATGGTCTTATCGGCACGAAGAAGCCACCACGCAGCAAACGCATAAGCCGCCGCTCCGATGAGTGCCCGGGGATGCCCATGAGTAGCAACACCGTCTCTAATTACATCGCGAATGAGCAAAGCCGGATTATCCGCTCCTGCGTAAAAGATGGCGTGCGGAAGAACCCTCATTGCAACGCCGTTCCCGCCAGCATCAAAATAACGCTTTACATCGCGACCTGCACCGCTCCACGGAGATGCACCTTTGAGCCAGCAAGCTATGGCACGCTTCGTAGCACCGCCACCTCCACGTTCGTACAGAGTCCAAAGCGGCAGTTCGGTTCTCGTCAGGACTGTCCACCACGAGTCTCCCGCGACAAGCCTTGCGCGGGCGACGGCCAAAGTGAGTTGTGTGTCATCGCTGTATTCGCCGCGCCGGATCGGCTCTTCATGGGGGTAATACTGATTACCCCCGCGACGCATCCAGGACCGGAGTTCCAGTGATGGTTTGTTCGACTCTGGTTTGCCGATGAGTTTCTTGGGAAATTCTTGAGGCCAACCCAGTGCGTCACCTGCAGCAAGGGCGATAAAGGAGCCTTCCGCCTTCGCCCTTGAGCATCCCGCAGGACCGGGTGTCTGTGTGTGTTTCTCGTCAGCCATTGCTATCTCCTGGGTAGTACTCCTCCTCTGTTGGTAAACTTCCCGAACGTAGTGTAGCGCTAAGTTGTTCTGCGTTGAAGAACTCCTCCACGATTACGATTCGTGGAATTCGTTGTTGAAGCGTCTGGAATCGCACGACTTCCCGCTTCGCCTGTGACTCGTTCTTCACGGCAATGCCGAGAACATCCTCACGGACCACCTGGTCGGGAATCAACACCTCGGCCTGTTCGTCGGTAGGCAGGCAGGCAGCACGTTCCGCCGTTCTGACGCGCTCCCTGCCATACGCGCCAACAACACTCGGAGCGAACATTCCTTCGAACGTAGCGTGGTCTGGTGCTACATATTCTCCGCTTTGAGCGGCGGCATTGCGATGACAAAACTTCGTTCCGTCCATCCACAGGTAGTGTGGAGCAATGAACAGGACCACCCAGTCATGAAAGATGCGATCTCCGGTTCGGGCAATGCGGAAATACCATGCGTTCGGAACCTGAACCGAGCAGCATACATGCTCTCTGTGCCCGTCCAAACGAACAAGGTCCGTGGCGTTGAATACCGCCCGGTCACCCTCCTCAAGGTGCGATGTTGCAAGAACGCCTCTGGGATCGGTGGCGATGTGGACGAGATTCCGAGAAGGGGTGAAATGACACAACCGTGTGATATTGCGTTGTGTCGCACTCTGTTTAATGGCTGCGTTCATTGCTCGGTCCTCTGGTAGAGGGTCTCGTCGCACGGCAGCAACTTGGTCATCTTCCCTGTATAGGTCAGCACCAAATTCGACCTGGCTCTGGTGATCCCCACATAGAGGAGCCTAGAATCCCGGGCTGCTGCATCATCTTCGCCAAAGACTGCAACATCTGATGGATACGGAAGGTGTTCATCGGAGAGATGGGGCAGAATCACCGCATCGAATTCAAGTCCCTTTGCGGAATGATAGGTGCCATGGAAGATACCTGAACCCGACGGCCATTGATTAAGGTCCCAGCGTAGCCTCGTCCCTTGCCCGCCGAGGCGTGACTCGAAATCTTGTACCTGCCTCCTATCACGAAAGAGCACAGCAACATTGTTCGTCTTGCCAAAACGCCTCGCAAGGTCGGTTACGAATTTCTCCTCGTCTGCCGCCGAGGTAAAAGAAGCAAGAACCGGTGGCGGCCCGTCGGCGGTCGGCGCTTTGGGCGTCACGAGATCCGCAACATCCGGAAACGCGGGCATCTCTGCCAGTGCCAAGGCGAGCCGTGCCACCTGCTGCGTGTTGCGATAGTTCTCCTCGAACTTCCAAACATCCATGACTGTCAAACCGGCATCACGCCACGATATCTTGTTCCCGTAAATCTGCTGAGCCATATCCCCGAAGAAGGTGAGACTTCCATCTGCCGGGATGGCGGCAGCAAGTGACCGGATTTCCATTGGAGAAAGATCCTGTCCCTCGTCGATCACGATGTGCTTGTAGCGGCGATCGGTGGTATCATTACCGAGTTCCGCAAGCACCGAGTGAGACATGTCATGCCAGTCGTAGCGCTTTCCTGCAGCGGAACGAAGATTTCTATACCGTTCGTAAGCATCAAAAACGGCCGGTCTGTCGGCACGCACAATCCTCGTTCCTGCTCTGCCAACGCGCTCCGCGTCGACATACTCGTCACTCGTTGCGATGCCGTGCTGTGCAAGCCACTTGAACTCCTCAACAAGAACTTCCGCTGGTTGACTGAACACACCGGCAGTCACGCCTGCCAAGGTTGCCTCCTTAACTGCCTGCGAGCAAAGAGAATTCATCAGGTCTGGTCCGCAGATACAGTCGTAACTCATCTTTCCAACTGAATTCAGGTAGCCGCGAGCAAAACGGTGGTAATTCTCCACGACAACGTTATGAGGGAATCCTGTTGCGAGGCTCTCTAGATACGCTACGAGACATCGGTTGAAAGTTACCAGCAGGGTGCGGCCATGGTGATCGGTGTCTTGATTAGCAAGGTAGACGGATCGGTGGATGGCCAACGTTGTCTTCCCACTACCAGCGCTACCAAGGACCACGTGGTGTCCGTGGGCGGGAAGAATAAGAACCTCCTTCTGGCGACCAACGGGCTGTGGTAGTCCGGCCATGCCTCTACTCCTTCTTACCCGGATGCTGCCAGATCTTCTTAGCTTGGTCGAACAAAGCGCAACCCCGATTCCGGATGACGTTCTCGTCCCAGGTCGGCGCTTCCCGGAAATACGTGTTGAGCCGCAAGGCGCTCTGGCTTGCAATCTCGGGTCGCTTCTTGTCGTAAGGACCATTGCTCACCGACCAGTCGAGTTCTTGGGCTAGCAAGGTCAGATTGCCCAAACTGTGCAAGAGCAGCCCTTGACGTTCCATTGCGGTTTCATTATTAGAAAGGATTACTTTGTTGTTGGCCATGGTTTTCATCTTTGTCTCCGCAATTTCCTTGAGAGGCTTAAATTCACGTCTCATACATGTCGTCATTATTAGACATGCCAACATTATATCCCGGGAAAACGAGAAAGGTTAATGAAAATATTATACCGAAATACCGCGAATTTACGGCAAGTATCACTGAATCACTCAAGCATCTTTGATAATCAACCGTCATGCAACGAAATCCAAACCACCTACTCGAACGCGGAGGGATTCAAAAACTGGCGCCCCTTGAAGAATGCCTTGTCTACATCCGAAAGCCCGGCCTCGTTGCAAACATTGTCCCAGTGTTTGTGGATGGCGTCTTTCATATTTTCGATGATGCCGGCCGCTTCTTCCTTGGATAATTGAAAAAGGTGCGAAGCCTCCAAGCATACCGATACCTGACTCATTTTGTTGCCATTTATTATACTCATCGCCTGGACTGCTTCATTGCCAATTCGACCTTGCGGACAAATATCATAAGCAGGTGTCAGGGAGAGACTGCTTCCGTCCCAAAAAGCCGCGTGATTCCTCGCGTGATCATCCGTGTTCCCGCAGAGAATATTGAATACGAGGCGTCCGAAGAGTTCCTTGAGTGTTTCTTTTGGTTTCTCAAATTCAAGCCGAATGATCCCGGCCAAGTCTTCGTAGCTCGCATACCGCATCATCATTTCGTCGAGTTTGAAAAGCGTCAACGCTGAAACCATGGACTGCCGCGTCCAGCCTCCTGATGTTTTCTTGCGGTCGAAACGTTCGACAAGCAGGACGTCTTTGCCAACGGCTGTTTCAAGTTTCACGGAAGCAACATTCAAACCCGCTAGACGTCCTAGCCGCATGGCAACAAATTCTGCTTTGATAATGTTGTAAGGGTCGCTGCTTGATGAAAACTTTGCGATATATTTTTTATCATCGGTCTTAAACAGCGCCTTTGGACGAGCACCGCCCATGGAACTCCCGTGGCGTAGAGCGAAATCTAATTCAGGAGATAACAGCTGTCCTTTCTCGATGCGTTCCGCAACTTCCAAAAGTTCTTCAAGGCTTGCGTTTGTAGAGTTGCGCGGCATGTAATCTGTCGGAGAGAGTTGAAAATCCAATGCACCGGCTCGATCCGATCCCGATTCAAGCAGGTAGGTTAATTCATCAAGCCGGGTGACATCAACATCGTTTCCTTTCAGGCCAAGCGTATGATTAATAATGACGCGACGCCCCCAAGCATCGGGCGAACCGTCTCGAATGCAGCCCGGCATCGAAAGTCCGGGCGAAAGTGCCAGTTCTCCGGACTGCAAAGGAAGTTCCGGCGGGTAAATCGATATCGCATTCGGGCGTTCCAGATAACTACGGCCGTAGTTGAAACGCAGCGTATCCCCTTCCCTATAAAGACGTCCGGCGACAACAGGATTGGTTTCACCGGGCAGCCATATCCATACATACGCCTCGTCCGGCCTCTTGTCCTTAGAAGTCATCTTTCACGCCCCGGCGAGGCTTGTGAATATTCTTTGGGACGAGGGAGAGTTTTTCCCGGGCGTAGACGAGTTCGTTCTGCAACATGCGATGCTCCACACCGAATAGAGGAACGCCGACAATCACGGCAACTTCAAAGAAAAGCCCGATCTCGCTTCTCAGGTCGCCGTTTTCTATCCGGCGGAGGGTGCGGCGGCTTATGCCTGCGCGCTCGGCAACTTCCGTAGTCGTAAATGCCCGCTTCTTTCGCGCGAGCTCGATGAGAGAACCAAAAAGCCTTGCCGCTTCTTTTGTTTGTTTGTTGTAGTTGCGCTCATTCATTTCCGAAACCTTTTTGCTAACCAGAGTGCTCAAAATAGTAAATTTGAGCACTCTGGTTATCATTATGCCGGATAATCATGCGAAGAATCAAGGAGTTTACAGTCGCAAATCCGCCAAAATTGGGGAAAATTGCGCCATTTGCCTTGAAATTCGCTCCAATTAACTTGACAGGAGAAGGAAAATCAAGTACAAAAGGACAGAATTGAAGAGTCTCTTTATTCGTTTGTTACGGAGTTTTAAAATGTCAAAGGAAACAGAAAAACTTACGCCCG
>JAPOUU010000106.1 GCA_026708505.1 Hyphomicrobiales bacterium | reverse complement strand
CAGACACCCGGAGCAGATTCACAGTGGATTTTGTCTCTTTGTTTTGGTAGTTACTATTTATGGACTTCGCCCTTAGCAACGAACAGCAACTCATCGTCGATACCGTGCGCGGGTTCGTCGAGCGTGAGCTCTATCCCCACGAGGACGAAGTCGAACGCACCGGCATCGTTCCCAAGGAACTCGGACAAGACATCAAGCGCAAAGTCATCGAACTTGGCTTCTTCGCGCCCAACCTGCCGGAAGAAGTCGGCGGCGGCGGACTCTCGCCCCTCGACTTCGCCCTGCTCGAGCGCGAACTCGGGCGTGCGTCCATGGCGCTCACAGTGTTTTGGGGGCGGCCCTCGGGCATCCTCATGGCTTGCAACAACGACCAACGCGATAAATACCTCCTCCCCGCGGCGCGCGGCGATAAATTCGATGCCCTTGCCATGACTGAGCCTTCTGCAGGATCCGACATCCGCTCGATGAAATGCTCCGCACAACAAAAAAACGGCGACTGGATTCTCAACGGATCAAAGCACTTCATCAGCCACGCCGACATCGCCGACTTCATCATCGTGTTTGTCGCGACCGGCGAAGAGGACTCGCCGAGAGGCAAGCGCAAAACCATCACCTGTTTCCTCGTTGACCGCGACACGCCGGGCTTTCACATCCGGCCGGGATATAATTCCGTGTCCCATCGCGGTTATCATAATTGCATACTCACCTTCGATGACTGCCGTCTCCCCGGCGGGCAAATTCTAGGCGAAGCCGACCGCGGACTTGAACTCGCCAACGAATGGCTGTTCGCAACACGCATCACGGTTGCCGCGATGGCGGTCGGGCGCGCCCGCCGCGCCTTCGACATCGCCCTCAACTATGCATCCCAACGCGAGCAATTCGGCCAGACCATCGGCAAGTTCCAGGGCGTCTCGTTTCAACTCGCCGATCTCGTCACCGAAATCGATGCCGCCGACTGGCTCACCCTCAACGCCGCCTGGCGGCTCGAGAACGAACTTCCGTGCAACCGCGAAATCGCATCGGCCAAACTCTTTGCAACCGAGATGCTCGCGAAGGTCACGGACGCCGCGATTCAAATCCACGGCGGCATGGGGTTGATGGACGATCTTCCCCTTACGCGCTTCTGGCGCGACGCCCGTGTCGAGCGCATCTGGGAAGGCACCTCCGAAATCCAGCGCCACATCATCAGCCGCGACTTGTTGCGTCCGCTCGGCTCGTGAGCAATGCGCAAGCGCGACCTCTCCCGGCTGCTTCGACCCCGCTCCGTCGCCCTGATCGGCGGCGCCGAGGCTTCCGAAGCGCTGCGGCAGTGCCGCCTGCTCGGATTTGAAGGGGATATCTGGCGGGTCCATCCGGAAAAACAGGAAGACCAGGGCGTCCAATGCATCAAGGATGTCGCCGACCTCCCCTCTCCTCCCGATGTCAGCTGGGTTGGGGTCAATCGCGAAGCGACCGTCGGCGTGGTCAAAACGCTCGCCGACATGGGCGCGGGCGGTGTCATTTCGTATGCCTCCGGTTTCAACGAGATGGGCGACGACAAAGGCGCATCGCTCACGCAGGCGCTTCTGGACGCCGCCGGGGATATGCCTCTCATCGGGCCCAATTGCTACGGTCTCATCAATTATCTCGACGGGGCTCTGTGCTGGCCCGACCAGCAGGGCGGCGAGAGACTCGAACGCGGGGTCGCGCTGTTGTGCCAATCTTCCAACGTTGCGATGAACATGACGATGCAGCGCCGGGGCACCCCGTTTGCGTATGTCGCCACGCTGGGCAACCAGATACAGATCGACTTTTGCGACATCGCCGAAGCCCTTCTGGACGACAAGCGCATCACCGCCATCGGGCTTCATGTCGAAGGCATTCCCGATGCCGGCAAACTCGCACGCCTCGCACGCAAAGCGCGCGAGGGAAACATTCCCGTCGCCGCCATCACGGTGGGAAAGTCGGAACAGGCGCGCGTGGCGAAACTTTCGCACACCGCCTCCCTGACCGGAGAACACCACATCGTCGAGGCTTTCTTCGAAAAAATCGGAATCCCCCTGCTGCCCTCGCTGCCCTCAATGCTGGAAACGCTCAAACTTCTGCACGTTCACGGCGCTCTCAATGGCAGGGACATCTGCTCGCTCAGCTGTTCGGGCGGCGAAGCGGCCCTGATGGGCGATGCCGCCCTCAAACACGGGCTCAACTTTCCCGCGCTTGATGCAAACGCAATCGAGCGCGTCAAAGCCACGACCCATCCGATTGTCCACGTCGCCAACCCCCTCGATTACCACACTTTCGACTGGGGAAAGGAGGAGCGCCTGTGCGCGACCTTCACCGCCATGCTGGAGAATCACTTCGACCTCTCGTTGCTGGTGATGGATTTTCCGCATCCCCAACGCTGCGTGGATGCCAACTGGATGCCCGCCGTGCGGGCGCTCCAGGATGCATCCGCCGCAACGAAAGCTCCGTGCGCGGTTGTCGCAACCCTCCACGAGAACATGCTTGAGCATCACGCGCTCGACCTTATCGAAAGGGGAATCGCGCCTTTATGCGGAATCGAGGACGCGCTGACGGCGATTGATGCCGCCGCACGCATCACGCAAGCATGGCGCAAGCCCTTCCCCGAAGACATACGGGCGCCTGCGCCGCTCTCCGGCGAAGCGGTCCTCCTTGATGAATGGGACACCAAGCGCTTGTTGAAGAAGTTCGCCCTCCCGGTGCCCAAAGCGGAAAAACTGACCGGTGTTAAGGATGCGCGCGCGGCGGCGGAAAGACTCGGTTATCCCGTTGTTGCAAAGGCGCTGGGCCTGGCGCACAAGAGTGAACATCAAGCCGTGCGCCTTAATATCCGCAACACCGCGGAACTCGAGGAGACCGTCGAAGCGCTCCTGCCGCTTGGCGAAGGCGTACTGGTTGAGCAGATGGTGGAAGATGTTGTCGCGGAAATGATCCTCGGCATTCTTGCGGACCCGGACTACGGCCAGGTGATGAGCATCGGCGCGGGAGGCATCTGGACGGAGATGCTCGCGGACACGCGCCTCGTATTGCTGCCGGCACGGCGCGAAGACATCGCCGAAGCCCTGGACGGCCTGCGAATGCGGCCGATGCTGCAAGGCGCCCGCGGAGGCAAACGTGCCGATATCGATGCTATCATTGATGCGGCGATGGCGTTGCAGGCGTTCGCGCGGGAGCACCGGGACGGCCTCGCCGAGTTGGACATCAACCCTTTATTGGTCCGCGCCGAAGGCGGCGGCGTGGTCGTAGCGGATGCGCTCGTGCGCGTCCATAAGCAAATGGAAACGGAGGAAGCATGAGTGAAGTGGTAAGCACAAAGCGCGAGGGCGCGATATTGGAGGTTGTTCTTGATCGCCCCAAGGCGAACGCGATTGATTTGGCGACGAGCCGGATGCTGGGGGAAGTCTTCCGGGACTTTCGTGACGACTCCGACTTGCGCGTTGCGATATTGTCGAGCGCGGGGGAGAAGTTTTTCTCGGCGGGATGGGATTTGAAGGCGGCCGCGGCGGGCGATGCGGTGGACGGCGACTACGGCGTTGGCGGATTCGGCGGCCTGCAGGAGTTGCGCGGCCTGAACAAGCCGGTGATAGCGGCGGTGAGCGGCATGGCGGTCGGCGGGGGCTTCGAATTGGCCCTGTCGACCGATCTGATTTACGCGGCCGAGCACAGCAGTTTTGCACTGCCGGAGATACGTGCGGGAACGCTCGCGGACGCGGCAACGATTCGCCTGCCGAGACGCATTCCCTATCATATTGCGATGGACCTGCTGCTGACGGGCCGCTGGATGGACGTTAACGAGGCCGAGCGCTGGGGCTTGGTGAACGAGGTGCTGCCGGCCGACAAGTTGATGGAGCGCGTCCGCGAGATTGCGCAACTGCTGGCAAGCGGGCCGCCGCTGGTGTTTGCCGCGATTAAAGAAGTGATGCGGGAAAGCGAATCAATGTCGTTCGGGGATGCAATGAACCGGATTGCCCGGCGCCAATGGGACACGGTCGACCGCCTTTACGACAGCGAAGACCAGATGGAAGGCTTTCGCGCTTTTGCCGAAAAACGCGATCCGGTTTGGCGCGGACGCTAGCCGTGCAAATCAGTCGCGGAAGTTGACATACTGCAGCGGCAATTCCAGCGACATCTCTTTAACCAACTCGATGACATTCTGCAGGTCGTCGCGCTTTTTTCCCTCGACGCGGATTTCCTCTCCGCGCGAGGACGCCTTCACTTTCAACTTGCTGGACTTGATGCCGGCCATGATCTTTTTTCCGGTTTCGCGGTCGACTCCCTGGCGCAGGGCCGCGTGCTGTCTGACCGACTGTCCCGCGGCGCGCTCGAAATTACGATAATCCAGCGCGCCCACCTCGATTCCCCGGCGTGCAAGATGCCCCTGCAGCATTTCCCGCAATTGCCGGAGTTTCAACTCGTCGTCCGCAAGCAGGACAAGTTCGCCCTCGCGTCGCTCGATGGAACATTTCGCGCCTTTGAAGTCGTAGCGCTGGGTGATTTCGCGCGCAACGTTGCTGAGCGCATTATCGACCTCGCTAAGTTCCACCCGTGAGACAATGTCAAAAGAAGGCATGATTCGCCTATACTAATATGAACAAGCGTTAATGTGAATGAAAATTAATCTTCAAAAACGCTCGAATCTTTGGAGTTCCTGCGTGATTTTTTCGGCGCGCGCCCGCACCTCCTGCAAGCGCCCCTGCAGCATCAAAATGGATGCCCCCAGGTTCTCCCGCGCGCGCCCGTGATTGCGCGTCCGTGCGACAGACCCGCGCTGTGACGCCATTTCCCGCACGGCGTCTTCCAGGGTTTTTGCGAACATACGGGCCCGGGACAGCTCCGTCCGCATGGATTCGACCTTGATATTGCTTCTCATTTTTTGCGCTCCAAAACACCATGCCGCACCAAAATGCTTTCTGTCACGACTGTAATGACAAAAGGTTAACTTTACATTAGCGCAATAAAGTCCAAAATAGGCATCGTTCACCTTTTTGTAAGTATTGTTAATCAGAGTAAACCCTGACGGCGAGAATTCGCAACTTTACACGGAAAGGAATCCCATGCGCATTTTATTCATTGAAGACAATCCGGAAACGGCTCGTAGCGTTGAGCTGATGCTGAAGTCGGAAGGCGTTCACCTGCACACGACCCGCCTGGGCGAAGAAGGCATCGACCTTGGAAAACTGTACGAATACGATCTCATCCTCCTGGATCTGAACCTTCCCGACATCAACGGCGAAGAAGTCCTGAAAACCTTGCGACGCAACAAGATCGTCACGCCGGTGTTGGTGCTGTCGGGAGTGAGCGGTGTGAACGACAAAGTGAAGTGCCTGAGCATCGGCGCGGACGACTATATGACGAAGCCGTTCCACAAGGCGGAATTAATCGCCCGCATTTACGCAATCGTGAGACGTTCGACGGGACACGCCGAATCGATCATCCGCACCGGACTCCTCGAGGTCAACATGGACGCCAAAACCGCTTCGGTCGAGGGCAGGCAAATCCGCCTGACCGGCAAGGAGTTCCAGATGCTGGAACTGCTGTCGATACGCAAGGGCACAACGATGACGAAGGACATGTTCTTGAACTATCTCTACGGCGGGATGGACGAGCCCGAGTTGAAGATCATCGATGTGTTCATCTGCAAACTGCGCAAGAAGATCGCGGCGGCCACCGGCGGCGACAGCTACATCGATACGGTCTGGGGCCGGGGATATGCGTTGCGTGATCCGGTCGAGGAAGAAAAGGTCGAACCGATGCGCGCCATCGCCTGACGCTTACACTCCCCGCAGCACGCCTCCCACGGATGCGCCGGCTGCGGCAACGACCTTGTCGCAGAGTGTTTTGATTTCCTCGTCGCGTAGTGTCCGCTCCTTCGGACGGAAAACGACTTCGATGGCGAGCGATTTTTGCGTGTCCTTGAGTTCCCCGCCTGTAAAAACATCGAACAGGCGCACATTGTCGATGGCGGCTACGGCAAGGGCGTTCTTGTCGAGTGCTTGAACGGCGCGGAGCAAGTCTTGCGCCCGGACGTCCTGTTCGACGACGAAGGCGAAGTCTCTGCGCACGAGGGGCAGATCCGAAAGTTTGAGCGCGCCGCGTTTGCGCGACATGGACGGCAGAACATCGGCGAAAATCTCGAACGCCGTCACCACGCCCGACAATCCCATTTCCTCCAGCAATGCCGGATGGAGCTCGCCGAAACGGGCGAGTTGGTGTTTCGGGTTCAGGGACAGCACGCCCGAACGTCCCGGGTGGTACCAGGACGGCGCGGCGGATTCGCAGCGAAGTTTTTCCATGGGCGCTCCGAGAGCTTGCAGAACGCTCCATGCGTCCGCTTTCGCATCGAAGACATCCGCGGCGTTTGCATTCTCGCGCCAATGCCGGCCATGCCCGCCTCCGCCGACAAGGCCGCAACGAACTCCCGCCACGCAAAAACGCTGCGCATCGGCCCCGAGTCCGAGATAGCCGAAACCGGTCTCGAAGAGAGCGATGTTATCGACGCCACGATCGAGATTGCGCTGGACGGCACGCACGAGTCCCGGAAGCAGCCCCGGCCGCATGGTGCCCATGGCGGAAGAGATGGGGTTGGCGAGCGGCAGGCTCTCGCCGCCGGACTCCTGAAAGCGGGCGGCGTCTTCGGAGTCGATGAAGGACCACAGCACCGCTTCCATCATTCCGCGCTCGGACAAGGCGCGGCGAATCAGTCGCAAGCGCTTTTGCTGCTGCGTGAGAACGGGACGCGCCGAATCCTGCCGCGGCAACGGCGTTGCTTCGATGTTATCCACGCCGTCAATGCGCAAAACCTCCTCGACCAAATCCTCCCGGGCGCGGATGTCCACGCGGTGGCTCGGGGGCGTCGCGACGATGTCCTTGCCCTCCCCTTTTTCCTTTTGGACGTCAAAGCCCAGCGCCTTGAGCGTCCCGACGATTTTCCCCCGGGGATAATCCCGCCCGGTGATGCGCTTGCATTCGCCGCGGGGAAGCGTGACAGGCTTGGGCGCGGGGGCGGCCTTGCCGGCTTGCGTGCTTGCGCTGACTTCCCCGCCGCAAAGCGAGAGAATCATGTTCGCGCCGAGATCGCAGCCGGTGGAAACGAAAGCCGGATCGACGCCGCGCTCGAATCGGTGGCGCGCATCCGATGCAATGGCGAGACGCCGGCCGGTCCTGTGGATTCGCGCGGGATCGAAGTAGGCGCTCTCAATGAGGACGTTTGTGGAGTTTGCATCAATGGCGGAACTCTCGCCGCCGATAATTCCGCCCAGTCCCAATACGCCGTTGTCGTCGGCGATGACGCACATGTCTTCGTCGACCTCGTAGTTTTTACCATCCAGAGCATCAAAGCGCTCGCCCTTCCGGCCGAGACGCGCCCGGACGGATCCGGCAAGCTTGTCGGCGTCGTAAACATGAAGCGGCCTGGCGCGATCGAAGGCGATGTAGTTGGTGATGTCGACGAGGGCGTCAATGGGACGCAGCCCGATTGCAATCAGCCGCTGCCGCAGCCACGGCGGCGAAGCCCGGTTTGCCACCCCGCGAACATAACGCGCGACAAACAAGGAACAGGCCGAAGCATGCTCTTTTGGAAATTCCAGCTCGATGCGGACGGGACAATCGAACGAATCTTTCGGCGCTTGGACGGTGTCGGGCTTGAGTTTTCCGATTTGCGCCGCGGCGAGGTCCCGGGCGATGCCGCGCACGCCCAGGCAGTCGGGACGGTTGGGCGTGAGGTTGATGTGAAAGAGCACGTCGTCCAAGCCGGCGGTCTCGGCAAAACTTTTGCCCGGCGGCACGTCTTCGTCCACTTCGATAATGGCATCGTGATCATCGGAAAGTCCGAGTTCGAACTCGGAACAGAGCATTCCGTTGGACTCGACCCCGCGAATACTTGCCGGGGCCAGGGTCTTTCCGGTTGCGGGAATGACGGTTCCCGGCGGCGCGAACACGCCGCGCATGCCCGTGCGCGCATTCGGCGCTCCGCAGACAATTTGCACTTCCCCTTCTCCCGTTTGAACCCGGCAAAGTTTTAACGAGTCGGCGTTGGGGTGCGGCTTGGCTTCAAGAACATGGGCGACGGTGAAAGCGCGCAACTCCCGGGCGTTGTCCTGCAACCCCTCGATCTCGAGTCCGAGGCGGGTGAGATGTTCGGCGAGCGTGTTGTTGTCGGCGTCGGTGTCCAGATGGTCGTCGAGCCACGAACGGGTGAACTTCACGGCGCGAGACCTCCCTCAAGGGTGGGCGCGTGAAGCGGCACAAAACCATAGTGTTGAATCCAGCGGGCGTCTCCATCGAAGAAAGAACGGAGATCGGGAATGCCGTACTTCAACATCGCAAGACGATCGATTCCCGCGCCGAAGGCAAAACCCTGGAAAGCGTCCGGGTTGATTTTGCAATTGCCGAGAACCTTGGGGTGGACCATGCCGCAGCCGAGAACCTCGAGCCAATCCGCGCCCGTTCCGATTCGGATCTCCCCTTCGGCGCGCTCGCATCGAACATCGACTTCGAGGGAGGGTTCGGTGAAGGGGAAATAGCTCGGACGAAACCGCGTTTCGACTTTCGTCTCGAAGAAAGTCTCGAGAAAATGCTGCAACGTCCATTTGAGATGGCCGAGGTGGATGTCCGGGCCCACCGCCATTCCTTCAATCTGGTGGAACATCGGCGTATGGGTCTGGTCGGAATCGCGCCGGTAGGTTCGCCCGGGCGCAACAAAGCGAAAAGGCGGCTCCAGGCGTTCCATCGCCCGTATCTGAACCGGCGAAGTGTGCGTGCGCAGGAGTCCCTTGTTTTCGGGGAGGTAGAAAGTATCGTGCATGTCGCGGGCGGGGTGCGAATCTGCAATATTCAACGCTTCAAAATTGTAATATTCGCTCTCAATGTCGGGCCCCTGCTCCACGCCGAATCCCATTGAGGCGAATATCGCCAGAAGTTCGTCGCCGACCTCGGAAAGCGGGTGAATCCGCCCCCTTGAAGCCATTCCCGCCGCCACCGGCAGGGAAATATCGACCGTATTGCGCGAAATCTCGGCGTCTCGGGCCTTGAGACGGACGGCCGCCGCATACTCCTCAATAGCCCCCTCCACCTCGGTTTTGAGGATATTGTATTGCTTGCCGGCGGTTTTGCGCTCCTCCGGGGGAAGATCCCCGAGGCTTTTCAAAAGCCCCGAAATGCGCCCGTTTTTGCCCATCTCGCGGATGCGAATTTCCTCGATATCGCTCGCTGTGCGAGCGGTTTTGAGGCTCTCAACGACCTCTTGCTTGATGTCCTTGGTGTCCATACCACAAGATATACGCATGAAAATCACTTTTGGGAAGGATTTTTATGCCATAATGCGGCTTAATCGGGCTCTTTTGCGGCTCGGGGAATTTTTACGAAACTTGTGCAAAAAGGCTAGCATTCCCGAAAAAATTATGGCAGACTTCTCGGCAACCTGTTGCAACCGCGTCCCAGCACGCAACCAGTACTCGGAAGCACCGATGTCAAAAGCATCGGCGGTGTATTTTGGGTGCTTGAGGCGTAAGGGGGGAGAGGGGTGCGAATCAAGAAATATAGGCGGGAACGCATAACTCCCGGCTCGGATTTGAGAGTAGTGAAAAGTGGGATTTCCAAATGTGCCGTCGAAACGAGTAGTGCCAGCGTCAAGGGATTATTCATGAAACAAATCGTGAGATTCTCGGTATTTGTCGCCTGCTCGATGACGATAGTTGGTCTCGGTGATGCCGCCGCGCAAACCAACGTTCTGTCCGGCACGAATGCATTGACCGTAAGCTCGGGCCGGAGCCTTCCGGGCGAAGGCTTCGTCAGGGCCGTTGAGAGCACCGGCGTACGACTGCCGACCCGGTTGCTTTCGGCTCCCGTTGAACGCAACGAGCCCCCCGTGAGGCTGGAAAACCGGATCGGAAATTCCCCCATCGTCGTCGCGCAATCTTCATCGAGTCGCAGCCCCGGCGGTGCTTTTGCAACCGCGCCGACAGCGCAACGGTCGCAGCAGCGGGAAGAGCGGGAGGAGCAAGAGCCGGACGATACGACCGAGCCTCCCGAAGTCGCCCGGCATGATGCGTCCGGGCCTGACGTGCAAATAGAACTCATTGGACATACATCGCTAAGTTCGCTCGAGCTATCGAAAAATTTATCCACGGCATCGGGGCGCGATTCAACCGCGCTGGGACTGGACGCTACGTCATCGGGGGAAGACTCAACCGCGGTAGGAAATACAGCCCAGGCAACAGGCGTCTCCTCCACGGCGGTGGGAGACGACTCGCAGGCAATAGGAGAAGGTGCAACCGCGCTGGGGCAGCTGTCGCAAGCGACCAAGATCAATACCACGGCCGTCGGACAAAACTCGCAAGCAACCGGGATTGACTCAACCGCCATCGGTAAAGACGCCGCCGCCTCCGAGGTAGACACCACCGCCCTCGGTGTGGGCACGCAGGCAACCGGCGAGCGCGCGACCGCGTTGGGACGAAACGCGCATGCCACCGAGGACGATGCAACCGCTGTCGGTCAAACAGCCGAGGCGAGGGGCGACAGTTCCACGTCGCTCGGACAAGGCGCACGAGCTCTCGCGGATGACACCGTCGCCATCGGTAAGGGAACCGTTGCGGGAGTCGCAGACGACCCCGATACCACCGAGGATGAAAGCAAAACCGGCGGAATCGCCATCGGAAAAGGCGCGCAGGCCACGGGCCAGGACGCCATCGCCATCGGACGGGAAGCCAGCGCTACAAGCGACAACGCCCTTGTAGTCGGAGGAGTAGGAACGGACGCGGACGGAAATGAGCGTTCTACGAGCGCGAGCGGAGAGAGAAACACGGCCGTTGGAGTCGGCGCGCAAACCGACGGAGCAGACTCCACCGCCATCGGACAATTCGCAACTGCAAACAAACTCAAATCGACCGCTGTCGGGCAAGACGCGCAAGCAACAGGCGAAAACTCAACCGCGACGGGACAGGCCTCGCGTGCGACCGGGAAAAATGCCACGGCAACCGGTCAGGACTCGCGGGCAACAGGCGAAAACGGAACCGCTACAGGTCAGTTTTCCCGCGCACAAGGAGTCGACAGCACGGCCGTCGGACAAGACTCATTCGCCTTCGGGGAAAACTCAACCGCCATTGGTAAACGTTCCTTCGGACAGGGTAACAACAGCACCTCCGTCGGTGAGGATTCGTGGGCACATAGAGACAACGCCACGGCGATTGGACAAGAATCAAGAGCGAGCGGCACAGATTCAACCGCAGTAGGTCAGGACTCGCGCGCGACTTCGACCAACACCACGGCTCTCGGAAAAAGAGCAAGCGCTACAGGGCAAGACTCAACCGCCCTCGGGCGGGGCGCACAAGCCGGGGAGGACGAGACAACCGCTGTCGGTAAAGACGCCACCGCCGCTAACGAAGGCTCCACCGCCGTTGGTGCGCGTGCCGGTGCAAGTGGCACCGATGCCACGGCACTCGGCACAGGCACACTCGCTTTTGGAGAAAAGTCCGTTGCCATCGGCGGAGAAAGCGAAAGAGACGAACTCGTATTCGGCGCGGGAACAGCCGCGCAAGCCTGGGGTCGAAAAGCCGTTGCGCTCGGAAACGGCGCGGCAGCCCTCGCGGAAAACACCATCGCCATCGGGGAAAGGGCCGAAGCGGGAGACAGAAACGGCACCTTCGCCACTGACGATGACAAAACCAATGCAATCGCCATCGGACAAGACAGCCGGGCCACGGGCCAGAACGCCGTTGCCGTTGGAACAGGCACCCGCTCCGAAACCACCGACTCCGTCGCGATCGGAGGCACGACGCAGGACGCGGACGGAAACGACCAATCCACAACCGCGGGCGGAGACAGAAACACTGTCGTCGGTGTCGGCGCGCAAACCGCCGGAGACGACTCCACCGCGCTGGGACATTTCTCAACCGCAAACAAACTCAGGTCAACCGCTCTCGGACAGTCCGCGCAGGCAGTCGGAGACCAGTCCACGGCAACGGGACAAGGAGCCGTTGCGGGTGTCGAGGACGACCCCGATACCACAGAGGATGAGAGCAAAAACAACGCAACCGCGACAGGACAAAACGCACGAGCCACGGGCCAAGACTCGACCGCAACAGGTCAGGCCGCACAGGCGACCGAAGACAACACCGCGGCTTTCGGACAAAGCGCACAAGCCACCGCGGAGGACGCAACCGCCGTCGGTCAAAACGCACAGGCAACAGGAACGGATTCAACCGCGACAGGTCAGGCATCCCGCGCGACCGAGGACGACACTTCGGCTTTCGGACAGAATGCGCAAGCCACCGCCGAGGATGCAACCGCCGTCGGTAAGGACGCGCTCGCCAACAAGGCCGATGCCACCGCGCTGGGTGAAGACGCCCAGGCAACCGGCGCACGCGCAACCGCAACAGGTCAGGCATCCCGTGCAACAGGCCTCAGTTCCACGGCAGGCGGTCAGGACGCGCAGGCAACCGGTGCGCGCTCAACCGCAACAGGTCAGGCCTCCCGCGCGACCGAGACCGACACCACCGCCGTAGGACAAAACGCGCAAGCCACCGCGGAGGATGCAACCGCCGTCGGTAGAGACGCGCTCGCCAACAAGGAGGACGCCACCGCGCTGGGTGAAGACGCGGAGGCGACCGGCGAGCGCGCAACCGCAACGGGTCAGGCATCGCGCGCGACCCAAGCCGACGCCACGGCAACGGGACAAGATGCATGGGCGACGGAAGAGGGCGCAACCGCGACAGGTCAGGCCGCCCGTGCAACAGGCCTCAGTTCCACGGCAACGGGACAAGCCGCGCAGGCAACCGGCGACCGCTCCACGGCAACCGGTCAGGACGCGCAGGCCACCAAGGAAGGCACGACCGCAGTCGGTCAAGCATCCCGCGCAACAGGCGACAATGCTTCGGCGCTCGGCGAGGCCGCGGAAGCTTCCGGACAGAGTTCCATCGCCATCGGTGGAAAAGGCGGAGAGGAAGGCTCCGAAACAAGCGCACGCGCTTCGGGCGACAGAAGCATCGCACTCGGAAACGGCGCGCAAGCCGTTGCAGAGAACACCATCGCCATCGGAGAAAGATCCGTTGCGGGAGTCGCAGACGACCCCGATACCACCGAGGATGAATCCAAAATCAACGCAACCGCCCTCGGACAAGACACGCAGGCAACGGGAACAAACGCCACCGCGACAGGTCAGGCCGCACGCGCGACCGAGGACGACACCACCGCCCTCGGACAAAGCGCGCAAGCCACCGCCGAGGATGCAACCGCCGTCGGTAAGGACGCCCTCGCCAACAAGGCCGACACCACCGCGCTAGGTGAGGACGCGCAGGCAACCGGCGAACGTGCAACCGCAACAGGTCAGGCATCCCGCGCCGAGGGCACCGATTCCACGGCAACCGGTCAGGACGC